>VAWP01000104.1 GCA_005888295.1 Actinomycetota bacterium
GCAGGTGGTCGAGTGGCACCCGCACGTCGTTGTACCGGACGTGGTTGTGCGTGGCGGGGTAGTCCATGATCTCGACGCCGGGCGTCTGACGGGGGACGACGAACATCCCGTTGGTGCACATGACGAACAGGATGTCGGCGTGGTTGCCCAGGCTGGTGAACCACTTCTCGCCGTTGATGACCCACTCCTCGCCGTCACGCACGGCGTGGGTCTTGAAGAGGTTGGGATCGGACCCGCCATGGGGCTCGGTCATCGAGTACGCCGAGAAGATCTCCTGGTTCATCAGCGGACGGAGCCACCGTTGCTTCTGCTCGTCGGTCCCGTAGGCGGCCAGCATCTCCATGTTGCCGGTGTCGGGGGCGGAGGTGCCGAACACGACCGGCGCCGAGCCATAGCGGCCCAGTATCTCGTTGAGCAGCGCCAGCTTCAGCTGCCCGTAGCCCGGACCGCCGAGCTCCTCGTCGAGGAACAGCGCCCACAGCCCGTGGTCCTTGACCTGTTGCTTCAGTGGATCGGCCAGGGCCTTGGCCTTGGGGTTGCGTGACCACGCCGCGCCCGGGAACACCAGGTCCAGAGGCTCGATCTCCGTCCGGCAGAACTCCTCGACCCAGTCGAGCTGCTCTTGAAACTCCGGCTCCGTCGAGAAGTCCCAGGCCACGGTCGCCTCCTGTCATCGTGCGCGCGCCGGCGCAGGCGATCCCGAGACTAGTGCGGTGTCGCCGGCGGCTTCGCCGCCCCGGGCGCGGCGCCGACCCGCCCCGCCACCCGCCGCCGGCCGCTTGCCGGCGGCCTAGTCCTTCACCAGGTCGTCGAGGCGCTGGATGGTGTCGATGAACTCCTCGACCATCTCCATCACCACCCGGCGGGTCGGTCGCACCGTGCCCATCGAGCCCACGACCTGTCCCACGAAATACGTCACGAGCTCGTTGGCGCCCGTGCCCTCCTTGCCCGCCACGCGGTGGATGCGCCGCATGGCGTCACCGATCAGCAGGGGCTGGATCGGCATGGGCAACGGCTCGGGTCCGTCGGGACGCTCCCACTCGTCGGTCCACGCGGTGCGCAGCATTCTCGCCGGCTTGCCGGTCATCGATCGCGACCGCACGGTGTCGCCGAGCCCGGCCCGGAGGAACTTGTCCTTGACCACCGGCGGCGTCTCGGCCTCCTCCGTCGTGAGCCACACCGATCCGCACCACACACCGTCGGCCCCGAGGGCCAATCCGGCAGCCAGCTGGCGGCCACGGGCGATGCCCCCGGCGGCCAGCACGGGCACGGGCGCCACGGCGTCGACCACCTCGGGGACGAGCACCATGGTGGCGATCAATCCCGTGTGGCCGCCGGCCTCGGTGCCCTGGGCCACGATGAGGTCGGCGCCCGCGTCCACGTGCCTGCGGGCGTGCTCGACCGACCCGGCCAACGCCGCCACGGGGATGCCGGTGGCGTGGGCGCGCTCGATGAAGTGCGCCGGCGGAGGACCGAGCGCCGACGCCACCAGACGGGTCTGGTGGCCGAAGAGCACGTCGAGCAGCGGGGCCATGCTCTTGGGGTCGATGCGCATCCCGCCGATCCCGCTGAATGCCGTCTCCTGGGCCGGGGCCGGGGGCACGTCGTAGCGGGACAGCAGGTCGTCCAGCCACGCTCCGTGCTGCTCGGGCACGAGTCCACGAAGCTGGTCCCGATCGAGACCGCCCTCGTCGGCACCGGCGAACTTCTCGGGGACGAGCAGGTCGACGCCGTAGGGCTTGCCCCTCACCTCCTGCTCGATCCAGGTGAGGTCGACGTCGAGCTGCTCGGGACTGTGGGCCACGGCGCCGAGCACGCCGCAGCCGCCCGCGTTCGTCACCGCCGCCACGACGTCTCGACAGTGGCTGAAGCCGAAGATGGGGACGTCGATGCCGACCAGGTCGGTTGCAGCGGTGCGCATGTCGTCGGCCCCTTCGTCGGACGGCCCTGTCAGCCAGCGCCTTTCACTACCGAGGTAGCCCCAGGATACGTTGGGCGATGATGTTCTTGTTCACCTGGGTGGTGCCACCGGCGATGGTGAACGAGCGCGAGTAGACGAGATCGCGTCCCCATTCGGCGCTGTCGGCCGTCGGGCCGAGCACCTCGGCGGCCACCTCGGCGAGCTGTTGCTCCGCCTGGCTCCAGGTGAGCTTGGCCACGCTCGACTCCGGCCCCATCTCCCGCCCGTGCAGGGCCGCCGACAGGGCCCGCTCGCTGAGCAGCTTCAGGAGCTCTCCCTGGAGGTAGACGCCGGCGAGGCGCTGGCGCAGGACGGGGTCCTGCGACGCCGGTCGTCCGCCGATCGTGGTCGACCGGGCGAGCTCGAGGAGGCCGGCGATCTTCTTGCGCAGTCCGAGGTGCAGGTTGGCGACGTTGCCGCGCTCGTGGGCGAGGGTGGTCATGGCCACGCGCCAGCCCTCGTTCTCGGGTCCGAGGAGGCACGACGTCGGGACCCGTGCGTCGGTGAAGAAGATCTCGTTGAACTCCCGTTCGCCCGTGATGGTCACGAGCGGACGGACATCGACACCAGGCAGCGTCATGTCGACGAGCAGGCAGCTGATGCCCTGGTGGCGCGGCGCGCTGTCGTCGGTCCGCACGAGCAGCTCGCACCAGTTGGCCAGGTGCCCGAGGGTGTTCCAGACCTTCTGGCCGTTGACGACGTAGTCGTCCCCATCCCGCACGGCGGAGGTGCGCAACGATGCGAGGTCCGAGCCGGCGTCGGGCTCGGAGAAGCCCTGGCACCAGATGTCGTCGCCGCGCAGCATCCTCGGCAGGATCCTGCGCTTCTGCGCCTCGGTGCCGTGCTGCATGATCGCTGGCGCGATGTTGGAGATGCCAATGGGGTTGAGCGTGCCGGGTGCGTCCGCCCGGCTCATCTCCTCGGCCAGGACCACCTGTTCCATCACACCGGCACCGCGCCCGCCGTACTCCTCGGGCCAGGCGATGGCCGCGTAGCCGGCGTCGGCCAGCTTGGCGTTCCACTCCCGGAGGACGGCGACGTCGGGGTGGTTCGGGTCGTTGGCGTTGGCCCACCTGGCGCCGCGGAGGCGCTCGGTCAGGTTGGCGTCCAGCCAGGGCCGGAGCTCCCGTCGGAGCTCCTCCGCCTCCGGCGGGTAGTCGAAGTCCACTGTCTCTTCCTGACCGCGCCGGCTAGCCCCCGACCGGGACTGACGCTCGTGTCATGGTTCGCCCAGCACAGTACGAGCGGTCGTCGGGCTCGTCAACGGACGCCAGCGGCCGTCAGATCCCGGCGGAGGCCAGGAGCGACTCGACCCGCTCGACGGCCCTCGGAACGGCCCGTTGGTAGCCCTCCGCTTCGATGCGCGGTCCGATGAGCTCGACGTCGAACACACCGTCGTAGCCGGCCTCGAGGAGCTGGCCGATGATGCGGGGGAGCGGGATGTCGCCGTCGCCGGGGACGGCCCTGTCGGGCGTGCGGAGGGTCCCGATCACGTAGTCGCTGACTTGGACAAGGCGCAGCACGTCGACGGCGTCGGCCACGGTCTGGGCCAGTCCCCGCTCACCCCAGCAGGCGTTGACCTCCATGCACACCCCGACGCTCAGCCGGCGGGCCACGTCGACGGTGTCCCGCAGCGTGTGCAGGAACCCGACGTCGGGCCGTAGCGAGTTCGTGTGCTCGAGCGCGAGCGGGAGCCGGCGACAGTTGGCCTCGGCGGCGACCGGCGACAGCGCCTCGGCCAAAGCTGACGTACGTGTCGTATTTCGGCGCTACGCTCGGCGGGGGTGGCGACCGGCAAGAAGGCGACGAGAGGCTCGGCCACCACGGGGTCCGCTGGCAAGCGTGCGAACTCGGCGTCGAAGCGGCGCAGCCCGCTGGCGGCGACCTTGCGGACACCGTCCTGCAGCCCGTGACGCTCCAGCTTCAGGAGCGAGAGGCCGACCTGGTCGATCCCGGCCCGGGCGTAGAAGGCGAGGTCCTCGTCCAGATCCCATGAGCTGGTCGAGATGGCGCTGACCGAGATCCTCGGGTGCATGGCGCCGTGCCGGTCAGCGGGCGCTGGCAGCTCGGGTGACGGGCCGCTTGCCCGGGCCGGCCTCTTTCCCGGGCCCGCCTCCCGGGCGGGCCTCTTTCCCGGGCCCGCCTCCCGGGCGGGCCTCCCGGGCCGGCCTGCGCTTGCCTCCGAACAGCCCGATGTGGGCGATGGTGGTCAGGGTGTCCAGCATCTGGTCCCTGCTCACCGGGGTCTGCCTGCTCAACAGGTAGTAGTTGAACCGCTCGATCATGGCCACCATGGCCAGGGCGGCGATCTGGGGATCGACGCCGGGCACGCTCGTCTCGCCGATGCGGTCGATCAGCACCTGGGTGAAGCGGGTCATGAGCTCGGTCCCCAAGCGGCCGAACTCGCTCGCCCCGGTCTCGGCCTCCGTCCACGCCTGGATCACGGCGCGGTGCCGCCGGTAGAGGTCGGCGAACCGGCCCATCCAGTGGCGCAGCTCGTCGAAGCCGTTGCGATCGGGTCCCACGGGTCCCAGCGACTCGGCCAGGTCGACCATGGCGTCGGCCACGTCCAGGGCGAGCGCACGGAAGAGGTCTTCCTTGTTGGCGAAGTACAGGTAGAAGGTCCCGTGGGACGTCTCGGCCGTCTTGACGATGTCGTCGACGCGGGCCGCCTGGTAACCCCGCTGGCGCAGCACGACCACCCCGGCATCGAGCAGCCGCCGCATCGTGCGCTGGCCCCGGGCCCGCAGGGCCCGGTCCCGAGCCGGTCCCCCGGTGCCCGAGCGGGCAGGTGCGCCGTCCCCCCGGGACCGCGCCGTCTCCTTGCGCCGCTTCGACGCCGAGTTCGCACGCTTGCCAGCGGACCCCGTGGTGGCCGAGCCTCTCGTCGCCTTCTTGCCGGTCGCCACCCCCGCCGAGCGTAGCGCCGAAATACGACACGTACGTCAGCTTTGGCCGAGGCGCCGCCGTTGCAGGCACGCGAGCGGCCCCGTGTCGTCGCCCGCCAGGCAGCCGGTAGCCTGCGGCCCATGTTGCTCGACGGAAGGGTTGCGGTCGTGACCGGCGCCGGTCGGGGGATCGGTCGGGAGATCGCCGTGTGCCTGGCACAGCAGGGGGCGAGCGTCGTCGTCAACGACGTCGGCGTGGCTCTCGACGGCCGCGGTGGCGACAACGACGCCGCGGCACAGGCATGCGCCGAGATCGAGGCGGCGGGAGGACGGGCCGTACCCTCCTACGACTCGGTGAGCGACTTCGAAGCCGCCGGGCGGATCATCCGGACCGCCGTCGACACGTTCGGCCAGATCGACATCCTCGTCAACAACGCGGGCATCATCCGGGACCGGACACTGGTCAAGATGAGCGAGGACGACTTCGACGCCGTGGTGGCCGTGCACATGAAGGGCACCTTCAACTGCGCCCGTCACGCCGCGGAGCTCATGCGAGAGGCTGGCTACGGCCGCATCGTCAACATCACCTCGTCAGCGGGTCTGCGCGGCAACTTCGGCCAGACCAACTACGGAGCGGCAAAGGCCGGCATCATGGGCATGACCTTCGTGTGGGCCCTCGAGCTGGCCCGCAACGGGATCACGGTCAACGCCGTCGCCCCCGCGGGCACGACCCGCATGACGGCGGGGCTCTACGAGCGGACGGGCACGGAGCCTCCGCCCGACCAGGACCCCTCGCTGAATGCCCCGCTGGTCGCGTTCCTCGCCTCCGAGCAGGCGTCGTACGTCAACGGCCAGGTCCTCGGGCGCACCGGTTACGCGTTCACCCTCTTCCAGACGCCCCGGCAGGTGGCGGCCATGTGGCGTGAAGGTGGCTGGGACCCAGAGGGCGTGGCCGACCACTTTCACGAGGTCCTCGGCCAGCACCTGCAGCCAGTGGGCATGCCCGCCCACCCGCTCCTCGGCAAGAAGGACTGACCGGTCCCGCCGCCGGCCGTTTACCAGCCGGCGCCGTAGCGGTCGCGGTGGGCCTTCTCCGACACGGGACTTCGCCGCGGCGGGCCGAGCCGACGAGCCGGCCAGCCCAGCGGCACCACGGCCAGGGGCTGCACGGTGGAGGGGAGGGTCAGCGCAGTTCGCAGCTCGGCGCCGAAGGTGACCGGCAGCGTGGTCAGCGCCGAGCCCAGCCCGAGCGCGGTGGCCGCCAGCAGCAGGTTCTGGACGGCCGGGAAGATCGAGGCCGGCAGGGTGACCTCGAGGCCGAGGCGCGTGTCACCGCACACCACGACGAGGACGGGCGCCGCCGCCACGCCGCCCTCGGCGCCGCGATCGACGTCCGTGAGAAGCCCGGACGCCAGTCTGGGCTCGGAGTGTTGTCGACCGCCGCCCCGCCAGGCCCGCCTGGTGAGGTCGCCGACCATGGCCCGCAGCTCCGGATCCCGGACGACCACGAACACCCACGGCTGGCGGTTCTCCGCGCTGGGGGCGTGCGTGGCCGCCTCCAGGCAGCGCTCGACGAGATCGTCCTCGACGGGATCGGGCCGGAACTCCCGACAGGCCCGCTGGCGGCCGACGACGTGGAAGAGGTCGGCCATGGGCGGACCATAATAATGTGACGGGCGTGTCAGGAGAGGGTCTGGTGAGCGACACTGCAGTGACAACCGGGGCGAAACGCCGAGACGCGCCGGCTCCGGGGGCGGCGCCGCTGCCCGCCGCCAACGCCGCGGCCCTCCTCCGGCGGAACGCGTCGGACGCCGACATCGCCCGCCGACCCGCGGTGCGCTTCGGCGAGCGCGTGTGGACCCACGGTGACTACGTGGCGGAGTGCCGGCGTTGGGCGAACCTCTTCGTCTCCCGGCGCCCGGCCGGACGTCCGTTCCACGTCGGTGTTCTGCTCGACAACGTGCCCGACTATCTGTTCGCTCTTGGCGGTGCGGCGTTGTGCGGGGCCGCCATCGTCGGTCTCAACCACACCCGACGGGGTGAGAGCCTGCTACGCGACATCACCCACACCGACGTGGCCATGATCGTGACCGAGCCCCGACACCAGCCCCTGCTGGAGCCGATCGTCGACCAGCTCGACGTGCCCGAGGGCAACCTCTGGGTGTCGCGCCGCTTCGCCGGCTCGGGGGACCCCCAGCCCAGGGTCGGTGGCTCCCTCGAGGAGGCACTCGCCGACGCCGGTGACGGGGACCCGGGTGTCGACGATCCGTCTCCGGACTCGATCTGGGCGCTGGTCTTCACCTCGGGGACATCCGACGCGCCGAAGGCCGTGATCTGCACCCAGCGACGGATCATGGTGACCGGCAACCGCATGGGGATCATGCTGGGGCTCGGGCCCGACGACGTGGGGTACGTGAGCATGCCGCTGTTCCATTCCAACGCCGTCATGGTCGGCTGGGCACCTTCGATCGTCTACGGGGGATCGGTGGGCCTGGCCCGACGGTTCAGCGCCTCGCGCTGGCTCGACGACGTGCGCCGCTACGGAGCGACGTACTTCAACTACACCGGCAAGCCGCTCTCCTACATCCTCGACACGCCCGCCCGACCCGACGACGCCGACAACACCTTGCGGATCGCGTTCGGTAACGAAGGATCGCCGCAGGTGGTGGACACCTTCAGCGCCCGCTTCGGCGTCGAGGTGGTGGACGCCTTCGGCGCGACCGAGGGGGGTGTGGCCGTCAACCGCGAGCCGGGGATGCCGCCAGGGGCGATGGGCCGGGTGGGCGATGCGGTGAAGGTCGTCGACGAGGACGGCCGCTTCCTCCCGCCGGCCCGCTTCGACACCGCCGGCCGGCTCGCGAACGCCGAGGAGTGCGTCGGGGAGATCGTGAGCACGGCAGGCGCCGGTCCCTTCGAGGGGTACTACAACAACCCCGAGGCCAACGCCCGGGCCACGCGCCGTGGTTGGTACTGGAGCGGTGACCTCGGCTACGTCGACCCCGAGGGTTACCTCTACTTCGCCGGCCGGACGGCCGAGTGGATCAGGGTGGACGGCGAGAACTTCCCGGCCGGTCCCATCGAGTCAGCGCTGTCCCTGTACCCCGACGTGGTGGTCGCCGCCGCCTACGGCGTGCCCGACGAGCAGGCGGGAGACCAGGTCATGGCCTGCCTCGTCCTCCGGGACGGCGCCCGGACCGACGGCGCCGCGCTGGCGGCGTGGATCGACGCCCAGAACGAGCTCGCCCCCAAGTGGCGCCCCCGCTACATCCGGGTGACCTCGTCCATGCCCGTCACCGCCACCAACAAGATCGTGAAGCGGACACTCGTGCACCAGAAGTTCCGTTCCGACCGCACGGGCGGGGACGAGATCTTCTTCCGGGGTCGGGGCGATCCCGCCTACCGACGGCTCACGACCGAGGACGAGCGGCAGCTCGAGGCGTCGTTCACCGCCGCCGGGCGCCAGCGCTTCTGGGACCTCTGAGGAACGCCACGTGGACCTCGCGCTGCGTCCCGAGGACGAGGCCTTCGCCCTCGAGGCGCGGGAGTGGTTCCGCCGGCACGGGGAGACGCCGCCTCCGTTCGGGTCCATGGACGAGGAGGTGGCGTGGGGCCGCCGCTGGCAGGCCAGGCTGGCCGCCGACCGGTGGGTGGGCATCGACTGGCCGCCCGAGCACGGAGGCCGGGGCGCCACCGCCGTGCAGGTGGCGCTGTTCAATCTCGAGTACGCCCGCTCCGGTGCGCCCCAACCCGTCAACCGGGTCGGCATCAACCTGGCCGGTCCGACACTGCTGGCCCACGGCAGCGAGGAGCAGCGGAGGAGGTGGCTGCCCCGCATCCTCGACGCCACCGAGATCTGGTGCCAGCTCTACAGCGAGCCCGGCGCCGGTTCCGACCTGGCGTCGCTGGCGACGCGGGCGGACGCCGTCGAGGGTGGGTGGCGGATCACCGGTCAGAAGGTGTGGACCTCCTACGCCCAGTTCGCCCGGTGGGGCCTGGCCCTGGCGCGCACCGACCCCGACGGGCCCCGCCAGCGGGGGATCTCGTGCTTCGCCATCGACATGGAGGGGCCCGGCGTGGACATCAGGCCGCTCGTGCAGATCACGGGTGACGCCGAGTTCAACGAGGTCTTCCTCGACGCCGCCTTCGTTCCCTCCGACCGCCTGATCGGTGACCTCGACGCCGGCTGGGCGGTGGCCGGCACGACGCTGGCCCACGAGCGCGGAACCAACTTCCCCTTCAAGGAGCAGGTGCTCCACGAAGCTCGCCTGGATGCCCTGTACCGTCTCGCCGTCGAGAACGGCAGGCTGGACGACCCGCTCGTCGCCGACGGTCTCGCCCAGGCCTTCGTCGAGCTGCGCGTCCTGCGACTGCACAACTGGCGCACGCTCTCCCGGCTCGGACGAGGCGAGGTGCCGGGACCCGAGTCGAGCTGGGTGAAGCTGACCTGGACGGCGATGACCCAGCACCTCTCCCAGCTCGCCCTCGACGTGGTGGGCGAGGCCGCACCCTTGTGGGGCAGGGCCGACGGCAACGCCGCCGATGGTGCCTGGCAGCGACAGTGGCTGTGGAGCAAGGCGGCCAGCATCGCCGGGGGGACGTCAGAGGTCCAGCGCACGATCATCGGCGAGCGGCTCCTCGGTCTCCCGCGCCGGTAGGCGAACCCGGTTATCCGGCCCGCCTCTCGGGCTGGATGCCAGCCAACGCCCTGCTGGCACGGATGGCGAGGGCGACGATCGTGAGCGTCGGGTTGTAGCCCGACGATGTCACGAACACCGACGAGTCGGCGCAGATCATGTTCTCGACGTCGTGAAAGCGACCGTGGGCGTCGACGACGCTCGTGCGCGGGTCGGTCCCCATGCGGCACGTGCCCATCACGTGGCGGCTGACCGGCGCCCAGCCCATGGCGCCGGCCGAGTCCCGATCCGTCGGCGGGGAGGTGGTGGTGGCGGTCCAGGAGGCGCCCGCCTCGATGTGGATGGCCTCCAGCTTCGGTCCCCAGTAGGCGGAGGCGGCGATCTCGTGGCGGTGCGGCGAGTACGTCACCCGGCCAGCCGGCAGACCGTGGACGTCGCGCGCCGAGGGGTGGAGGTCCACGCGGTTGACCGCCTGTGGCATGTCCTCGCCCTGCATCGTGAATACCCAGAGCCGGTCGCGCAGCATCGACGAGCGCATGAGCTCCTTGTGGAGCGGGCCCGGCGGGCAGTTGAGCGCCTCGGTGATCGGTCCGGTGCCGCCGCCGTGTTCCACGGTGCCGCCGCTGAACCAGGGGAGGCCCGCCTGCCGGGCGGCCGCCAGATCCTCGGCGTTCGGCGCCACGAAGTCGTCGTGGTGGTGGGTGACCGTCCGGCCCCGGTTGGGGTGGAGGCTGAACGGGAAGGAGGCGGCGACGTAGGTCTGGAAGTGGAACATGAGGTAGCGGCCGACCAGTCCCGAGGAGTTGGCGATCCCGCCACGCAGCAGCAGCCGCGGCGTCTCGAATGCGCCACCGGCGAGCACGACGTGGGCCGCGGTCACTTCATGGCCGTCGCCGACGGCGTCGAGGTAGCGCACCGCACGGGCCCGTCGACCCGCTTCGTCGAGGACGACCTCGGTGGCCATGGCGCGGGGTCGGATCTCGCAGCGCCCGCTGCGAAGGGCTCTGCGCAACGACGCCACCGCGTCTCCTTTGGCGTGGATCGGACAGCCGTACTGCCCACAGAAGCCGCAGTTGTTGCAGGAGGGCCGGCCGTCGTAGTCGGTGGTGTTGATGCCCGTGGGTGCCCGGTAGGGGTGGTAGCCCATCCGGGTCGCAGCCTCGGCCGAGAGGATGGCGCCGTACATGTCGGGCCCCGGAGCCATCGGGTAGGGCCCGGAGCGCCACGACTCGTACGGGTTGACGCCGGCCTCGCCGGCCACCCCGACGAGGCGCTCGGCCTCGGCGTAGCAGGGCTCGAGCTCGGCGTAGTCGAGCGGCCAGTCGTCCAGATCGGCGCCGTCGATCGGACCGCGTTCGGACAGCAGGCGGAAGTCCAGCTCGCGGAACCGGGGCATCTTGGCGTCGGCGTGGACGGCCCCTCCGCCGACTCCTGACGGCAGGTTGTTGACCTCGCCGAGCAGCAGGTGGTCGCCGTCGGCGTCGGACCTCCGGAACGCCCTCGGCTCGAGGAGCGGGTCGGGGCCGAGGAAGTGGCGGCGGGTGAACTTGATCTCGTCGTTGGAGAAGTCGCCCTTCAACTCGTACGGCGGCTCCAGGTCGAGCAGGTGATTGCGCCCCTTCTCGAGCACGATGACGCTCCAGCCGGCGGCGGTGAGCACGTCGGCCGCGGTGGCGCCACCGGGACCGCTGCCGACGATGACCGCGTCGGCGTCGTGACTGCTCGGGTTCACGGCTCCGACACCTCGTCGTCGGACCAGCCTCGCGGTTGGACGTCGCCCTCGAACCCGATGGACCGCCACCCGGCCAGGTGGCGGTTTCCGCCGTACTCGGGGGGACCGTACATCGCCTCGCAGGCGTGCTCGTAGAGCAGCGACCGGAACTCCGGGACGGCGTCCAGCCGCGCATCCTGATCCGCCGACCCGAGCCCGGCGAAGTCGGCTCCGAGGGCCGCGATCCCGTCCTCGTACCGCTCCTGGAGCCCGGTGACCGGACCGTTCCACTCCCGCTCGACGCGGCCTCGCGAGCCCTCGATGCGCGTTCGCCAGGCGAGCTCGTCCATCGGGTCGAGGGGAGTGAAATCGGAGAACGACGCCTCTCCGCCGGCGCGGCCCGAGAAGGGCCCACCGGCCCAGACGTGAGGGGGGTCGAAGCGAAAGGCCCCGAGGAGGCCGTCGATGTAGTCCGCTGCACCGGCGGCCGCCGCCCCCGACGACTCGTCGGCCGGGATCAGACGCTCGCAGGCGGCGGCCACGATCGCGTGGTGGGCGGCGCTGAGGTAGACGGGCAGGGACGGCTCCGTTGCAGCTCTTCGTCCGGCGGCGAACCTGACACGAATGTCACAGAGACTCTACACTTGCGGCCATGACCGAGGTCCGGGAGTTCGTTGACATCAGGCGAGGCGGAGCGGTCGAGGGAGCGCCCGTCGAGGAGTTCATGGCCGGCCTCGAGGCCCTGCAGGCGGACGTGGCCACGGCTCGCAACCACGTGTGGGAGCGGGTGGCCGACGGCCGGTTGTCGGTGCCGCTGCTCGAGCGCCTGGCCAAGGAGTAC
Source organism: Actinomycetota bacterium (assembly GCA_005888295.1). Classification (GTDB taxonomy): domain Bacteria; phylum Actinomycetota; class Acidimicrobiia; order Acidimicrobiales; family AC-9; genus AC-9. The sequence goes on from VAWP01000104.1 coordinate 12,035, forward strand.
TACTTCTTGGGGAAGTGGTACACCACCGAGTTCGGCTCGTTGGTCGCCAACTCCCCCGACACCGATTCGCTCGATCTCGGCGCCAGCGAGCACCACTTCCACTGGCTGCAGAACCTGGCCGACGAGACCGGTTTCGCCGGCGACCGCAACCACGTGGACATGAAGGTCGAGTGGACCCGGCAGATGGGCATCTCCGACGACGACCTGCTGTCCTACCGTCCGCTCCCCGAGACGATCGGGTCGGTGTTCACGAGCCTCTACTACATGCGGCGTTCGTACGAGGAAGGCCTCGCCGCCTTCGGCTGGGCGGGGGAGCGGTTCGCCGCCTCCACCGGCTACGCCAAGATGATGTACGAGGGGCTGCGCGACCACTACGGGCTCGACGTCGAGAACTTCAAGGTCCACGCCTACGCCGAGGAGGACCACGGCGACAAGGCCGACTACCTGCTGCGCAGGGTCGTGATCACCGCCGATCAGCAGCGCCGGGTCCGCCGCGCCGTCGAGCACGTGCTCGTCATGCGCAACGCCAGGACCGTCGCCCTCAACCGCTGGCTCGAGGAACCCGGGGCCCTGCGCTCGTAGGTGACGGCCGGCCCGGGAGGCCGGCCCAGGGAAACGGCCGGCCTGCTACCGCACGACCGGCTGGCCGCCGACGAAGCTCAAGCTCGAGATGTGCAGCCGGCGGGCGCCCTTTGGGTAGCCGACGTCGGGCTGCGTCCAGGCGTGATAGGCGAGCCTCGTCGCGCCGGTGGCGTCGGTGAACACCGACTCACCGCCGGGCCCGGCCAGGGAACCACTGGAGGCCAGCAGCGGTGAGGAGCTCGGCTTCGTGCACGGACCGACAGCCGACGCGCAGACCGCGTAGCCGATGGCGTAGGCGGCGGTCTGCCAGCGGTTGCCCGAGTAGAAGAGGTAGTACCGGTTGCCGTCGCGGAACATCGACGGCGCTTCGACGATGGGGAACTCCCAGCCCTGATCCTGGTGGATGAGCTCTCTCGGCTGTCCGACCAGGTTGAGGCCGTCCGCTGTCAGCTGCTGGGACCAGACGCGAGGCGGCTCGCCGTTCAGCGTGCCTTCGCTCTGCCACTGCAGGTAGGGGGTGCCGTCGCGATCGACGAAGGGGCTCGGGTCGATCGAGCCGCCGCGGTCCGTCTGGCACACGAGCGGTCCGCTCGAGCTGTCGACGAAGGGACCCTGGGGAACGGCGCTGACAGCCCGTGACAGGCACTGCCGGTCCGTCGCCGAGTCGCGGGTCGTGTAGTACAGCACGTAGGTCGCTCCCCTGGAGAGGACCGACGGGGCCCAGAGGTAGCCCCACGACGCCCACGACGGCAGGCGGGGGAGGGCGTCGCCGACCCACTGCCAGTGGACGAGGTCGGTCGACCTGATGGTGGGCACATCGGTGAGCCCCACCTGCGTCGAGTAGGCGTAGTACATGGGCGCGCTCGGGAGCACGAAGGGGTCGGGAAAATCTCCCGGCCACACGGCGCCGGATCCCCGGTCGGGTGCGGCCCCACCCGGCGCCGAGGCGCGGTTCGGCTCCGGCAGGGGCGGCGGCAGCGTTCGCGCTGGCGCCGCCTTCGGCGCGGCGTGACCGACGTCGGCCAGCACGGGCCCGCCCGAGGGCACCTGGGTTGGCGCGCCGGGGCCTGCGGGTGGAAGCACCGTCCCAGGCGGCACGCTGGAGGGATCGCCGGATGCCACGGCTCCGTCGGCCGGCGCCGGAGCGGCGTGGCGCGCCGTCGGGTGGGCCGCCCCAGGCGACCCGGGTGTCGTCGCCGCCGCCACACCACCCGCCACGAGCGTCACCACGGCCAGCGCCATCAGTCCGGCCGCCCGCCGGGATCCTCGCCCTACCGTCACCTCCACGCGGCGTGACATATACCCGATTTAGCATCATTCTCGAACCTCGGACGCGACCAGTGGTCCCCAGTAGCCTGAGCTGGTGCGCGCTCGAGCCCCGGCGTCGGCGGCCAACCTGGGCCCCGGTTTCGACACGCTGGCCGTGGCGCTCCAGCTGTACATCGAGGTCGAGGTGGCGCAGGCCCCCCGTCTGACGGTCAGAGCCGAGGGCGAGGGTGCCGACCTGGCGGGAGATGCCTCGCACCTGGCTGCCCGCATCGCCATGGAGGTGCTCGGCCACGACCACTTCGCCATCGGCGTGAGGTCGTCGATCCCGCTCGGACGGGGGCTCGGCTCCTCGGCGGCGCTGGCCGTGGCCACGGCCGCCGCAGCCGGCGCCAGTGACCCCCTGACTGTCGCCGCCGCCGCCGACGGCCACCCCGAGAACGCCGCCGCCTCGGTCCGGGGCGGCCTGGTCGCGGCCACGACCGTCGCCGGCGTCCCCGTCGCCGCCCCCCTCGCCCTCGACCCGGAGCTGGTGTTCGTGGTGCTGGTGCCGTCCCGCTCGCTGACCACGGGTCAGGCCCGCCAGGCCCTCCCGGCCACGGTGAGCCACCGGGATGCCGCCTTCAACCTCGGGCGCATGGGCCTGCTCGTGAGCGGGCTGGCCGATCGCCGCCACCTCGTGCGGGCGGCCACCGAGGACCGCCTCCATCAGGCCGCCCGGAGCCCGCTCTTTCCCGAGGCCTCCCAGCTGCTCGGCCGGCTGGTCGACGCGGGCGCGCTGGCTGCGTCGTGGTCGGGGGCAGGGCCCAGCCTGATCGGCATGTGCGACGCCCAGGCGGCGCCGAGGGTGCGCGACGCCGGCGAGCTCATGCTGAAAGAGCTCTCGGTGCCCGGTCGGGCCCTGCTGCTCGAGCCCGACCGGCGGGGTCTGCTCATCGCCCAGGGCGGACCCCCGCCGCCCGGCCGACCCGAGTCCCACCGCTGGCCCTGACGGCGGCTGCGGCCACGGCCGGCGCCGCCGAGGACCGGTATCGTCGGCCGGTGCCCTCTCGGCCTTCCAAGGAGCTCGTGGCCCTGGACAACCCGCACCCGGGTCGTGACTACGAGATCCGCTGCGAGACGCCCGAGCTCACCTGCGTCTGCCCGATGACGGGCCAGCCCGACTATGCGACCGTGACCATCAGCTACGTGCCCGGCCCCTCGATCGTCGAGCTCAAGTCGCTGAAGCTCTACCTGTGGAGCTATCGGGACGAGGGCGCGTTCCACGAGGACGTGACCAACCGCATCCTCGACGACCTGGTCGCCGCCATCAGCCCGAGGCGCATGACGGTGCGCACCGACTGGCTCGTGCGCGGCGGCATCCACTCGGTGGTGGAGGCGAGCCATCCATGAGTCCGCCGCGGCCTCAAGGGCTCGGCTGCCAGGATCGCTCGTAGCCGGCGACGGTGATGCCCTCGGCGGCAGCGGTCAGATGGAGCGGACGGCGGGCGTCGACGTTGACGGCGATCTCGTCCGCGTAGCCACCGGGGCCGCGCTCCTCGGACCGCTTCACCGCCGCCGGCTGCGGGCCGTGGTGGACCCCGTGCGGGTGGAAGGTGAGCATGCCCTCGGTGATGCCGGCCCGACTGAAGAACTCGCCCCGAGGGTATCGGGATCGCGTTCGAGCGGACGGGGCGCAAAGGTCGCCACGACGAAGCCACTCCCCACGAAGGTCGTATGTGCCGACGGCGGGAGGTGATAGCGCTCGGACACGACGGGGCGGAGGTCGTCGGCCGAGAGACGTAGCGGCGCCAGGTCGCCCTTCCAGCCCACGACGTCGAAGGGATGGAACGGGTAGCGGATCTCGCTCACGGCGCCCTCGCGCAGAACCCGGACGCTGAAGTCGCCGACCTCGTCGTGCGCCTCCGGCTCGGGAACCTCGACGATCGCCGGGTCGAACAGCGCATGGCGTCCCAACAGTCCTCGCTCGGGAAGCCCGATCGTCCCTCCCAGTGCCTCGATGGTCAGCAGCCGGGTCGTGGTCACCGGCTCGAACCGGTGGGTCGTGCCACGCGGGACCAACAGGTAGTCGCCCGGCCGGTAGGCGAGGGGGCCGTACTCGGTCGCCAGCCGCCCTTCACCCTCGTGCACGAGGTAGAGGACATCACCATCGGCGTCGCGGAAGAACCAGCCCACCCCGGTCGCCGGCCTGGTCCACCACCCGATGCGCACGTCGTCGTTGACGAGCAGGGCGGCGGGCATCCCGTCGCCGCCGCCATCCATCCGGCTGGCGTCGAGCGCGGTCGGTCGCAGCGGCCCGGAGATGGCGGTCCACGACGTGGGTGGGTGCAGCCGGTAGAGGTGGCTGGCCGCGGCGGCGAAGCCTTCCCGGCCGTGCTCCTCCTCGACCGTTCCCGTCGGCAGGTCGGCGTGGGCCTGACGGGAGGCGCGGCCCTTCACCCACTGCGGCGGTACGGATGACATGGAGCCTCCCTTCAGGCCTCCTCGTCGGCGAGGGCACCGACGAGTGGCAGCACGCGGTACGGGATCTGCTCGGACAGGGCGATCACCGTGGTGCTCCGGCCGATCCCCTGTACCTCGAGCACACGGTTGATGATGTCCTGGAGGTGCTCGTTGGTGCGGGCGGCCACCCGGCAGTGCAGGTCGCCCGGTCCGGTGATGGCGTGGGCCTCCAGCACCTCTGGGACCAGACGCAGGTGGTCGACGACGTCACCGAGCCGGCCCTGGGTGATCTCCAGGTTGACGAACGCCGTGACCTCGTAGCCGAGGCCGCCGAGGTGCAGGTCGGGGCCGAAGCCGGTGACGACGCCCCGGCTGACGAGCTTGTCCAGCCTGGCCTGGACCGTTCCCCGGGCGACCTTCAGCCGGCGAGCCAGCTCGAGGATGCCTGCCCTGGGCGCCTCGGCCAGCTGTCCGATGAGCCGAGCGTCCAACCGGTCGATCGGACTGGCCAACACGCCCAGAGCGTAGTGGTTCAGCCTCGTCAGAACAAGGCAAATTGTCCAGTTGTCTCTGGGAGTCTTGACCACCACGCTTAGGGATGAGTTGTATTTGGGTACAAGTTGTGGCACCAAGGGCGAGAGGAGCGACCATGACTCTCACCGGGACACCCTCGACCGGCACGGAGGGCTGGGAGACCTTCCGACGGCGTGTCGACGACGTGGTCGGCCACCATCCCGTGGTCGTCGACAACCGCTACACCCGCTGGTTCGCCACCGGCGAGGCCAGTCGAGAAGACGTCCGCCACCTGACCGTGCAGTTCAGCGTGTTCAGCCACCTGTTCGTCGAGGCCCAGCTGCGCAAGGTGATCAACGCGCCCGACCTGGCTTCCTACCGGGCCGGGAAGGAGATCCTCATGAACGAGCTGGGTGTGCCGTTCCGGGCGCCGAGCGGCGCCAAGGAGGCGGGCGGCGACGCCGATCTCGTGTCCACCGAGGGAAGCGTGGAAGGGGCGCGGTTCCGCTTCCCGGCCGCCCACTTCGAGTGGCTGCTGCGCTTCGGTGAGCCGCTCGGTCTCGAGTTCGGCGACCTCGGGAAGCGTCGGCAGGCCACGAACGCCACCTCGTTCTTCTGCGACGAGCTCCTGCGCATCTACGGCTCCGACGATCCGTCGATCGCGGCCGGTGCCTCCTACGCCGTCGAGCACTGGGCGGCGGCCGGGTTCTGGAAAGAGCTGATCGCCGGTCTCAGGATCTTCTCCGAGCGGGAGTGCCCGGACCTTCCGCTGTCCTTCTGGACCTGGCACGACCGGGTCGAGGACCAGCACGCCGCCCACACCGCCGACGAGCTTGCCGAGGCCTTCGCACAGCCCGGATTCGACCAACGCCGCTTCCTCGCCGGTGCGGGCGAGATGCTGGACGGCGTCAAAGCCTTCTGGGACGGGCTCGAACAGGACCGGTTGGCACGCCAGGCCGGCCCTGCGGAGCGGGGGGCCCTTCGATGAGCGGCATCGAGCTCGAAGGCTGGGATCACGTCGAGCTGTGGGTCGGCAACGCCCGTCAGGCCGCGCACTTCTTCGCCGCCGGGCTCGGCTTCGAGGTCGTGGCCTACGGCGGCCCCGAGACGGGCATGCCCGACCGGGCTTCCTACGTGCTCGAGCAGGGTGACATCAGGCTGGTCGTGTCGGGAGCCCTTCAGCCGTCGTCGCCGATCGCCACACACCACAGGGCGCACGGCGACGGGGTGCGCTCGCTGGCGCTGGAGGTGACCGACGCCGCGTCTGCCTACGAGATGGCCCTCTCGCGTGGCGCGGTGGGCATCGCCGGGCCGCGCACCGACGAGGACGCCTCCGGCAAGCTCGTGACGGCCACGATCGCCGCCTACGGCGACACCGAGCACACCTTCGTGGAGCGGACGGCGTACTCCGGGACCTTCGCTCCGGGCTTCGAGTCGAACCGGCTTCCGCCTCGGCCCGCGGGCGCGCCGGTGGGCCTGCGTGGCTTCGATCACGTCGTGGCCAACGTGGGGCTGGGCGCGCTCGGCTGCTGGGTCGAGTTCTACGAGCAGGTGATGGGCTTCGACCGCCTGGTCCACTTCGGCGACGACCAGATCTCGACCGAGTACTCGGCGCTGATGTCGACGGTCGTGTGGGACGGGTCGCGCGTCGTCCTCCCCATCAACGAGCCGGCTCAGGGTCTCCGGCGCAGCCAGATCCAGGAGTTCCTGGACTTCTACGGTTGTCCGGGCGTGCAGCACCTGGCCCTCGCCACCGACGACATCGTGGCCACCGTGGACGCGCTGCGCGGGCGCGGCATGCGCTTTCTCGATGTCCCGGCCGACTACTACGACGACGCGCGGGGGAGGCTCGGTGACCTCGACCTGCCCTGGGACGAGCTGCGGCGGCTCGGGATCCTCGTCGACCGCGACGAGGACGGTCACCTGCTGCAGATCTTCACCGAGAACATCGGCGACCGTCCGACGTTGTTCCTCGAGATCATCCAGCGGGAGGGGGCCCGGGGCTTCGGAGCGGGGAACTTCAAGTCCCTGTTCGAGGCGATCGAGGCTGAGCAGGCCAGACGGGGCAACCTGTAGGTCCGGCCGGGGGGGGTCGGCGATAGATTGAGCTGGTGCCCCGGCGGTATTGGCTCGAGACTCTGGGCTGTCCCAAGAACGAGGTCGACTCGTCGAAGCTGGCCGGCTCCCTCGAGTCGGACGGGCTGACGCCGGCCGGCGCGCCCGAGGACGCTGATCTGGTCGTCGTCAACACGTGCGCGTTCATCGAGGCCGCCCGGGCCGAGTCGATCGAGACCGTGCTCGCCCTGTCCGACGCCCGACGTCCGGGGGCGCGCGTGGTCGTCACGGGCTGCTTGGCCGAGCGCTACGGCGACGAGCTGGCAGCGGCCCTGCCCGAGGTGGACCGCGTGGCCGGCTTCGGGGTACCGGTCAGGCTGTCGTCTCGGGCCGTGCCCAGTTTCGATCTGCTCAACCTGCGCCGGCCGCCGGCCCGAGCGCCGTGGGCGTACGTGAAGGTGGCCGAAGGCTGCGATCGGGCCTGCGGGTTCTGCGCCATCCCGTCCTTCCGTGGGCGCCAGCGGTCTCGCACCGAGCGCGACGTGCTGGACGAGGTCGCGTCCCTGGGGGCGAAGGAGATCGTCCTCGTCGCCCAGGACCTCGCCTCGTACGGCCGGGACCTCGGGCGGGCGGGCGCCATCGTGGGGCTGGTCGGCCGGGTCGCCGAGCTGGTCGAGCGGACCCGCCTGCTGTACCTGTACCCGTCGGAGCTGAGCGACCGCCTCGTCGACGCCATCTGCGACACCGGCGTGCCGTACTTCGACCTCTCCCTCCAGCACGCGTCCAGGTCACTGCTACGGCGGATGCGCCGGTGGGGCGACGGCGAGCGCTTCGCCCGCAGGATCGCGGACATCCGGGCGCGCGAGCCGTCGGCTGCCTTTCGTTCCTCGTTCATCGTCGGCTACCCGGGCGAGACCGAGGACGACCACGACCGGCTGCTCGACTTCCTGGGTGAGGTCAGGCTCGACTGGGCCGGCTTCTTCGCCTACTCGGCCGAGGAGGGCACACACGCGGCGGGGCTCGACGGGCAGGTGCCACCGGCGCTGGTCGACGAGCGCCTGGTCGAGCTGTCCGAGCTGCAGGACGGGATCACGGCCAGCAGGCGGGCCGACCTGGTCGGCCAGACGGTCGAGGTGCTGGTCGACGGGGTCGGAGCCGGGCGCTCCCACCGGGAGGCGCCCGAGATCGACGGCGTGGTGCGCGTGCCGGGCGACCTGCACCCCGGAGATCTCGTCGAGCTGGTCGTGACGGGTGCGGAGGGGCCGGACCTGGAGGCGTCGCAGTTGGCAAGGGCGCGATGAAGGCCGTCGGCACCGGCACGTACGGGCCCTCGGCCCTGGCCACGCCGGCCAACGCCGTCACGGTCGCCCGCCTCCTGGCCACGCCCCTGCTCGTCGCCCTGGTGCTCGTCCTGGGTGCCTCGTGGGTGACCGTCACGGTGTGGGCGGTGCTGGCCGGCACCGACGGCCTCGACGGCTGGGTGGCCCGCCGACAGGGGGCGACGCGCTCGGGAGCCTTCCTCGACCCGCTGGCCGACAAGGTCCTCGTCGTCGGCGCGCTGGTCGCCCTGGTGGCGCGGGGCGAGATCTGGTGGCTGCCGGTGGCCCTCATCGGCGGGCGGGAGCTCGGTATCAGCGGCTACCGCGTCGTCGTCGGGCGCCGCGGCGTGTCGGTACCGGCTCGATGGACGGGCAAGGCCAAGGCCTGGGCCCAGGACCTCGCCGTGGGCCTGGCCCTGTTGCCGCCCGTCGCGACACACCACCACGGGCTCGTGGTCGCCGTCCTCTGGACGGCCGTCGGGCTCACCTTCGTCTCCGGGACCCAGTACGTGGTCGACCGGCGCGGCGCTGGGCAGTCCGTGGCGACCCTGGGCGCCTCCAGCGCGGTGGCGGGCCTGGGCGCTCAACCCAAGGGCGCCCGGTGAGCCGGGCTGGCGCCGCGGTGCCGGCAGGTCCGCCTGGTTCCGCATTTGGTCGAAAGTGGTCGCCGCGGCTGCGGGCGCATCGCCCACTTTCGACAAGATGTGGAACAGACCGAGATCCACGGGAGCGCGGGGCCTGTGCGCACTGAGGTCGTCGCCGTCGGGACCGAGCTGCTGCTGGGCCAGATCGTCGACACCAACTCGGCCTGGCTGGGTGAGCGGCTCGCCCTCGCCGGTGTCGACTCCTTCTTTCAGACCAAGGTGGGGGACAACCGGGCGCGCATCGTGCTGGCCCTGCGGACCGCCCTGGCGCGCAGCGACGCCGTGATCGTCTGTGGCGGCCTCGGTCCGACCCAGGACGACATCACGAGGGACGCCATCGCCGAGGTCATGAACGTGCCGCTGGTGCGCGACGACGCCATCGTCGAGCGGATCGCGGCCGTGTTCGGGGCCAGAGGCCGGGAGATGCCGGTCAGCAACCTGCGCCAGGCCGACGTGCCCCAGGGTGCCGAGGTCATTCCCCAGGTGCGCGGGACGGCGCCCGGCCTCGTCTGCCCGGTCGGCCACAAGGTGATGTACGCCATCCCGGGCGTACCGCACGAGATGATGGAGATGGCCGAGCGGGCCGTGATCCCCGATCTGCAGGCCCGCTCCGGCGCAGCCGCCGTGATCCTCAGTCGCACCCTTCGCTCCTGGGGCCTGTCCGAGTCGATGCTGGCCGAGGTCGTTGCACCTCGTCTCGTCGCCCTGGACGAGGC
>VAWP01000105.1:0-12910 GCA_005888295.1 Actinomycetota bacterium
TTCCCCGCGTCGGTCGACCCCTCGCGCTTCCCCGACACCCGTCGCTTCGCCGAGGCGATACCCGTTCGCCGTGCTCCCTTGCCCGACTGGTGGGGTGGCTCCGAGGCGCCGCTGGTGTACGTGAGCTTCGGTACGGTGCTGGGCCACATGTCCCTCGCTGCTGACGCCTACCGGACGGCGCTGAGAGCAGTTGCAGGACTTGACGCCCGCGTGCTGCTCACTGTCGGTCGCCAGTTCGACGCATCGCAACTCTGGGAACTTCCGGCGAATGTGCACGTGGAGTCGTGGGTCGACCAGGCCGATGCGCTCGCCGACGCGGACGTCGTGGTCTGCCACGGCGGCTCGGGCACGACCTTTGGGGCGCTGGCCGTGGGCGTACCGCTCGTTGTCGTGTCATTGTTCGCAGATCAGGTCGTGAACGGAGAAAGGGTGGCCCGGACGGGGGCGGGCGTGTCCCTCGACACGGGTCGGGATATCGAGGGCAACCGCCGAGCTATCAGCGCTCACGACGCGCCCCGCATCGCCGAGGGAATCGGAACGGTCCGAGCTCAGTCCTCATACCGCCAGCGGGCTCAGCTCGTGGCCGCCGAGATGGCCGCGGCGCCGAGCGTGGACACGCTCCTCGACGCCCTGCTGGCGACCTTGTAAGGGTGACGTGCTGGCCGCACCTCAGCTGCTTCTCGAGTCTGAGCAGCGCCGGTCCAGCACCTCGAGCGCTCGCAGGTCGAAGGTGATCGGACGTCGTGAGACCCGACGCAGGTCGAGACGCTCGACGATCAGATCCAGATCCGCAGGCGGTTCCTTCCAGCTCGCTACCTGCGGCAGCGCCAGGTACATCAACAAGGAGGTCGGACTGATCCCCCGCTCTCGCATCGCCCGGACGGTCACGTCGCCGGTGCCGCCGACGCGGACCGGCCCACGATGTGGCCGCGTGACCAGAGGAACGTGCCCGGCCTGGGGCGAGTCGGCGGCGAGCGCGCCCCAGATGTGGATCTGCTTGGCGGTGATTCGTCGAAAGGGCTCGGAGCGCACCAGATGGGTGATCCGGTCCTCGATGTCATCGATGCTGCTGGCCAGGTAGAAGGTCGGGGTTCCCGAGCTCCGTACCAGCACAGGGTCATCGAGGTCGTCGTTACGGAGGGCGACCCTGCCCCGCGCCAGGTCATCCCACTCGACTGTTCCCCCGGTCGGAGTGCGGAACCGGATCGCGGCGCCATCTCTGTAGGTGTGGCCGCCCGCACCGAGGTGCTCGAGCGCCTCCAGGTACGAGTCGGTCATGTCTGCCTGGTCGCGCGGCTGCTCGGGTCCGAGGAGGCCGAGCCACGTGAGATCGCCGAGGATGGCATCCCTCGACCCAGCCACCTCTTTGGTCCGATCCGTGTTCTCGAAGCGGACGAAGTAGGACCCGTTGTGTTGCCTGGCCAGGATCCAGGTGAGAACGCCGATCCGCACGTGCCCGACGTGGAGATCTCCGATCGGGCTCGGTGCGAACCGCAGCCGCACTGCAGTCAGAGGAAGACGCATCTCGAGCGCCGAGACGTTCGGATTGCTGCGCAGAGGCCTCCGCGAGCCGGTGGAGCTGAAGCCCAGCCGTTCGTAGAAGCGTCGGGCGGGTTCGTTCCCCTCGGTGACCGACAAGGTCAGCGTCGTCGCACCAGCCTCCGTTGCCCACTCCCGCGCCGCCGCCATGAGGGCATTGCCCACTCCCGTGCGGCGGTGGTGAGCCGCAACCCATGTCGAGATGATCTCGAACCGGTCCGGTCGGTCGCGTTGTGCAGACAGGACCGCGACGACGCCAGCCGGCTCTGAGCCGTCCAGGGCCACGAACCACGCCAGGCGGTCGACGGTGGACCTCCAGAAGGAATCGTCCCGCTCGATCTCCTCTGCGAAGGTCGATCCGAAGGCGTACGGGGCATCTTCGAGGGCGCGCAACCGCGCCGCTCGTACCAGCCGCCAGTCCGGAGGCCCGATGTGTCGGACGACGAACCCCATCGCCGATCATTTTCGCCCTCGGTCGAGCGCCCCTCCATCGAGATTCGACTGTCCACCCGCCACCCGCTGGAGGTCGACCACGGGCGCACCGTGCCCACCGACCGGGCGACGAGGCGATCACACGTGCATGCATTCTCGTCGGCGGGGCCACCGGCGCTCGCTTCGCGCCCGCTCCGGGGTGAGCACATCTCGGGGGAGGCCGCTCACCAGCGCAGGTGAAAGAACTCCTCTAGCGGTCAAAGGGGCCCGTCGGTAGCGTCCTTCACAGGCTCCTGGCGAGCCAGCTATGACTGACGACGACGCGACGGGCGAGACCGCAGACAGGCCCGTGCGGGTGGTCCTGGTCGACGACGACGAGATCATCATCGTCGGCCTTCAGGGCATGCTTGCACGACACAGCGACCAGGTACGCGTCGTCGGCGGGGCTCTCGCCACCGAGGACGTGCTCACGAAGGCGTTGGATCTCGAGGCCGACGTCGTGCTGCTCGACACGACGCTGCACGAGACCAGCGGTCTCGAGCTCGCTTCCGAGCTCGTGGCCGAGAAGCCACCCTTCCGGGTGGTGATCTTCACCGAAGACAACGACGAGCGCCGGCTGTTCGAGGCGCTCCGGCTCGGCGTCTCCGGGTACCTGCTCAAGTCGATGAGCGGTTTGCAGCTCGCCGATCATCTCGTGCTCGTCGCCAACGGTGAGGTGATCGTCGATCCCACGATGGCCACGCGCATCGCCAAGCGCGCTGCGCACATGGGCGACACCCAGGGCTGGCCGGGCAGCCAACTCGGTCTGAGCCAGCGTGAGAGCCAGGTGCTCGGCCTGCTCGTGGAAGGCATGAGCAACCGGCTCATCGCAGCCCAGCTCGTCGTCGGCGAGGAGACCGTCAAGACCCACCTTCGCTCGATCTACCGCAAGCTCGGTGTCAATGATCGCGCCCACGCCATCGCGACCGTCCTCCGGCAGGGCATCTTCACCTGAGCGCCGCCTGGCGCGAGGGAGGAGGCGCTCCCCCGGCAGCGCTCGGGCCATCCGCGCGGGGGAAGCGGACGACACTGCGCTTGGGGGGGAGGGACCGCTGGGTATGGAGAACGGCGGTGGGTCCGCGCAACGGGCCCGCTCGAAGGAGCATGGACATCGATCATGGACATCGATGAGGAGACTGCCCAACGAATTCGGGGCCTGGCCGCCGAGTCCCATCTGCTGGAAGCCAGCGTTCGACGCGCCATCCTCGAGCAGCTCCTGACTCAGGGGACACAGGTGGTCGGCGCCAGAGAGATCCTGGATCTGGCCGAGGGGTTCGCTTGGGTGACCAACCCCGGCCAGGCGCACGGCGGCAGAACCTAGGGGCCGACACCATCTCGAGCCCTCGCGGCGCCGAACCACGCCGGTTGCGCCGCTCGGATCGATCGCGGGGCTGGGGGCCCCGAGCTGGCGTCGGCCCGATTGATCGGCGAGGAAACCCAGTGGCTATGCTCCTCTCAGCCAATAGCTGGGCGTATGCCGGCGGGAGCTCTGTCGCCGTCGACTGCGGTGCCCCTGCTGGGTCCTAGTGGTGGCCGCCACCGTCGGCAGCGGGCACTTCCGTCGACTCGCCCCCGCACTCGCCGAGGAGGTCGGAAGGAAGGAGGCGCCGGTGCCTCGAAGACAGAAGGGCACCAGTTGGGGGAATACCAAGCGCCCAATGGAGGAATCGTCTTCCGCGGGCTCTCTGGTGAGTCGCAGCACCGCCGAGGCCGCGATCCGGCGAGCTCGGCGCCACTCCTCCGGCACGGATAGAACGACAGAGAGCCGATGACCGAGAATGCGTACGAGCGCCCCCGGTTCGCCGTCGTCGTCCGCGGCTACGACCGGACCCAGGTCGAGGCCTACCTAGCCGAGTACGAGCGCTGGGCGAGCCAGGCTCAGGCCCAGATCGAGGCAGCGGACGCCCGGGCGGCCACCGCCAGCCGCCGGGTCCAGGGCCTCGAGACCAAGCTGGCCGAGCTCGAGGAACGGGTCGGCGACGCCCCACCCCCGTCGGTCAAGTGGTTGGGCGATCGGGCCGACCAGATCATCCAGGAGGCGTGGGGGGCGTCGCAGGAGCTACGGGGCAGGGTCAATTCCGAGATAGACGAGGCACAACGGGATCGTCAAGAGGCCGCCCGCGCCCTCGAGGAGGCCCGCCGCCACGCCGATGAGCTACTCGAGGAGGCGCGCCGGCACGCCGATCAGCTGCGCGAGGAGGCCCTGGCGCAGCGAGTCGACCAGGAGCGCGCCGCAGCCCAGCTGATCCTCGAGGGCCAGAGCGAGGCCGGCGACATCGTCGAGCAGGCCGGACAGCGCGCCGAGACCGTGATCGCCGAGGCCCGAGACCAGGCCAACGACATCAGCGAGGAAGCCCGGCTCGACCGCGAAGAGGCCGCCCACCGTCTCGAGATGGCTCGGCACCAGGCCGATCAGCTCGTTCAGGAAGCCGAGGCAGAGCGGACGGAGGCCGAGGCTGCGCGGACCGAGGCCGAGACGGTGCGAGCGCAGGCGGAGCGGGCGGCGAGCGAGAGCGTCGAGGCGGCCCGACGCGAAGCAGCGGAGCTGGTCGAACAGGCGCAGGCGACAGCCCAGGAGCTCTCCGAGAGGGCCCAGGCCCATGCGTCGCAGCTGGCCGAGGAGGCCCGGACCGATCGGGAGCACGCCGCCAAGCTCCTCGAGGAGGCGAAGACCGAACGGGCCGAGGCTGAAGACGCCGCTGCCGAGCTGCTCGTGGACTCCCGTCGCCGAGCGGCCGAGGTGACCGACGCCGCCGAGGGAGAACGGGCGCAGGCGGAGAAGGCGGCGGCGGCGATGCTGGAACGTGCACAACTCGACAGGGAGGAAGCCAGCCGCGATCTCCGCGAGGCTCGCGAGCACGTCAGCCAGCTGCTCGAGGAGGCCGAGGCAGACCGGGCGGAGGCCGAGCGGATCGCGGCAGTGACGGCGCGTCAGGCCGAGCTCGACCGCGAGGAGGCCGGTCGCGAGCTGCACGGCGCCCGACAGGATGCTGGCCAGATGCTCGAGGAGGCCGAGTCGGAGCGGGCCAAAGCCGAGCAGATCGCGGCCGAGATCGTCGAGGCCGCTCAGCGCCGGGCCGAGGAGGTCACCGAGGAGGCTCGGCTCGATCGCGACGACGCGGATCGCGCCGTCGTCGAGGCGCGCCACCAGCTCGAGCGGTTCACCGAGGAGGCCGAGGCGGCGGCGGACGGGCGGGTGCGCGCCGTGATGGACGGCTCGATGGTGCACCTGGAGGAGCTGCGCCAGGAGCTGGAGCAGCTCGAGGTGCTGCGCGAGGACACCCTCGGAGAGCTGTCACGCCTGAGGAGCTCGCTCGAGAACCTGCGCGTCTGACGAGCACCCCTCTGCGGCGGCCGGATGGCCCCCTTCGTAGCTACTAGGCATCGTGGTCCATCCCGACGCCCAGGGTCCGCGGGCCGTTCTTCCCCCGAATCAGCGTCCGTGTCGGGCTTCGGCAGACAACGGCAGGTTTGCCGGGGCCGGGCCCGCGAGGTGTGACTACTGCCACTAGTGGACATGTACTAGGGCGTAGGATCTAGTCGGGCACCGTCGAGAAGGAACCCGCAGGAGGGGACCATGTCACTGAGAACCGATCGACACTCCCACACCGAGCTGTCCGATCAGGAGCTGGTGGCCAGGTTCCATGGCGGCGACGGGGAGGCCATCGAGACCCTGCTCCGCCGCTACCGCAGCTTCGCCCGCCGCAAGGCGCGGAGCTACTTCCTCGTCGGCTCGGATGCCGACGACGTCGAGCAGGAGGCGCTGATCGGGCTGTTCAAGGCGGCACGGGACTTCCGCGCCGACCGCCAGTCATCCTTCCGGGCCTTCGCCGAGCTGTGCATCACCCGGCAGATCGTCACCGCCATCAAGACGGCGACCCGCCACAAGCAGCAGCCCCTCAACCAGTACGTCTCGATCTCGACGCCGCGGCCCGATGACGAGGGGGAGCGCTCGGTGGACAAGCTCCTCGGCCCGGACCCGGCGAGCGACCCGGCCGACCAGATCGTCAGCAAGGAGGGCATGGACGAGGCCCGCCGGTGCATGTCGGACCTGCTCACCGGCCTCGAGGTCGACGTGCTCCGCCTGTACGTCGAGGGCAACTCCTACCAGGACATCAGCGAGCGCCTCGGCCGGCACGTCAAGTCGATCGACAACTCGCTCCAGCGGATCAAGCGGAAGGTCAACCAGCGCCTCCAGGAGCGGGTGGGCGACGACGTCCTGGTGAGCGGCTGATCCCCTAGAGGCACCGCCCGCACGAGAGCCAGGGGCCACGACCGCGCCTCGGTGCGCGTTGCCCTCGTCTCCTTCCTGGGCCACCATGGCCTCGGGAGGAGGGCGAGTTGATCTTCCACCAGTACTTCCTCGGCTGCCTGTCTCACGCCTCGTACCTGGTCGGCGACGAGTCGACCCGTCGGGCGATGGTGGTCGACCCACAGCGGGACATCTCGGGTTATCTCGCCGACGCCGAAGCCGCCGGGCTCGAGATCGAGCGGGTCATCGAGACCCACTTCCACGCTGACTTCCTCTCCGGGCATCTCGAGCTCTCCGAGGCAACGGGGGCCAGCATCTGCTTCGGAGCGCAGGCAGAGGCGGAGTTCCCGATCGAACGGCTGGCCGACGGTCAGCGCATCAGCCTGGGTGAGGTGGAGGTGGAGGTACGGGCCACGCCGGGGCACACGCCAGAGTCGATCAGCCTCGTGGTGTACGAGCGCGCCGGTGACGAGGTCCCCTACGGCGTGCTGACCGGCGACACCCTGTTCATCGGCGACGTCGGGCGGCCGGATCTGACGGCTACCGAGGGTGCCAGTGCCGCCGAGCTGGCGCGCCACCTGTACCACTCCCTGCGCGAGCAGCTCCTCACCCTGCCCGACGAGACCCGGGTCTTTCCCGCCCACGGAGCGGGCTCGGCGTGCGGCAAGAGCCTGTCGAACGAGACGTCGTCGACCATCGGCCAGCAGCGCTACACCAACTACGCCCTGGCGCCGATGGACGAGAGCGACTTCGTCCACATCGTGACCGAGGGTCAGCCGTTGATGCCGCTGTATTTCCCCTACAGCGCCCACCGGAACAAGGAGCGCAGACCGCTCCTCGACGAGCATCACCGCCCGGCGGCCGTGTCGCCGGCCGAGGTCCTCGAGCTCCAGGCGAGCGGGGCGGTCGTCCTCGACACCCGTGACCCGAGCGATTTCGCTGCCGGCCACCTCCCGGGCTCACTCAACGTCGGCCTCACGGGACGGTTCGCCGAGTATGCGGGAGACGTCCTGCGCCCCGACGATCGGATCGTCCTGGTGTGCGATGCCGATCACGACCTCGAGGCGAAGGTCCGGCTCGCCCGGATCGGCTTCGACGACGTCGTCGCCGCCCTGGCCGATCCGGTGTCGGCCCTCATGGCGCATCCAGAGCTCACCGAGCGAAGCTCCCGGCTGACCGCCGTGGAGCTGGTCGAACGCCGGCGCGACTCGCCCGATCCGATGCTCCTCGACGTCCGGAACGCGGGCGAGGTCGCGGACGGGGCCATCGCCGGCTCCGTCAACATCCCCCTCGCCGGCCTACTGAGCCGGATCGACGAGGTGGACCGGCATCGACCGGTCGTCGCGTACTGCGCCAGCGGCTACCGCTCGTCGATCGCGGCCAGCGCCCTGGCCCGGGCGGGCCACGGCGACGTTTCCGACCTGCTGGGCGGCTTCTCCGCCTGGCGGGTGTTGGTCGAGTCCTGACCGCGACCCAGACGAGACAGCGCCGCGCTCAGCGCGCTCGGCTGCAGCGGCGCGGTCCGAGACCGAGGCCCATCCCTCCGAAGACCGCCAGGAGGACTCCGGGTCCGAGGTAGTAGCCGACCTGGGTGGCGAGGCTCGCCAGCGACCTGGTGGGCAGCGTCCGCCCGTTGGCACCGACGTGACGCACGACGGTGTACGCATCGGGCCCGACGACGAGCCAGGCGCCGGCGGCTGCGGCCAACAGCCCGGCGACCACTGCCACACCCCGCCAGAACGACGCCCGATCCCGGGCCGGTACGAAGCCGAAGAAGACGAGCCCGGCCAGGACACCGGCCGCTCCCGGAGCCAGTTGGAGGTAGACGTGGTCAGACGTCAGCTTCCAGGCCTCCGAGGCGCCGAGCGTGTAGCCGAACTTCGGCCCGACGAACGGGACGATGCCCGCCCAGGCGCCCACGAGCACCGCTCCGATCCCCGCGATCAGCATGCCGAGCGACCACGGCGGGCGAACCTCCACGGTCGGCGGCCGGAGCGTCGCCTCGCCCGAGTAGTACTCGTAGGGAGAGTTCAGCTGCGTAGCCATGGGACCTGCCTCCCGGGTGTACGGCGCCCCCGGGTAGGCACCCCGCGGATCCGTGCCCCGTGCTCCCTCCCCGAACCTCTCCATCTTCGGCTCCAATCAAACCGTCGGGCCCGGCACGACGCGGTCACCCAGGGGGCTCAGACCCGATCAGGGAATTGAACGGACCGGTGCCGTCGAGCAGCTTGCGGGCTTGCTCGACACCGGCGACGGGCACACCGACCTGGTCGAGCAGCCCGATCTGGGCCAGTACCGACGCCTGGTCCCAGTAGATGTGCTCGTAGCGCACCTCGCTCCCCCGGAAGGCTCCAAGGGCGACGATCGGGATCTCGACGCGCCTCCCGGTCGGCGGCACTCGAGGCAGGAGAAAGTCGATCTCGATGTCGTGGGTGAACGTGGTGACCATCTCGTCGACGACCTGGTCGCAGCCGACCGTGCGCGAGATGGGTGTGATCTGCCAGTCGGCTGGGATCTTCGGGATGAAGTGGTCGGCATAGAACCGGGCGACGCCATCGCGACCCGCACCGCCGGTGAGTACGGGAACGTGCAGCAGGTAGGGATCGTCCACCATTGTGTCCATGGTGGCCCCCACGTCATGGGCGTCGAACTCACTCGACAGGTGCCGGTCCCAGGTCTCGGTCATCGCCGAGCTCGCCCGGTAGCGGGCGACGGCATCCGCGATCTGCTCGGCGCGGGCCACGAGCGCGGCCTCGTCGAGGTGCCCGGCTTCGATGCCACACGCGTCCAACAGCGTGCGCGCCCGCTCGCTACGCACCTCGCCTCCGTTCCCGGTGGCCATCGCATCCCCCCGTGATCGTCGTCCTGGAAGCGATGTTGGCGCTTGCGGACGTCCGAGGCAAGGACGGTCGCCAGATGGCCCGGCGCCGCCCCTGCTTGACAAATGTCCTGATCTGCCAGGCATCATGAGCGCGACCGCGAGCACCGATGGCACGAGACACCACACCGATATCGTCCCCGGCCGCCCCCCTTCGGGCGGCCGACCAGGATCCGGCGTTCATCGACGACCGGGAGCTCACGCCGGCCGAGCTGCTCCGTCGCTACTGGTGGATCTCGTTCCTCGGTGGGATCGTCGCCACGCTGGCCGGGATCCTCGTGCTCGCCGACCCGGGGGGCACCCTCGCTCTCGTCAGCCTCGCCCTCGGCGTGTACCTCGTGTTCTGGGGTGCGATGCAGCTGCTCGGCGGGTTGGAATCGCTGCGCGAGAACGGCGGAGCTCTGCGCACCGTCCTCGGCGTGCTGGGCATCGTCGCCGGCGTGCTCGTCGTGACCAGGCCGATCCGGGGGGTCGCGGTCATCGGGCTGGTCTTCGGCACCTATCTCCTCGTCTCGGCCGCGGCGGCGTTCGTGGCCGCCGTGAGCGGGAGCACCGACCGGTCCCTCGACGTGTTGCGGGGGATCGCCGATCTGGCAGCGGGGATCATCGTCATCAGCTGGCCCGGCATCGGCCTGCTGACCCTGGCGGCTGTCCTCGGCATTTATCTCGTGGCCCGCGGCGTGCTCGACGTCACCGGGTCACTCGCCCTCCAGCGAGGTGGCGCCGGCGCCGCCCGCTAGCGGCGAACCCCCAGCCGATCAGGCGCCGGGAGCGATGGGGTCGAGATAGAGCTCGGTGGTGCCCTCGCCGCCGCACTGGGAGCAGCGCTCCACGTGTCGCCACGAGCGGAGCAGTCGGGTGCCCGCCTCGTTGAGGATCACCACGAAGGACTCCGAGTGGGGATCGACGTCGAGGGCGAAATAGGGCTCCCAGCGGCTCGGGGGCGGCGGCACCTCGATTGCGGTGCCACGCGGGACCCGGCAGAACAGCCGCTGGCCCGGGTCGAACAACCACGTGCTGTTGCACGACTCGATGACCACGGTCCCGGGCCGGGACCAGCGCTGGCGCCCCCGTGCCACCATGGCTCCATCATCCCTCCTGACTGCCCCGAGAGTAAGTCGGGTGGCGTTTCGGTTGGGTGACGATCCTGGCCCCCGCCGCCCGCCGACCAGGGCGGATGGCCTGGCGGGGACCCCTCCGATGCGAGACCATCTGCGTGTGGCCAGCCGCCTCCTCCTGGTCGAGGACGACGAACGCATCCGGGCGTCGATGCGGCTCGCCCTCGAGGACGAGGGCTACGAGATCGACGAGGCGGCGACCGGCGAGGACGGCCTCGAGACCTTCGGCCAGCGCCCCGCCGATGTCGTGCTCATCGACCTCATGCTCCCCGGCATCGACGGCCTGGAGTGCTGCCGGGCGCTGCGGCGCGTCAGCGCCGTGCCCGTGATCGTCGTCACGGCTCGCTCCGACACCCACGACGTCGTCGCCGGCCTGGAAGCAGGCGCCGACGACTACGTGACCAAGCCCTTCGTGGCCAAGGAGCTGGCGGCGCGCATCCGCGCCCTCCTGCGGCGAGTGCGGGCGGGCAACGGGGGGTCGACGGCGATGGCCTTCGGCGACGTCGTGGTGGTCCCGGAGGAGGGCGCGGTGCGACGGGGCGACGAGGAGATCCATCTGACACGGACCGAGTTCCACCTGCTGTGCGAGCTCGCCGGCAGCCCGGGCAAGGTGTTCAGCAGGGAACAGCTCCTCGAGCGGGTGTGGGGTTACGACTACTTCGGAGACGGGCGACTGGTCGACGTCCACATCCGCCGGCTGCGGACGAAGATCGAGCCCGACGCCGCCAATCCCCGCCACGTCGTGACCGTGCGGGGGCTCGGCTACAAGCTGGTGTCCTGACATGCCGAGGCGGCACCGCCGGCTGGGGCTGCGATCCAGAGTCACCGCCGCCTTCGCCCTGGGCGCCCTCGTCCTGTCGGTGTCGCTCTCCACCCTCACCTACTTCACCGCCCGTCAGTACTTCCTGCACGAGCGCCAGACGGCGGTGCTGCGCCAGGCCTACGTGAACGCCAACCTCGTGCGGGCGGCGCTGCGGTCGCCGCAGCCGGACATCCCACCGCTGCTGGCGTCACTGGACACGGCACCCGGCTCGCGCTCGGTCCTGTACGACCGCGGCCGGTGGTTCGCCACCTCGCTCACGGTCGGCCGGGATGCTCTCCCCGCGCACCTCCGCGGCCAGGTCACCGGAGGGACGCCCGCCAGTCAGCGCTTCAACCTGGCCGGTTCCCTGCAGATGGGAGTGGGCATCCCGATCCCGGTCGTCGGAGCCGCCTACTTCGAGGTGTTCTCGCTGCAGGAGCTCGATCACTCGCTGCGGATCCTGGCCCTCACCCTGGCTGCGGGCTCGGTCGCCATCACCATCGCCGGCGTCTTCATCGGCCGCTGGGCCAGTGGCCGGGCGCTGCGGCCGCTGGGCGACGTGGCCCACGCCGCCGTCGCCATCGCCGGAGGGCGCCTCGACACCCGTCTGGAGACCTTCGACGAGGCCGACCTGGCCACGCTCGCCTCCTCGTTCAACCGCATGGCCGACCGGCTCCAGGAGAGGATCGAGTCGCCGCTGACGACGCTGTCGACCGCGATCGGCGTGCTGGAGGCCCGCCGAGACGACCTTCCTCAGCGGTCGCGGCGGGCGCTGGATCTCCTGGCCGCGGAGCTGCGCCGCTTCCAGCGGATGGTCTCGGACCTGCTCGAGATATCCCGCTTCGACACCGGCTCGGCCGAGCTCTCCCTCGACGACGTCCGTGTCGACGAGCTCGTGCAGCACGCCGTGCATGCGGGGGAGAACGGCGCGCTCCCGGTGGAGCTCGCGCCCGACGTCGCCGGCCTCCAGGTCGCGGTCGACAAGCGTCGCATCGAGCGCGTCGTGGCCAACCTCGTCGACAACGCAGCGGTCTATGCGGGGGGCGTCACCCGGCTGGCGGTGGAGGCCAGCGACGACAGGGTGCGCCTCATCGTCGAGGACGCAGGCCCTGGAGTGCCCGCAGAAGGGCGGGAGCGGATCTTCGAGCGCTTCTTCCGGGGGTCGGCGGCGGGCCGTCGGGGAGCGGGTGACGGCACCGGTCTCGGCCTGGCCCTGGTCGCCGAGCACGTCCGCCTCCACGGCGGGCGGGTCTGGGTCGACGACCGTCCGGGCGGAGGCTCGCGGTTCGTAGCCGAGGCGGCGTCGGTATGAGGCCTCGTTCCGGGGCCGACGCCGCTGCGGCTGCGGCCGCCCTGCTCGTCGTCAGCAGCCTGGTCGCCTGCGGGATCCCCGCCGATTCCCAGCCCCGAGCGCTGGCCAGCAAGGACATCCCCTTCGACCTGCTGGCCCCCTCGACGACGGTCGCCACACCGGGCACCCCGGGCGCCCGCGCGTCGATCAGCGTCTACCTCGTGGGCATCACCGGGCTGGTGCCGGTGAGCCGGGAGGTCCGGGAGCCGGCCACGCTTCCCGAGGCGCTCAACTCCCTCCTGGCCGGGCCCACCGACGCCGAGGTGACCAACGGCCTGCGGACGGCGATCAGCGCCCAGACATCGGTGTCGGCCGGCCCGGTGGGCTTCGGGGTGGGAACCGTGGACCTGGGTGGCGCCTTCGGCCAGGTGGGCGGCCAGGAGCAGATCCTCGCCGTGGCCCAGCTCGTCTTCACCGCCACGTCCGTGCCTGGCATCGTCAAGGTGCAGTTCACGTTGGCCGGGCGGCCGGTCGAGGTCCCTGCAGGTGACGGGACGCT
>VAWP01000105.1:12949-17169 GCA_005888295.1 Actinomycetota bacterium
GGCCCACAGACGCTCGAGGTCGTAGTACCGGCGCGCTTCCTCGAGGAACACGTGCACCACGACGTCGCCGTAGTCGAGCAGTATCCACCGGGCGTCGTCGAGTCCCTCCACGCGGTTGGGGCCTCCGGCTCCGGCCGCCTTGGCGCGCTGCTCGACCTCCTCGGCGATGGTTCGCACCTGGCGGGGGTTGCCACCACTGGTGATGACGAAGGCATCGGTGATGGACAGGAGAGGGCCCATCTCCAGGACGACCGTGGACTCGCCCTTCTTGTCGGCGGCGGCTCGAGCCGCAAGCACCGCCAGCGACCGGGCCCGGTCGGCCCCGTCACCGAGTCCGCTCCCGAGTCCGCTCAGCTTCTCGATCGTGCTCACCTACCGCCAGCGTACAGACCGCGCTGGCGGATGAGACGGACCGCCGGCTCCGGCACGAGAAAATCCAGGGGGCGCCCGTTGGCCGCCCGGGCCCGCAGATCGGTGCTGGAGATGTCGAGCCCAGGGATCTCGACGCTGACCGCCTTCCATCCCGACAAGGGCTTCGTCGGGCGGACACCGGGGCGGTTGACGACGACCAGCGTGGCCAGCTCCCGCACGGCTTCCATGCGCTCCCAGCTGTCGAGCTCGTCGGCCACGTCGGCGCCGATGACGAGGAACAGCTCGGCGTCCGGATACCGGCGGGACAGCTCGTCCAGGGTGTCCGCCGTGTAGGAAGGTCCGCCCCGCTCAACCTCCACGGCGCTGGCCTCCAGGCCCTCCATGTTGGTCACAGCGGCCTCGACGACGGCGAAGCGGTCGGGAGCAGGGGTCACGGCGCGGGCGTGCTTCTGCCAGGGCTGGTTGGCGACCACCAACAGCACCCGGTCGAGGCCCAGAGCGTGGCGGGCATTGACCGCGGCGACGAGATGACCGACATGGACCGGGTCGAAGGTCCCCCCGAAGACGCCGAGTCGGCGCCCTGCAGCCTCCCCCACACTCAGGTGCCGGCCAGCCTCTCGACGATCGGGGCGAAGGCGTCGACGTCACCGTCGTGGACCACCCAGTAGCTGAACCCGTACTCCTCGCGCCGACGCACGAGCGTCTCGCAGATCTCGTCCACCGTCCCGACCAGGGCGATCGGGACCTCGAGGATCTCCTCCTCGCTGAGGCCGAAGGCCGGGGCCATGGACTGGAGCAGCTCCCGGCCGTTGGGGACGACCTGGACGATGAACGACAGCAGCTGCAGCTCGAGCCGCTCGAAACGGCTCCCAGCCGCGTCTTGCACCCATTTCACCCGCTGGCGGTAGTGGGCGGCCGTCGCCGTGGCCGCCACCTCCGGTCCGACGTAACCGGCGGCGAGGCTGGGGTTTATCCCGACGATGTCGGCCTCGGTGGCAGCCAGTGCCAGCACGCGCGGGCTGCCCCCACCGATCACGATCGGAGGCCGGGGCTCGGTGCTCGGAGCGGGCGCGCCCGTGGCGTCAACCCGGTAGTGCTCCCCGGCGGCGGTCACTTTGCCGTCGGTCCAGACCCCCTTGATGACCGCGATGGCCTCGCGCAGCCGGTCCACCCGACGCCCCGGTGGGTCGTAGGCAAGGCCAGCCTCGTCGTAGTCGCTGCGCATCCACCCGGCACCCAGCCCGAACTCCAGCCGGCCCTCGCTCACCAGGTCGAGCGTCGCCATCTCCTTAGCCAGGAACAGCGGATGGCGGTAGTCGTTGCCGAACACCAGCGAGCCGACGCGGAGGCGCTCGGTGGCCTCGGCAGCGACGGTCAGGGCCACGATCGGACCCCACTGGTCGCCCAGATGGTCGGGCACGTAGAGGGTCGAGTACCCCAGCTCCTCGACCCGCCGGGCCAGCTGGCGCCAGGCCGGGCCGCTCGCCGCCCCGCTGGCCTGGACTCCAAAGCGGAAGGGATGCACGCTCGGAGGCTAGTTCAGCATCGTTAGCGCTTTGCCAACGGGCTCGTCCTCGGCCACGCTTGGGTGGTGAGCCCTGAGCGGAGCCGGGAGGCCTGGCATCCACGGAGCTGGCGGGAGCTACCTGCCGCCCAGCAGCCCCCGTGGCCCGACGAGACCGAGGTGGACGGCGTCCTCAAGCACCTCTCGACGCTGCCGCCACTCGTGTTCGCGGGCGAGGCCCGGCGACTGACCCAGGCCCTGGCCCAGGCGTCACGGGGCGAGGCCTTCGTGCTCCAGGCCGGCGACTGCGCCGAGTCGTTCGCCGACCTCAGCGCCGACTCCATCCGGGACAAGCTGAAGGTCATCCTCCAGATGGCGGTGGTCCTCACCTACGGCTCGGGCGTGCCCGTGGTCAAGGTGGGCCGGATGGCCGGGCAGTTCGCCAAGCCCCGCTCGCTGCCCACCGAGGACGTGGGCGGGATGGAGATCCCGTCGTTCCGCGGCCACATCGTCAACGACGAGGCCCCCACGACCGAGGCGAGAACGGCTGACCCCAGCCGCATGGTCGCCGCCTACCATCAGTCGGCGACGACGCTCAACCTGCTCCGGGCGTTCACCAAGGGCGGTTTCGCCGATCTCTCCGAGGTCCACACCTGGAACCAGCAGTTCGTCGCCTCCAGCGCCGAGGGCCGCCGCTACGAGGCCGTCGCCAGCGAGATCGACCGGGCCCTGCGGTTCATGCGGGCGTGCGGCATCGATCTCGGGGCCGAGGCGAGCCTCCACCAGGTGGAGTTCTGGACGTGTCACGAGGCCCTGCTCCTCGGCTACGAGGAGGCAATGACCAGAGAGGACTCGCTCACCGGGGACTGGTACGACTGCTCGGCCCACATGCTCTGGGTCGGCGACCGGACTCGGCAGCCGGACGGGGCCCACGTGGAGCTGCTGTCGGGGCTGCACAACCCGGTCGGCGCCAAGATCGGCCCCACGGCGAGCACGCGCGACGTCCTCGAGCTGTGCGAGCGCCTCGATCCAGAACGGACCCCAGGCCGGCTGACCCTCATCACCCGTCTCGGCGCGGCCAGGGTCGAGCAGACCCTGCCTCTCCTGCTGCGGGCGGTCGCCGACGCCGGCCATCCCGTGGTGTGGGTCTGCGATCCCATGCACGGGAACACGTTCCTGAGCGACGGAGGGCGAAAGACCCGCCGGTTCGACGACGTGCTGGCCGAGATCCAGGGGTTCTTCAGCGCCCACCGGGCCGAGGGCACCCGGCCTGGAGGGGTGCACATCGAGCTGACGGGCGACGACGTCACCGAGTGCCTGGGTGGAGCCGAGGAGGTGCTGGAGGACGACCTCGACCTGCGCTACACCACCACCTGTGACCCCCGCCTGAACGCCCGCCAGTCGCTCGATCTCGCCTACCGGGTGGCCGAGCTGCTGCGGACCTGATCGGGTACCGAGCGCCCTCTTGGGGGTAATCCACGCGGGCGGGCAGGAAATCCCGACCCGAGAACTAAACTTTCCCTCCAGTGTCTCTGGCTCCCGCCTACGAGCTGTCCAACCTCGACGCCCTGGAGGCCGAGGCCGTGTTCATCTTCCGCGAGGTGGCGGCCGAGCTGGAGCGCCCTGTCCTGCTGTTCAGCGGCGGGAAGGACTCGGTCGTCCTACTGCGCCTGGCCGAGAAGGCCTTCCGGCCGGGCAAGTTCCCCTTCCCCGTCATGCACGTCGACACCGGGCACAACTTCCCCGAGGCCCTGGCGTTCCGCGACCGACGGATGGCCGAGCTGGGAGAGCGCCTCCTCGTGGCTTCGGTGCAGGACTCGATCGATCAGGGACGGGTCGCCGACGAGGAGGGCCCGCGGGCGTCTCGCAACCGGGCCCAGACGGTGACGCTGCTCGACGCCATCGCGGAGGGCGGCTTCGACGCCTGCTTCGGGGGGGCCCGGCGCGACGAGGAGAAGTCCAGGGCCAAGGAGCGTGTCTTCTCGGTCCGCGACGAGTTCGGGCAGTGGGACCCCAAGAACCAGCGCCCCGAGCTCTGGTCGCTGTACAACTCCCGCATTCGCCAGGGCGAGCACATCCGGGTCTTCCCGTTGTCGAACTGGACCGAGCTCGACGTCTGGCAGTACATCGAGCGTGAGCAGCTCGAGGTGCCCCCGATCTACTTCGCCCACCGCCGGTCGGTGTTCCCCCGCGACGGGATGCTCCTCGCCGTCGGTCCCTACGTCCAGCTCGCGCCGGGCGAGGAGCCCTTCGAGGCCATGGTCCGGTACCGCACCGTCGGCGACATGACCTGCACGGGGGCGGTGGAGTCGACCGCCACCACGGTGGCAGAGGTCATCGCCGA
>VAWP01000106.1 GCA_005888295.1 Actinomycetota bacterium
GCGATGCGGGTCCCCAGCCGCAACTTCAGCATCTTTCGCACCATACAGTTACACGCTGTGCAGGGTCCAACTGAGCTCGCCGCGGAGCAGGCAGCCGCCGTTACAGTGCCGGCGTGATGTCAGATGACCTGGGCGTTGCACCTCGTGAGGCGCAGATGCAGGCGGCACGGCCGCTGGTGTCGGCGAGGCGGCGGGCGTTTCGGACGGGCGTGGTGACGCTGGTCGCCGCTGGCATCACGCCGTTCATCGTTCCGTTGCCGCACGCCCGAGCGGCCCTCCGGCGGGCGGGAGAGGCTGTCGAGCGGACCCGGCACAAACGCATGGAGATCGAGCCAGCGTGAGCCTCGGGCCCCTGGCCGCGGTCCTGCTCGTGCCGGTCGCGCTCGTGATCGGCCTGCGTACCGGCCGCTGGTGGAGCGTGATCATCGTCGGTGGGGCAATCGCCGTCACGGCCCTCGCCCTCCCCACGGCTGCGGTGGTCGTCGTGATCGGGGCGCTGATGTCGCTGGTCGCCGGCGCCGTCGTGCTCGGCACGGGCGCGCACGCCGTCGGTGGGGTAAGGCGGACCGTCAGCGTGGCCGAGGTGATCGCCGGCGGTCTCGCTCTGCGCTGGTGGCGGAGGCGCCAGATCCGACGCTGGTCGGACTCCTGGGCTCGGCTGGTCCGACAGCCGAAACTCTAAGGAAACGACGACGGGGCACCCAGCTACCTCTCAGGTTGCGGGGTTCAACTACGACGTGCCACTCGACGCAGGACCAGGCCGGACCGCCAAGTCATCCCCCAGCAAGCATCCGTCGGTGCCTGCGTCGAGTGGTCCAAGCCGAACAGTCGATCCCGCTGGTCGAACGAGACGAAGAGGAGGCCCCCGCCATGACCTTCGATGAGGTTGCCCGCCTCGCTGTTCGGCCCGTAGGCGGTCCCCCGGGGCCGCGCGTACTGGCCATCCTGACCGTGTCCGTCGTCGCCGGAGTCGCCTGGATGTTCCGCGCCGCGGCCCACAGCTTGACGCTCGTCACGCGCTCGCGCCCGCAGGCGGTCCCCGTCGAGATACGGCATCGCGCCCTGCGGTCAGACTGGTCCTGATCGCTGCAGGTTCGCCGCTGGCAGCCACCGATGACCGTTCTCGTCGCGTCGATGGCGCGGATCCATGGCATCAACGCTGCAGAGTCGTCGCGCGACGCACGCGGAGGGTGAACTTGCAGCGAGGACGTACGGCACGCGAGGCACCCGGC
The DNA here is from genome assembly GCA_005888295.1 of Actinomycetota bacterium. Taxonomy (GTDB): domain Bacteria; phylum Actinomycetota; class Acidimicrobiia; order Acidimicrobiales; family AC-9; genus AC-9. Next base: position 1,233 of record VAWP01000106.1, read on the forward strand.
CGGCGGGGGGCGATCCCACTCACGCCCCGACGGCGTGGAACCCCCCGTCCACGTGGAGGATCTCACCGGTCGTCATGGGAAACCAGTCGGAGAGCATGGCGACGCATGCCTGTGCCACCGCCTTGCTGTCGGTGACGTCCCAGCCCAGCGGCGCCCGCTCCGACCAGACCTCCTCGAAGCGCTCGAAGCCCGGTATGGACTTGGCGGCCAGCGTGCGCGCCGGACCCGCGGCCACCAGGTTGACGCGGACGCCGGCGGACCCGACGTCGCGGGCGAGGTAGCGCGCCAGGGACTCCAGCGCCGCCTTGGCGACGCCCATCCAGTCGTAGACCGGCCACGCCACCCGGGCGTCGAAGTCGAGCCCGACGACGGATCCACCTCCGGCAGCCCGCAGGAGTGGCAGCAGCGACTGGGTGAGGGGCTTGAGGGAGTAGGCCGAGATCTGCAGAGCCACGGCGACGTCGTCCCAACCGGCGCGCATGACGTCGCCCCCGAGACAGTCGGGGGGTGCGAACCCGATGGCGTGCAGCACGCCGTCGACCGCGCCCCACCGGCTGCGGAGCTCCTCGGCCAGCGCGTCGAACTGGGACGCGTCCGTCACGTCGAGCTCCAGCACGTCGGCGGGGGCGTCGAGCTTGCGGGCGGTCCGTCGGGTGATGGACAGGCCGCGGGCGGCGCCGGTCAGCACGAGCTCGGCCCCCTCGGCCTGGGCGAGCCGGGCGACGGCGAAGGCCAGCGACGCGTCAGTGAGCACACCCGTCACGAGGATCCGCTTGCCCTCGAGGATTCCCATCCCACCTCCGATCTCTGGGGCGGAGGTGACGTTACCGCCGGCGGAACGGGGCAGGATCAGTCCGAGGCGGGCTGCCCGCCCCGGATACGACGGGGTCGGCCGGCTGTGCAAGGGTGGGCCCCATGCAGGTAGGGCTCATCGGAGGAACCGGCCCGGCCGGTCGCGCCCTCGCCGCCCGGCTTGCATCGGTCGGCGTGGACGTGATCATGGGGTCGCGTTCGGCGGAGCGGGCCCACGAGATCGTCGACGAGCTGCTCGGCAAGTGGCCCGACCACCAGCTGAGGTGCGTCGGGGCCGCGAACGAGCGGGCCGTCAACGCAGAAATCGTGGTGCTCGCCACCCCGTGGGAGTCGGCGCCCGCAATGGCGGCCTCGCTGGCCGAGCACCTGGCGGGCAAGGTCGTGATCTCCATGGCCAACGCCCTGATCAAGGTGGGCGACGAGCTGCAGCCCCTCGTACTGGCCCGGGGGTCGGTCGCCGCCGAGGTCCAGGCCTCGGCGCCCCGTGCCATGGTGGCGGCGGCCTTCCAGCACCTCCCGTCGCGCCACCTGGGAGATATCGCCCATCCGATCGAGAGTGACGTGCTCATCTGCTCCGACCACCCGCCAGCCACCAAGGCGGTGGCGGACCTGATCCGCCAGATCCCCGGCCTTCGACCCATCGACGCCGGTACCCTGGCTGCGGCGGCACCCGTCGAGGCCTTCACCGCTGTGCTGGCCTCGGTCAACATCCGGTACCGCGCCCGGTCTGCGGTTCGTCTCACCGGGATCGAATGAGCTAGCGCTTCGGTTGGAGCCAGACAAGCCAGATGGTGATGAAGCTGTACGACACCGCCCGGCGCCGCGTGGTGCCGTTCGAGCCGGGCCCCCTGGTGACCATGTACACCTGCGGCATCACCCCCTACGACGCGGCCCACCTTGGTCATGCGGCCGTCTACCTGACCTTCGACGTTCTGCAGCGGCGCCTGCGTGACCTCGGTCATCGCACGCAGTGCGTCCGCAACATCACCGACGTCGACGACGACATCCTGCGCACGGCCCGCGAGATGGGCGTGCACTACCTCGACCTGGCTGCCGAGGAGATGGCCCGCTTCGATGCCGAGATGCGCGCCCTCGGCCTCCTGCCCGCCTTCAGCGAGCCGCGGGCGACCTCGGCCATCCCCGACATCCTGGGCTTCATCGGCATGGTCCTGGACTCGGGCCACGCCTACCGGGCGGGCGGGGGCGTCTACTTCAGCGTCGACAGCTTTCCCCGCTTCGGCCAGCTGAGCCACCTGGACCGTGAGGAAATGCTGCGGCTGGCTGCCGACAACGGCGGCAACCCCGACGACCCGTACAAGCGCGACCCGTTGGACTTCGTCCTGTGGCAGCCCTCGGCGCCGGACGAGCCGGCGTGGAGCTCGTTGTGGGGCGAGGGCCGGCCGGGCTGGCACATCGAGTGCTCGGCACTGGCTCTGCGGGAGCTGGGGACGACGATCGATCTGCACGGGGGCGGAACCGACCTGATCTTCCCCCACCACGAGTGCGAGGCGGCCCAGTCCGAGGCTGCGACCGGCGAGACGTTCGTGCGCCACTGGATGCACCAGGGCCTGGTGGGCCTGGAAGGCACCAAGATGTCGAAGTCCCTCGGCAACCTCGTCTTCGTCAGTGACGTGCTGAAGGAGTGGGAGCCGGCAGCGCTGCGGCTCGCCATCCTGTCCAACCACTACCGGGAGCCGTGGGAGTGGCGCGACGACATGATGGACGAGGCCTCACGCCGGCTGGAGTCGTGGCGGTCGGCCGGCAGCGGTGACGCCGGTCTCGAGCGGGTCAGAGCCTGTCTCGACGACGACCTCGATGCGCCGGGCGCGGTGGCCGCCATCGACGAGGAGGTGGCGGCTGGTCGAGGGGTGTCGCGGGCGGCCGCCCTGCTGGGCGTCACCTGACGGGGATCGCCGCAGAAGCCCAACTTTCGGACTAGTTACGGGGGGATGCCTGGAAGATCCCCCTTCCTTCGGTATCGGGCGACCCGTATCCTCCGGGTGGGAGGTCCCGGCAACACGGGGCCCGAAGGGGGAGAAATGAACGAGAACAGGTGGGAACAGGCAGGAGCTGCCGCCGGCATCGTCTTCGTGGCGTTGATCCTGGCGAGCATCTTCGTCGTTCCCTCGGCGCCGCACATCAACGCGTCGTTCCTCAACATCGCCAGCTTCTACGCCAGCAACCGGGGCGGCCTGCTCACCTCGGCCCTGCTCGGGACGTTGGGCAGCGTCTTCTTTCTGTGGTTCGTCAGTCACCTGCGCCACGTCCTTCAGCGCGCCGAAGGTGGCAGCGAGGCGCTCTCGCCGATCGTGCTCGTCTCCGGCACCGCGGTTGCGGTCCTGGGCGTGCTGTCGGCCGTCCCACAAGCGACGCTGGCATTCGGGTCTCACCGGATCGAGCTCATCACGAACCCCGGTGTCGTCCGCAGTCTCTTCTATATGAACAACGTCCTGGTGGGCATGTTGTCGATCGCGGTTGCCCTGTTCCTGGTCGCGGCGTCGCTGGCCATGGTGCGCAAGGAGCTGGTGGCCCCGCCGCTCGGGTACGCCGGCCTGCTGTTCGGCGCCGCCGCCTTCATCGGCGGGATCAGCGCCTTCTACGTCACCACCTACAGCGCAGCCTGGGTGGGTCTCCAGCTGGGAGCCGGCATCGCCGCCCTGGCCTGGGTGCTGGTCGCCAGCGTCGCCATGCTGGCCCGTCCCGAGGTCGCCCGGGCCGAGGAACCGGGACCGGTGTTCGCCAGCTCGACCTGACCTCCCCCCGGGGAGCCAGTACGACGAGCGTCACACGCAACGGGGCCGGCCGTAGGGCCGGTCCCGTTGCAACTCAGTCGGCGGCTCGCCAGCGCAGCGGTACGCTCGCCCGTTGATATGGCCGACGACATCGAGGTATCCCTGCCTGACGGCTCGACGCGGGCGCTCACAGCGGGGTCCACCGCAGCCGACCTGGCCGCGGCCATCGGGCCCCGGCTGGCAAAGGCGGCGGTGGCGGCGAGGATCGACGGCAGGGCGGTCGACCTCGGGACCACGCTGAGCGACGGCGGGAGCGTCTCGATCGTCACGGCCGGGTCGCCCGAGGGACGGGTCGTGCTGCGCCACTCGACAGCCCACGTGCTCGCCCAGGCGGTGCTCGACCTGTGGCCCGGTGCCCATTTCGCCATCGGGCCTGCCGTCGAGGACGGCTTCTACTACGACTTCGAGCTCCCGGGCGGAGCCCACTTCACCGACGAGGACCTGGTGCGCATCGACGCCCGCATGCGCGAGATCGTCGCCGCCGGCCAGCCTTTCGTGCGGGAAGAGCACTCGACGTCGGAGGGGCTCGACATCTTCGCCGACCAACCGTTCAAGCGGGAGATCATCGAGAGCGTCGGCAGCACGTCGCGGGACGGTGAGGCAGGCGAGGCCGAGCACGAGGGCGTGGACGCCGGCGCCGTGAGCACCTACCGGAACCCTCCGCATTTCGTCGACCTCTGCCGCGGTCCGCACGTGCCGTCCACCGATCGGCTGGGGGCGTTCAAGCTCATGCGGGTCGCAGGTGCCTACTGGCGGGGCGACGAGCGCCGGCCCCAGCTCCAGCGGGTGTACGGGACCGCGTGGGAGTCGAAGACCGCTCTGGAGGACTACCTCCACCGTCTCGAGGAGGCCGAGCGACGGGACCACCGTCGCCTGGGCGCCGAGCTCGACCTGTTCCACTTCCCGCCGGAGATCGGCGGCGGTCTCCCCGTGTTCCACCCCAAGGGCGCGCTCATACGCCAGATCATGGAGGACTACTCGCGGGTCGAGCACCTCGCCGGCGGGTACCAGCTGGTCTGGACGCCGCACCTGGCCAAGTCGACGCTGTACGAGACCTCGGGGCACCTCCAGTGGTACGCGGATGGCATGTACCCCCCGATGGAGATGGAGGGGGCGTCGTACTACCCCAAGCCCATGAACTGCCCCATGCACATCCTCGTGTACCAGAGCAGGGCCCGGTCGTACCGCGAGCTGCCGATGCGGCTGTTCGAGCTCGGCACCGTCTACCGCTTCGAGCGATCAGGGGTGCTGCACGGCCTGGCCCGGGTGCGGGGGATGACCCAGGACGACTCGCACATCTTCTGCACGCCCGAGCAGCTGGGCGCCGAGCTGGAGAGCCTGCTGGGCTTCGTGCTGCGGGTGCTGCGTACGTTCGGGATGACCGAGTTCGAGGCCGAGCTCTCCACGCGGCCCGACGAGTACCTGGGCAGCCTCGAGGAGTGGGACCAGGCCACCGAGGCCCTGCGAGCGGCCCTGGACGCGAGCGGCGTTCCGTACACCGTGGCCGAAGGCGAGGGCGCCTTCTACGCTCCCAAGATCGACGTGCATCTGCGCGACGCCATCGGCCGGCGCTGGCAGCTGTCCACCCTCCAGGTGGATTTTCAGGAGCCGCAGCGCTTCGACATGTGGTACGTCGGCGCGGACAACCAGCGACACCGCCCGTTCATGATCCACCGGGCGCTGTTCGGGTCGGTGGAGCGCTTCCTGGCGCTGCTCCTGGAGCACTACGCCGGCGCCCTACCCACCTGGCTGGCGCCGGTCCAGGCCGCCATCCTGCCCGTGCGCGACGACCACGACGCCTACGCCGTCCGGCTGGCCGACCGGCTGCGGGCGGACGGGTTCAGGGCCGACGTCGACGAGGCGGACGAGCCCCTCGGGGCGCGGATCCGGCGGGCCAAGCTGGAGAAGGTGCCCTACGTGCTCGTCGTCGGCGACGACGACGTGCAGGCCGGCACCGTAGGCGTCAACGCGCGGGGGAGCGCGACGCCGGAACGTGGTGTCCCGGTCGACGACTTCGTCGCCCGCCTCGGAGGCGAAATCGCAGCCAAGGTGCGACCCGAGCAGGCGCCCGCGGACGCCTCGTGAGCCTCCAGCGCCTGTGGGCGGGCTGGCGCATGCCGTACGTCAGCGGCGCCGCTGCCTCGGGCGACCAACGCGAGACGGAGCAACCGGAAGCGGGCGCGGACCGAGGGCGGGAGGACTGCGTATTTTGCACGATCCTGGCCAGCGACGAGCCGGACGATGCCACCTACGTCGTGTGGCGCGGCCGGCATTCCTTCGCGTTGCTGAACGCGTACCCGTACGCCAGCGGTCACCTGATGGTCATGCCCACACGCCACGTCGCGGACCTGGAGGACATCGCCGGTGACGAAGCCGGCGACCTCTGGGGAACCCTGTCCGAGGCCGTCCGGGCGCTGAAGGCCTCGTACCACCCCGATGGGGTCAACGTGGGGGCGAACCTCGGGCGCGCCGCCGGAGCAGGGATACCCGGCCACTTCCACTTCCACGTCGTTCCGCGGTGGGTCGGCGACACCAACTTCATGACCGCCGCGGCCGAGACCAGGGTCCTACCGGAGAGCCTCCCCGACACGTGGCGGCGGCTGCGCGCGGTCTGGGCCTAGGCACTTTCGCGCCTGCGGCCGTTCTTCGGGGCCGGCCTCCCGGGCTAGGACTGATCGGAGCCCTTGGTCAGCCGGCCCACGAGGTGCGACGGCACCACGTCGTAGTGGTGATGGCTGACGTTGAACCGACCCCGGCCCCCCGTGAGCGATCGCAGGTCGATGGCGTAGCGCTGCACCTCTGACGTCGGTACGAGGGCGATCACGATCTGCTCTCCGTCGTTGCCCGAGTCGGTCCCCTGGATCCGACCACGGCGCGAGTTGAGGTCGCTGATGACATCGCCGGAGAAGTCGGCGGGCACGGTGACCTCGAGGGCGGAGACGGGCTCGAGCACGACCGGCCCCGCTTCGGCCACCGCCGCCTTGAACCCCAGGGTGCCGGCCATCTTGAAGCTCATCTCGGAGGAGTCGACCGAGTGGTACTTGCCGTCGTACACGGTGACCTTGACGTCCACCACCGGGTAGCCGTGCTCGCCGCCCTGTTGCATGGCCTCGACGACGCCCTTCTCGACGGCGGGGATGAACTGGCGCGGGATCGCGCCGCCCACGACCTCGTCGACGAACTCGAAGCCCTGGCCCCGCTCGAGGGGAGTGACCTTGAGGTTGGCCACGCCGAACTGGCCGTGGCCGCCGGTCTGCTTCTTGTACTTGCCCTCGGCATCGGCGGGCTTGGTGATGGTCTCCCGGTACGGGACCCTGACGTTCTCGGTCTCGACGTCGACCCCAAACTTGCGGTGCAGCCGCTCGCACGCGATCGACAGGTGCGTCTCGCCCATGCCTGCCATCACGGTCTGATGGGTCTCGTCGCTCCGCGTCACCTCGATGGAGGGGTCCTCCTCCTGGAGGCGGTGCAATGCCGTCATGAGCTTGTCCTCGTCGCCCTTGGAGCGGGGGCGGATGGCGATCGCCAGCACCGGCGGCGACGGCGGAGGGGCAGGCGCGATCACCGGTGTGCCCTTCGGGGCGAGGGTGTCGCCCGTGGTCGTGTCGGAGAGCTTGGCCACGGCGACGAGGTCGCCCGCCGGCACCTCGGAGACCGGGTCCTGCTCCTTGCCCCGCAGGGTGAACAGGGCATGGAGGCGCTCGTCGGTGTGGCTGCGCGGGTTGGTGAGCACGGCGTCGGGGCGGATGGTGCCCGACAGGACCCGCAGCATGGAGATCTTGCCCACGTAGGGGTCGGCCAGGGTCTTGAAGACCCGCGCCAGCGGCTGTCCCGTGGGGTCGCTCGGCAGCTCCTGGGTCGTGTTGCCGGCCTGCACGGTGACGGGCGGGCGATCGGCCGGGGAGGGCCCGAGCTCGCAGATGTAGGCGGCGAGGCGCTCGATGGCGGTGCCCTTGGCGGCTGAGCCGCAGATGACGGGGAACACGCTCGCCGATGCGACGCCGAGGGCGAGCGTGTCCTCGAGCTCCTTGGGGCTGGGGACGTCGCCCTCGAGGTAGCGCTCCATCAGGTCGTCGTCGGCGACGACGATGCCCTCCACGAGGTTGTCGCGCACCTGGTGCTCGAGGGACTCCATCTCGTCGGGGATGGGTCCGGTGCGCGGCGCACCGTCGTCGTAGAAGAAGGCGGTGTCGGTGAGCAGGTCAGCCACGCCCCTGAAGTCCGTTTCCTCGCCGATGGGGAGCTCCAACGGCGCGATGCCGCTGCCGAACCGGGTTCGCAGCTGCTCCAGGGTGCGCTCGAAGCTGGCCCGCTCACGGTCGAGCTTGTTGACGAAGATCATCCGGGCCACACCCGCCTCGGCGGCCATACGCCAGACGACCTCGGTCTGGACCTCGACGCCCTCGACGGCGCTGACCACGAACACGGCCAGGTCGGCGATCGAGAGGGCGGCGGCCACGTCGCCCACGAAGTCCGCGTAGCCCGGCGTGTCGATCAGGTTGACCTTGTGGCCCTGGAACTCGAACGGGGCCAGGGCGAGCGATACCGAGATCCCGCGCTTGATCTCCTCGGGATCGAAATCGGTCGTCGTCGTTCCGTCCTCGACCCGCCCTCGGCGGTTGATGGCGCCGGCCTCGGCGAGCAGCGCCTCGGCGAGTGTCGTCTTTCCCGTGCCACCGTGTCCCACGAGGGCGACGTTTCGGATCCGGGCCGGAGGGAAGGTTTTCACACCGACACACCTCGCTCGCTCTAGGTGGCTTTTCGCTGGGTCCTGGCTCCCCATCGCCGATCTTCCGGCTGCTCAGGGGCATCGATAGCCTACAGATGGGCGGTGGTAGCGTGGGGTGGGTAGTCGGCGTACGAGTCGGCGAAGGAGCGACGATGTTCGACGGGCGCTGGCGGGCCAGGGTGGACCAGGGGACGACACCCCTCGGCGCCGCGCTGAGCCGGATCGGTGTCACGGCCGACCAGCTGACGCTGACGGGCCTGGTGATGGCGGCCGGAGCGGCCGTCGCCATCGGGAGCGGTCACCTGTGGATCGGCGTGCTCCTGCTCGTGGCGTCCGGGCTCCCGGACCTGCTGGACGGGCCCGTCGCCAAGGCGTCGGGGACGGCGGCGCCCCGGGGAGCCTTCTTCGACTCGGTTGCCGATCGCGTCACGGACACGCTGTTGCTCGGCGGAGTGGGCTGGTACCTGGCGTCGACGCACGGTGGTCGGTCGGCGCTGCTGCCCTTCGCCGTGCTGGGAGCCGCCACCCTCGTCTCCTACGAGCGGGCCAAGGCGGAGTCGCTGGGCTTCAACGCCAAGGGCGGCATCATGGAACGGGCCGAGCGCATCGTGTTGCTCGGGATCGGGCTGGTCTGGAGCCCGCTGCTGGTCCCGGTCCTGTGGGTGATGCTGGTTCTGACCCTGGCGACCGCGGTGCAGCGCTTCGTCATGGTGTGGCGCCAGGCGAGCCCCGCCCCGCGGGAGGCGCCGCGGTGGCGGACGGGGCGGGTGGAGTCGCGCTGGCGGCAGTGGCGGGAGACCGCCGTGCTGCGTTCCGGTCCTGAGCAGCGGGCACCCGGCGGCCGCTGGCGGGACCGCCGTCAGCGTGTGCTGGCGAGCCGGTCGACGCGGGCGGGCCAGGCTCGCCGGAGCAGGCGACGCGTCATCAGCGGACCGTAACGATCAGGGCCCTCACGGCCGACCAGCGTGCCCGAGCGATCTTCGCCGGGTACCGGGCCGCCGCCGCCATAGGACGGGCGCTGCCTGACGGCGGGGTCCCGCCGATGGTGCGGTTCTCGGGAGCCCTCTTCTCGGCCGCCATGCCGGCGCGGCGCTCCATGGTCCGTCGCCACCTCCGTCGGGTGGTGGGCGACGGGTTGCAGGGACGCGAGCTGGATCGAGCGGTCGCCCGTGCGTTCAGGTCCTACGCTCAGTACTGGGCCGACTCCTTTCGGTTGGCCGGCTACTCCGCCGACGACCTCGCCCGCCTCGTCGAGCGACGAGGTTTCGAGCACCTCGAGGAGGGCGCGGCGCGGGGGCGGGGCGTCATCCTCGCCGTGCCGCACCTCGGCAGTTGGGATCTCGGCGGCGCCTGGCTGTCCTCGGTCGGCTACCCGCTCACCGTCGTGGTCGAGCCCCTCGAGCCGCCCGAGCTGTTCGACTGGTTCGTGGAGCTGCGGCAGGCGGCAGGCATGATCGTCGTGCCGCTCGGTCGCCGAGCCGGTCCGGCCATCCTCCGCACGCTCCGCGACGGTGGGGTGGTGGCCCTGCTCAGCGACCGGGACATCGTCGGCAAGGGCGTCGAGGTGGAGTTCTTCGGCGAGAAGACGACCCTGCCCCCCGGGCCCGCCACCCTCGCCCTGCGAACGGGGGCGGCGCTGCTGCCCGCCGCCGTCGTCTCGACGCCGGCCAACCGTCACCGCGTCGTCGTCCGCCCCCCGCTGGCGATCGAGCGGCGGGGGGAGGTGGCGGACGACGTCGCCCGCATCACGCAGGCGATGGCCGTCGAGCTGGAGGGGCTGAGCCCCCGACCAGTGGCACCTCTTCCAGCCCAACTGGCCAAGCGACCCGGGGTACGGGGTCTGACCTGGGTGAACCTGCGGCTGTGACCTGCCGATCGCCGGGGGGCGCACGGGCCGGGCGTCGCGCCCTCGCTATCCTTCTGTCTCGGCAACTTCGCCATGACAGCAGAGCGGCCGGCCAGAGACCCGGTCGGACCCGCTCCGGCGTCGCTCTAGACCCCGGTGACGCGGCATCCCGGCAGGTGAGAGTGCGTAGGAGCGACGACGATGGCTTTGGAGGAAGAGAGTCTCCGCCTCGGCGCGCCAGGGGGGCCGGAGGGTAGGGCAACCGCTGGCTCGCGTGCGGGTGAGGTTTGGTCCGACCGACCGGTGCGGGTGGTGGTCATATGTGACAGCGAGCTCCTCACCGAGGGGCTTCGTGGGATGCTGTCGCGCCATCGAGACAAGGTCGATGTGGTCGGTGCGGTTCCCACGACGTCGGCCGCGGAGGTGGCGGACCTTGCTGCCGAGGTCGCTCTCGTCGACGTGGACGGTCGAGAGGATCGGCTCCAGCACCAGGTATCTGTGCTGTCGGCCGTCGATCCACCGGTTCGGGTCGTGATCTTCACGAGCAATGACGACGAGCGCAAACTGTTCGAGGCGCTGCGTCTGGGTGTCTCGGGGTACCTTCTCGAGTCCACGGCGAGCCGCTCGCTGGCCGACAGCCTGGTCCGGGCCCGGAACGGGGAGCCGGTCATCGACTCGAGGATCGGCACCCGCGTGGCGACGCAGGTCGCCGCGGAGGACGGCTGGAGCTCGCCGGGAGCCGAGCTGGGTCTGTCGCGGCGGGAGGGGGAGGTGCTGGAGCTGCTCGTGAGCGGCTGCTCGAACCGTCAGATCGCAGACGAGCTGGTGCTCGGACCGGAGACGGTGAAGACCCACCTCCGTTCGATCTACCGCAAGTTGGGGGTGACCAGCCGGGCCCAGGCCGTCGCCCGCGCCATCCGACACGGCATGTCGATCAACGGCCAGCTCACGAGGCGTCTGACCGAAACCGGGGCGTTCCCGATCTCGGCGCCTGAACGCGACGGAGCGATGGCCGAGGCGGGCCCGGCCGACAACGCCGACGAGGTCACCGCGATCGAGTCGTAGGCTGGCCGCGGAGAGGAGCGGCCGGTGCTGTACGTCTTCGGGTTCGAGTCGATCGGCGTGGTGGTGAGCGACCTGTACTTCGTGGACCCCGACCCCGGGCCCGGCCAGGAGGGCGCCGAGCGCGGCGTGCGGCTCGAGGTGCGCATGCTCGAGCGAGGGGAGCTGCGCGGCTCGATCTACTCGGCTCAACCGATCGCGGTCGGGCGGCCCATCTGGCGGGGCGACCTGCTCGAGTCGGTCGCGGGCACGCCCGGAAGTCACGATCGGACCCATCATCACCCGAGCTTCACGGGATGGGAGCCGGGTTACCGGCACTTCGTCGAGGAGCTGTCGGCCGACCCCCTCGGCTGGGTTGCCGCCCGTCTCCGCGACCTCGACGCCCTCCTCGCCGAGGCGGGAGTCAGCAGTGCGGAGGTCGACCCCCGTGACGGCGACGCCCTCCGGGACGCGGTGCCCGAGATCATCGAGTCGATCCGCAGGCTGCTCGAACGGGTGCGAAGCGGGGGGGCAGCACAGCCGCGGGTCGAGGACGCGGTGAGCGCCCGCGTCGGCTGGCTCTGACGCGTGCGAACGCGGGCGGCGTCGTGTCCGGCGCGGCCGCCGCCTGTTGGGCGAGCGTTATCGCCCTTCGGCGTCGAGCGCCGTGAGCAGCGCCTTCATCCAGGGTCCCAGGTCCGCGGGTGTGCGGGCCGAGATCAGGTTGCCGTCCACCACCGTGGCCTCGTCGACCCAGTCGACGCCCGCGTTGACCATGTCGTCGCGTATGGCATCGACGCTCGTCGCCCGTCGTCCTTTCACGATCTGGGCCGAGATCGGGACCCACCCGGCATGGCAGATGAAGGCGATCGGCTTCGCCGTCGTGTCGAAGCTGCGCACCAGCTCGAGCACCGCATCGGAGCGCCGGAGCTTGTCCGGCGCGTACCCCCCGGGGACGATCAAGGCGTCGAAGTCGCCGGAGTGGACATCGTTCACTGTCGTGTCGACGGCCACTGGACCGTGGCCCTTCTTGCCGGTCACGGGGTGATCGTCGAGCCCCGCGATCGTCACCGCCACACGTTCCTCCCGGAGCCGATAGAGCGGATAGAGCAGCTCCATGTCCTCGAAGAGGTCGGCGGCGAGCATCAGGACCGTCTTGTCTGAGAGAGCCATGGTCCGACCTTACCGATGCAACGGGCGCGGGCGGCGGGCCGGCCGCCAGGTGTGGACTAGCGGTGACCGGCCCCCTCGACCATTCCGACCGGCATGCGAACGTCCCGGCTCGGAAGCGCCTCGATCAGGTAGGTCGCGGCGCGGGTCAAGAACCGCTGCGCGTCGGCACCGCTCGGCTCCTCGTCGAGCTCACCGGCGGCGAGAAGGAACGCGTCGAGGCCCGCCCACGAGTCCACGAGCGCCTTGGTCACGTTGGTCGGCAGCGCCGAGTCCATGGCCGCCGTGCCGAGTGCCTGGCTCGCCGCCACGAGCAGGCGCTTGGCCGTGACCAGGTCGCCGCCATGATCGTCGCTCCCATCGCAGGCCAGCAGGTGCCGTCGGGCCCAGATCGCGTGCGAGCGGGCCCGTGCGACCAGCTCGATGGTCTCGGAGCATGAGGAGGGCCTGGTCATGCGTCGCTCGGTAGGGTCTCGAGTCGCCGCGCCACGTTGACGGCGTGGTCACCGAGCCGCTCGAGGAAGCGGGCGACGAGGCCCATCTCGATGGCCGTCGCCACGGGCAGCGGCGTCGTGGCCAGCTCGACGGTCAGGGTCACGTGGAGGTCGTCGAGCTCGTCGTCCCATCGGCGGAGCCGCTCTGCCATCGTCCGGTCGCGCTCCAGATAGGCCGATCCGGCGGCCCTCCACATCACCGTCGCCCGCTGGCCCATGCGCTCCACCAGCTCGCGGCTGGCGGGCGTGAGGGCGCGGGCCAGCCCCTGCCTCGCTCTCCAACGGATGTGGTCGACGAGATCGCCGCTGCGCTCGAGCTCGGGCACGATCTGGAGGATGACGAGCAGGCGGGCCAGCCGCGGCTCCGACGGGGGCGTGCGGGAGATCACCTCCGCCCGGATGAGGTCCTCCACGGAATGGAAGACCGCATCCACCTCCTCCTCCTCGGCCACGAGGAGGGCGGCGGCCTGGCGGGCGCTGGCCAAGAAGGCGGTCGTCGCCCCCTCGATGCCGTCGGCCACCAAGCCGAAGAGACGGATGACGAGGCTGTCGAGCGCATCGATGTCACCCGCCGGTTCGACCAGGGTGGCCTGCTGCGCCCTCGACTTCTCGCCGGATGCCGGGCCGATCACCGCCATATGACGCCCTCCCTCGCGCTGATGGTCGGTCACCGTAGGCGGGGCGTCCTGTGTGCATCCAGAGCACAACTTGTGGATTTGCGGTGGCTTTCACGTCGTCGGGCGCCTCGGGCCTGGTTGGTTCACCGGGTCGAAACCAGCTGTTCACCGGGGGTTCCGGTCGAGGTGGGAGCGAGACCCCGGCTGGCGTCGCCGTCGGCCGTCAACGGCCCGGGTGGCCCGGAGCTACCGTTGGTCCGTGCGCGTGGCCCAAGTGTGCCCGTACAGCTTGACGATCCCGGGTGGCGTGCAGGGCCAGGTACTGGGTCTGGCGCGCGCGCTGCGATCGCAGGGTCACCAGGTGCGGGTGCTGGCGCCGTGCGACGGCCCACCACCCGACGGCGGGGTGGCGCCCCTCGGCCGGTCGATCCCACTGGCCGGCAACGGCTCGGTGGCGCCTCTGGCCCCCGACCTTCCCTGCGCCCTCCGGACGATTCGCACCCTGAGGGACGAGGACTTCGACGTCGTGCACCTGCACGAGCCCCTGGCTCCCGGCCCCAGCCTGACGACACTGCTCTATACGGATCGGCCCGCGGTCGGGACGTTCCACCGCTCGGGTGCCAGCCACGGCCGAGGCGGCGCTCGGCGGCACCTACGAGCCGGTGTTCAACGGCATCGAGACGGAGCGGTTCGCCAAGGCCACGGCCTGGCCGACCGCAGGACCGACGATCGTCTTCATCGGCCGGCACGAGCCCCGCAAGGGAGTCGAGACGCTGCTGGCCGCCTTCGGGCGGCTCCCTCCCGACACCCGGCTGTGGATGGTGGGTGAGGGGCCGCAGACGGCCGAGCTGCGGCAGCGGACCGCCGACGAGCCGCGCATCGAATGGCTGGGACGGATCACCGACGCCGAGGTCGCGTCGCGGCTCCGGGGAGCGGAGGTGTTCTGCGCCCCGTCGCTCCATGGGGAGTCGTTCGGGGTCGTCCTCCTCGAGGCGATGGCGGCCCACACGGCCATCGTGGCCAGCGACCTGCCTGCCTATCGCAAGGTCACGGGCGACGGGCGCGACGCCATGCTGGTGCCGCCGGGCGACGTGGACGCCCTGGCCGACGCCCTACGGCGGGTGCTCGAGGATCGCGGGCTGGGAGAACGGCTCGCCGTCGCCGGCGAAGCGCGTGCGGGCGACTTCGCCATGGACCGGCTGGCCGAGCGGTACGTCCACATCTACTCCGAGATCACGCGGGATCCCCGATGTCGAGGACGTCGCTGAGCAGGCCCGAAGCGCCAGGCCGGGCCGAGATCGCCGCCAATCGCAGGAGGGCCACGGCTCTCGCCGGGCTTCCGACGCTCGTCGTCTTCGCGGTGGGCCTGGCGGTCGGCGGGGTGCTCGTCTCCGTCGTCGTCGGGATCATCGTCGGCGTCGTGGCAGGCGCGGCGGCCGCGCTCTGCACGTGGCGGGGCGGCGCGGCCGTGGTCTTCGGCCTGACCGGTGCTCGAGTGGCCGGTGCCGACGAGCAGCCGAGGGTGCACAACCTCATCGATGGGCTGTGCGCCGCGTCGGGGATCCCCAGGCCGACGCTGCGCGTGGTCGACGACGACGTCCCCGACGCGTTGACGGTCGGGCTCCACCCCCGTCAGGCGACCATCGTCGTCACCACGGGCCTCGTCTCGTCGATGGGACGGGTCGAGCTCGAGGCCGTGCTTGCTCACGAGGTGAACCACGTCAAGGTCCACGACATCCTTCCCGGCACGGTGGCCGTCTCGTCCCTTGGCCTCCTCGCCGCGCTCGTTCCACCCGCAGCGGGGCTCACGTCCTGGGCCGCTGGGAGGAACCGTGAAGCGCTCGCCGATCTGGCCGCCGTGTCCCTGACCCGGTATCCGCCGGGGCTCATCTCGGCCCTGGAGAAGGTCGGTGCCGGCCGGCCGGCGTCGGTCAATCGACGCGGGGCGAAGGCGCGGGTGACCGATCACCTCTGGATCTCCGGACAGGGGAGCTCGATCGACGAGCGGCTGCAGGCACTCCGGGAGCTCTGAGCCTGCCTGCCAGTAGACTCGACTGTGTGGGAGACGATGCACCCATGAACGAGCGAGGGAACGGGCCCCGGAGCGGGTCGCCGACAGGGCAGGCCAGCGACGACTCTCGAGTGACCGCGACCAGTCGGGTGAAGCGAGGCCTGGCGGAGATGCTGCGGGGCGGCGTCATCATGGACGTGGTCGACGCCGAGCAGGCCAAGGTGGCCGAGGGCGCCGGTGCCGTCTCCGTGATGGCGCTCGAGCGTGTTCCGGCTGATATCCGCCGTCACGGCGGGGTGGCGAGGATGAGCGATCCCGCCCTCGTCCAGGCGATCCAGGGTGCAGTCACCATCCCGGTCATGGCGAAGGCGCGCATCGGTCATTTCGTGGAGGCGCAGATCCTCGAGGCGCTGGGCGTGGACTACGTGGACGAGAGCGAGGTGCTGACGCCCGCCGACGAGGCCCATCACGTCGACAAGTGGGCGTTCTCGGTGCCCTTCGTCTGTGGGGCCACGAACCTGGGCGAGGCGCTCCGCCGCATCTCGGAGGGCGCCGCCCTCATCCGCTCCAAGGGCGAGGCGGGCACCGGGAACGTGGTGGAGGCGGTCCGGCATCTACGGTCCATCCTCGGGGACATCCGCCGTGTCACCCAGGCCGACTCGGCCGAGCTGTACGGCTGGGCCAAGCAGCTCCAGGCGCCCGTCGCCCTGGTGCAGGAGATCGCCGAGACCGGGCGCCTGCCGGTGCCGTTGTTCTGTGCCGGCGGGCTGGCGACTCCGGCCGACGCCGCCCTCGTCATGCAGCTGGGCGCGGAGGCCGTCTTCGTGGGGTCGGGCATCTTCAAGAGCTCCGACCCCTCGCGCCGGGCGCGGGCGATCGTCGAGGCGACCACGCACTACCGCCGGCCGGACATCCTCGCCGAGGTGAGCCGGGATCTGGGGGAGCCCATGATGGGCAGCGAGATCGACGGCCTCGAGGTACGGCTGTCCGAGCGAGGCTGGTGACGTTGCGCAACCGAGACCAGGTGCCGCCAGGTGAAGGTCGGGATCCTCGCCCTGCAGGGCGACGTCGGGGAGCACGCCCGGGTCCTGGCTGATCTCGGAGCCGACCCGATCGAGGTCCGCGCTCCAGAGGAGCTGGCGGGCATCGACGCCCTGGTACTCCCGGGCGGTGAGTCCACGACGATGTCGATGCTGCTGGAGTCGTCAGGGCTGTTCGATCCCATCGCCGACCGCCTGGCCGGGGGCATGCCCGCCTTCGGCACCTGTGCGGGGATGATCCTGCTGGCGACCGAGGTCCTGGACGGGCGGCGCGACCAGCGGTGCTTCGGGGCCATCGAGCTTTCGGTGCGGCGGAACGCGTTCGGTCGCCAGGTCGACTCGTTCGAGAGCGACCTCGACGTGAGCGACGTGGTGGGCGGCCCCATGCGGGCGGTGTTCATACGGGCCCCCGTGGTGGCGCTCGCCGGAGAAGGCGTCGACGTGTTGGCGACCGTGGCCGTGGGAGGCGCCCCCACGCCCGTGGTGTGTCGCCAGGGGAGCGTTCTCGTGGCCGCTTTTCACCCCGAGCTGGCCGGCGACTGGCGGCTGCACGAGCTCTTTCTGTCGAACGTCGGCTCCGGTGGCGACGGCCCGGCCAGGTAGGAGGATTCGATGTCCGGTCATTCCAAGTGGGCGACGATCAAGCATCGCAAGGGCGCCCAGGACAAGGCGCGGGGAAAGCTGTTCGCCAAGGTCCTGCGCCAGGTCGAGGTCGCAGCTCGTGAGGGCGGCGGGGACATGAGCTCCAACGCCACGCTGCGGACGATGTTCAACAAGGCCCGCGACGCCTCGGTGCCGACCGACACGATCGAGCGCGCCATCAAGCGCGGGACAGGTGATCTCGAGGGCGTGCGCTACGAGTCCGTGACCTATGAGGGGTACGCGCCGGGCGGCGTGGCGGTCATCATCGAGTGCCTCACCGACAATCGCAACCGCACCGGTGCCGACGTCCGCAGCACGTTCACCCGCAACGGCGGCTCCATGGCCGAGCCTGGAGCGGTGTCGTGGCAGTTCGAGCGCAAGGGTGTCGTCATCGTCCCCAAGACGGTCGCCGAGGACGACCTGATGCTCGTGGCGCTCGACGCAGGCGCCGAGGACCTTTCCGACCAGGGCGACACGTGGCAGGTCACGTGCCCTCCGACTGACCTCGGGCGCGTTCGGGCCGCCCTGGAGGAGGCCGGCTTGGAGTACGAGTCGGCGGACCTCACCATGCTGTCCACGACGTCGGTGCCGCTCGCCAACGAGGCCGACGCCCGCCGCGTCCTGCGCGTCATCGATGCGCTCGAAGAGGACGACGACGTGCAGAACGTCTACTCGAACTTCGACATCCCGGACTCCATCCTCGAGCTCGTCGAGGCCTGAGGAGCGTTCCGAGGGGTCTGCGCGGGGCCTCTTGTCCCGTTCCACATTTGGTCGACACGAGCCCTCGCGACGGCGGTCGCACCCGTGGTTTCGACGTGATATGGAACAGGGAGGACGGCTCCAGATACGTGCGTCGTCGTCGAGCGAGCTCGATCGGCCCCGCCCGTCTGCGGCGTTCCGCATGTGGTCGAAAGGAGTCCTCTCGACGCCGGTCACGGGCCCGCTTTCGACAAGATGTGGAACCGGCCCAATGCCCGCCAACACCGCCCCCGAGGCTCGCGACCACGCCGCGAGGCGGACCCCGTCAGGCCGGCCGGCTCACACTCGTGGAAGCGCCGAGGTCCGACAAGGGTCCTGCGCTGGCGAGGCGGAGGAGGAGCCCGTGCAACTCCTGCTGCTCGCGCGGGTCGATCTGGCCGAACATCTCGACGTGAAAGGCTGCCGCCGCATCGCGGGCCCGGACGAGCAGCGTACGGCCCTTGGCGGTCAGGTGGATCGCGTACCGACGCCGGTCGGCCGGGTCGCGCCGGCGTTCGAGGAGGCCGGCTGCCTCGCAGTCGTCGATGACCGCGACCATGGAGCTCGGATGGATCTTCAGGCGGTCGGCCAGCTCCTGTTGGGCCACGCCGTCGTGGGCGCCGAGCACGGTGATGACGGCGAACTGGCGAGGGTCGAGCCCGAAAGGCTCCATGGCGTCGGCGAAACGGCGGCTCGTGGCCAGGCCCAGCTTCGAGAGGAGAAAGCCGGTGTGCTCGGCCAGCTCAGCCGGCACGCCATCGATCACCGGCTGGGTGAGCCGCCTGTCGCCTGCTGCCGGAAGCGCCATGGCACACGATACAGCTGCGACATAGTTTGACCCGGTAACCATCGGCCGGTGAACGGTTGCCCATCCGCGCCCAGGGCCACCGGCTCCAGTAGGCTCGAACGAGTGTTCGTGCTCGGGATCGATCCTGGGGTGTCCTCGTGCGGCTACGGCTGTGTCGCGGGCGGCGGCGACGAGCTGTCGACGATCACTGCCGGCGTGATCACGACGGAGGCCGGCGCACCCCTGCCGGAGCGCCTGGCGGACCTGGCCAGGGAGCTCCGAGGTCTGATCGGCGAGCTGTCGCCGGCGGCGGTGGCGGTCGAGCGGGTGTTCTTTCAGACCAACGCCCGTACGGCCATGTCCGTCGGGCAGGCCAGCGGCCTGGCCCTGGTGGCGGCGGCCGAGGCCGGCTGTGCCATCGCCCAGTACACCTCGAACGAGGTCAAGCAGGCCGTCGCCGGCTACGGGTCGGCCACCAAGGAGCAGGTGCAGCGGATGGTCGCCGTCCTGCTGGGTCTCCGCGAGCCGCCGGCGCCGAGCGACGTGGCCGACGCCCTCGCCCTGGCCATCTGTCATCTCACCGTCGCGCCTCGTGCCCGCCGGATCGCTGCGAGCGCCGCCAGGGGAGGCCGACCGTGATCGGCTCCTTGCGGGGTGTGGTGATCGACCGCGGCGAGGAGGGCGAGGTGCTCATCGAGACGGGCGGGGTGGGCTACCGGGTCACGGTGCCGACACCCACGCTCGTCCCGCTGGAGCTCGGCTGTCCGGCCTTCCTCCACGTGCACACCCACGTGCGTGAGGACGCGATCGTGCTGTATGGGTTCGCCACCCGGGACCAACGTCGGTGCTTCGAGGCCCTGGTGGGCGCCCACGGTGTGGGACCGTCGCTGGCCCTTGCCATCCTGTCCGCCCACACCCCGGCCTCCCTGCAGCGGGCGGTGCTGGCCGACGACATCGACGCCCTGATGCTGGTCCCGGGCGTGGGGCGCAAGACGGCTGCCCGCCTGCTGATCGAGCTCAAGGCTCGTCTCGACCTGCCCGACCTCGGCGTCGAGCGGACGACCGCCGCACGTGAGGGCGCAGGGGTCCGAGCCGAGGTCCGCGCCGCCCTGGCGGGACTGGGTTACGGTCCCGACGAGGTGCGACAGGTGCTGCAGTCGGTCCCCGCCGAGGGTGCGACCGAGGAGGTGTTGCGGGCGGCTCTGCGCGAGCTGGCGGCGACGCCGTGAGCCGGCGCCGCGAGGTCGTCAGCGCCGACGGCCGGTCCGACCTGGGCAGGGGTGACCTCGGTTCCGCGGACGGCCGGGCCGTCGACCCGTCGGCGGCGCCGGTGGAGGCGGCCGAGGAGGTCGGGCTCCGACCCCGCCACCTGGCCGACTTCGTGGGCCAGTCCCAGCTCAAGGAGCACCTGGAGATCGTTCTCGAGGCGGCCAGGCGACGGGGCGAGGCCGTCGACCACCTGCTCTTCGCCGGCCCACCCGGGCTGGGCAAGACGACGCTGGCCGGCATCGTGGCCAACGAGATGGGAGCGGGCCTGCGGATCACCTCCGGTCCGGCGCTGGTGCGGGGCGGCGACCTGGCCGCCATCCTCACCGACTTGAGCGAAGGCGACGTCCTGTTCATCGACGAGATCCACCGCCTGGCGCGAGCCGTCGAGGAGATCCTCTACCCGGCCATGGAGGACTTCCAGCTCGACATCGTGATCGGCAAGGGTCCGACGGCCCGCTCGATCCGCCTCGACCTGCCCCGCTTCACGCTGGTGGGCGCCACCACCAGGACGGGTCTGGTGACCGGTCCGTTGCGCGAGCGGTTCGGCTTCGTCGCCCGGCTCGACTACTACACCGCCGAGGAGCTGGAGAGCATCATCGGCCGGACGGCCCGCATCCTCGGCGTGGAGATCGACCGCGGGGGAGCCGAGGAGATCGCCGGCCGTGCCCGGGGGACGCCCCGGATCGCCAACCGGCTGCTGCGCCGGGTCAGGGACTTCGTGGAGGTCCGCGGCGAGGGGATCGTCACCCGGGCGACGGCGTCGGAGGGTCTCGAGCTGTTCGGCGTGGACCATCTCGGTCTCGACAAGGTGGACCGATCGATCCTCGAGGCACTGTGCCGCCGCTTCGGTGGCCGGCCGGTCGGGCTGTCGACGCTGGCAGTCAGCGTGGGCGAGGAGCCCGAGACCGTCGAGGACGTGTACGAGCCGTTCCTCCTCCAGCGAGGTCTGCTGATGCGTACGGCGCGCGGCCGGGTGCCGGCCCCGGCGGCGTGGGGACACCTGGGCCTGGCCAGCCCGCCCACCCCCGAGGGCCTGTTCGACTGAGGCCGGCCCGGGAGGCCGGCCCAAGGAACCACCCGCAGGACGCGAAGCGGCCAGGGCCAGCCCGGGAGGCCGGCCGGGGAACCGGCCGCCCCCTACGCTCGGGCCGTGGGGCTGGAGCGATTCGACTACGAGCTGCCGGCCGAGGCCATCGCCCAACGGCCCGCTCGGATCCGTCCACAGGCCCGGATGCTGGTGGCGCTCGACGAGGCCCGGCCGCCTCGTCACCTGACGGTTGCCGATCTCGCCCAGGTTCTCGAGCCCGGCGACCTGCTCGTGGTGAACGAGAGCCGGGTGATCCCCGCCCGCGTGCGGTTGAGCAAGGCGACGGGTGGCGCCGTCGAGGTCCTCCTGCTCGAGCCGGCGCCCGACACCACTGGCGCCGGCCGTTGGGAAGCGCTGGTCCGTCCGAGCCGGCGGGTGCCACCGGGGACGACCCTCTTCGCCGGCGACGAGCCGGCGTGCGAGGTGGGCGGGGCGGCGGGGTCGAGCGGAAGCGGGCCCGACGGGCGTCGGATAGTGCGCTTCTTCGACGAGGCACTGGCCGGCTCGTTGGGCGAGGTTCCGCTGCCGCCCTACATCCGCCAGCCCCTCGACGACCCCGAGCGTTACCAGACGGTCTTCGCCCGGCGCTCGGGCTCGGTGGCGGCGCCCACGGCCGGTCTGCACTTCGATGCCGAGCTGGTGGACCGGTGTCGCCGCCGCGGCGTGGACCTGGCCACGGTCGACCTGGCCGTCGGCCCCGACACCTTCCGACCGGTCAAGGCCGCCCGGCCCGAGGATCACGACATGCACAGCGAGCGGTACTCCGTTCCCGCCTCGACGCTCGAGGCGTGCGCTCGGGCCCGTCGGGTCGTGGCCGTGGGCACGACGACCGTCCGAGCCCTGGAGTCGGCCGCCGCCACGGGCCAGCTCCAGGGCCGCACGTCTCTCTTCATCCACGGCCGCTACCCGTTCCGGGTCGTCGACGCCCTGCTGACGAACTTCCACCTTCCCCGCTCGTCGCTCCTCCTGCTGGTCGACGCCTTCTGCGGCGAGCGGTGGCGGGCGCTCTACGACCTCGCCCTCGCCGAGGGGTACCGCTTCCTTTCTTTCGGCGACGCCATGCTCGTGAGCAGGGTGGCGAAGGGCAGTGGCGAGTGACCCTCCGCTTCACGACCACCGCCACCGACGGCGCGGCCCGTTGCGGCCTGGTGGAGACACCGCGGGGCCGCTTCACGACGCCGTGCTTCATGCCCGTCGGGACCCGCGGCAGCGTCAAGGGCCTGTCCAGCGCCGACCTCGAAGCACTCGGTGTCGAGGTCACCCTGGCCAACGCCTACCACCTCATGCTCCGCCCCGGTGCCGAGGTGGTGGCGGGGATGGGCGGGATCCACCGCTTCACCGCCTGGAGCGGCCACGTGCTCACCGACTCCGGGGGCTACCAGGTGTTGTCCCTGGCGGCGCGCGTCGACGACGACGGCGTCACGTTCCGGTCGACCTACGACGGGTCGACGCATCGCCTGACGCCCGAGCGGGCCGTGGCCGTGCAGGGTCTGCTGGGCGCCGACATCCAGATGGCCCTGGACGTGTGCCCGCCCTTGTCCTCGCCCCCCGGGCTGCTCCGCCAGGCCGTCGAGCGGACGGTCGCCTGGGGGGTGCGGGCCCGGGATGCCCACCGTCGCGAAGGTCGCGAGGGTCAAGCCCTCTTCGGCATCGTGCAGGGGGGGATCGACGAAAGGCTGCGAGCCGAGAGCGCCCGGCGAACCGTGGAGCTCGATCTCTCCGGGTACGCCATCGGCGGCCTGTCCGTGGGGGAGAGCCGGAGCGAGATGCTGGCCGCCCTGGCCCCGACGGTGGCCGAGCTGCCGGGTGACCGGCCCCGCTACCTCATGGGCGTCGGGGATCCCGTCGGCCTGGCCGAGGCGGTCGCGCTCGGCGCCGACATGTTCGACTGCGTGCTTCCCACCCGGTTGGCCCGGCACGGCACGGCGCTCACCGCGGCGGGGCCGCTCCGGCTGCGCAACGCGACCTTCGCCCAGGACGCCGAGCCCATCGATCCAACCTGTCCCTGCGACGTGTGCGGGCGCTGGTCGAGGGCGTACCTCCGCCACCAGCTGGTGGTCGGCGAGGCCTCCGCCCGCCGACTGATCACCATGCACAACCTGGCCTGGATCCTGGCCCTCGTGGCCCGCATCCGGGCCGCCGTCCGAGCCGGGACCCTCACGGCTCTGCGCGCCGAGCTGGCCAACCGATGGGCGCACCTGCCCGCCGCGTCCCAGTGAAGACCCCCGGGAGCCCGCCTGGACTAATCTCGATGACTGCTCGTTCTCGGAGGGCCAACTGATGGAAATCCTCCTCTTCCTGCCCCTGCTGCTCATCCTGATGTACGTCCTGCTCATTCGGCCCCAGCAGCAGCGCGTCCGCCAGCAGCAGTCTCTGATGTCGTCCATCGAGGTGGGGGACGAGGTCGTCACCGTCAGCGGCATCGTGGGCCACGTCGAGGCGCTCGAGGAGGACCGCGTCTACATCGAGGTGGCTCCCGGCGTGACGATCGCCATGCTGCGACAAGCGCTCGGTCGCAAGGTGGAGCATCCGACGGAGGCCGACGAGGACGACTCCGTCGAGGATGACGCCCTCGACGACGACGTCATCGACGACTCCCTCGAAGACGAGCCCGCCGACCACGAGTCCACTGATGGAGGGGCCCGGCGCTCCGGCCGTCATCGGGACGACGACGGACCTGAGGAGATCGCCGGCTAGATGGGAGCGCTGCAGTGAGACGGCGCCTGATGGTGTGGGCCATCGGGACGGTGGTGGTGTGCCTGGGGGCGCTGGGGGCCGTGATCGGCCTCGGGTACTCGCCGGCGCTGGGGTTGGACCTCCAGGGCGGTGTGTCGGTGGTCTACAAGCCCGCCCACCAGGTACCGCAGGACCAGCTCGACCAGGCGATCTCGATCATCCGTAACCGGGTGGACGCCCTCGGCGTGGCGGAGCCCAACATCGCCCGCCAGGGGGGCAACATCATCATCCAGCTGCCGGGGGTCAAGGACCAGCAGCGGGCGATCCAGATCGTGGGTCAGACGGCGCAGCTGTTCTTCCGCCCGGTGCTGTGCACGGCGCCCCCGTTCACGCCACCGCCGCCGGGCCAACCCGGCCAGCTGGTGGCGCCTCCGTCCTGCTCACCCACCGCCGGCGCCAGCTCTCCCGATCCCGCCCTGGCCAACACGCCGAGCACCCCCAAGGGGAGTGACGTCTCGCAGAGCAACGTCCTGTTGCCCCAGATCAACTCGACGACGCGCTACGTCCTCGGCCCGGCCATCCTCAACGGGAGCATCATCAAGAACGCCAGCGCCGCCGTGCCCCAGAACGGGGGCGGCTGGCAGGTCAACTTCACCCTGACGAGCTCGGGATCGCCAAAGTTCGACCAGCTCGCCCAGCAGTACTACCAGAAGCAGGTGGCCATCGAGCTCGACGGGACCGTGCAGTCGGCGCCGACGATCAACGCCCAGAGCTTCGGTGGCCAGGGTCAGATCACCGGGAGCTTCAACGAGTCGTCGGCCAAGAATCTGGCCCTGATCCTCCGCTACGGCGCCCTACCGGTCCAGCTCAACCAGCAGACGGTCACCACCGTGTCGCCCACGCTGGGCCGTGACTCGCTGCACGCCGGGTTGGTGGCGGGCCTCGTCGGGCTGGGCCTGGTGATGCTGTACATGATCGCCTACTACCGCGCCCTGGGCGTGATCGTGGTCGCCGGACTGGGCCTCACCGCAGCCCTGCTGTGGGCCATCGTGTCGTACCTGGGTCACAGCAACGGCCTGGCCCTCGACCTGTCGGGCGTGATCGGCATCATCGTGTCGATCGGTATCACCGTGGACTCGTACGTCGTGTACTTCGAGCGATTGAAGGACGAGATACGGTCCGGCAAGACCATCCGCTCGTCGGTGGACAGGGGCTTCCGTTCCGCCTTCCGCACCGTCCTGGCGGCCGACGCCGTGTCGTTCATCGGTGCCGCCATCCTCTACTGGTTGAGCGTCGGCGCCGTGCGGGGCTTCGCCTTCTACCTGGGCCTGTCCACCCTGCTCGACGTGATCATCACGTACACCTTCACCCGGCCCATGGTCGTCATGGTCGGCCGCAACCGACTCTTCACCGAGGCCCGCTGGCTCGGCGTGGCAAGGGGTCTGGCCTCCACGCCCGAGCCCAAGGCGGACGGCGCCCCCACCCGGGCTCCGGCGAGGACGCCGGTATGAGCGAGCGGAGGGGCGGCGTGCGCGGCTTGTGGTCGCGCCTCTACCGGGGCGAGACGGCCTTCGACTTCGTCGGCAAGCGATGGCGCTGGTTCCTGCTCTCGGCGGTGGTGATCGTCGTGGGGTCCGTCTCGCTCGGCGTGAAGGGCCTGAACTTCGGCATCGAGTTCAAGGGCGGCACGCCGTTCAGCGGTGGGTTCGGCGGGCGTGCCCGATCCGACCATCACGGTCCTCGGCGGGAAGACGCTCGACGTGGAGGCCAACGTCAACTCGGGCTCACCGGCCCATCAAGCCCAGGTGAAGCAGGCCGTCACGAACAAGCTGGCGTCCGTCGCCCACGTGCAGCCGTCACAGGTCAGCATCAACGACGTCGGGCCGACGTGGGGCCACGAGATCACGACCAAGGCCGAGTACGCGCTGTTGGCCTTCTTCCTGGCCATCGCCCTCTACATCACGGTGCGCTTCGAATGGAAGATGGCGGTGGCGGCCATCGTGGCGGTCATCCACGACATCCTCATCACCGCCGGGATCTACTCCTTGTCGGGGCTGCAGGTCACCCCGGCCACCGTCGTGGCGTTCCTCACCATCCTCGGTTACTCGCTGTACGACACCATCGTCGTGTTCGACCGCGTCCAGGAGAACGCCAAGGGGTTGGCGTCGACGGGTCGGCTCACCTACACCGACATGGTCAACCTGTCCATGAACCAGACGCTGATGCGCTCCATCAACACGTCGTTCGTGGCGCTGCTGCCCATCTTGTCGATCCTCGTCATCGGGGCCCAGTTCCTCGGGGCCAAACCCCTCCAGGAGTTCGGCCTGGCGCTGTTCATCGGCCTGGCCAGCGGGGCCTACTCGTCGATCTTCATCGCCTCGCCGCTGCTGGCGATGATGAAGGAGCGCGAGGGCCGGTACGCCACCATCCGCCAGCGGCTCTCCGCCCGGGGAGAGGCCATGACGCTGCTGACGCCGGCGGCCGCGGCCGCTGCCAGGGCGGGGGGCAGCCAGCAGGGTGCCCTGGTGCGGGCGGGATCCGGGGCCGGTCCCGCCGTGGCCGCGGGCGACGGAGGCACGCCCGCTGAGGACGGAGTCTCGGCGAAAACGACCGACGGTGCCGCCCAACGGCCCGCGCCCACTCCCGCCGGCCGCCCGCGACCGAGCTCGACGCGAGGCCGCCAGTCGGGCCGCCGCTCCTCTCCTCGGGCCCGCAAGAAGGGCAAGCGCCGGTAGGCAGCCCGGGGCCGGATGGCGCCTCTGCGCCCGTCCGCCGACTACCTTGGGAGGATGGAGGTAGGTGTCGCCCTGATCGGCGTGACGTAGATGATGCGCATGGTGGGGGTCGACCGGACGCTGTTGCCCTGGCACCGGCAGGCGTCCGCGCCCACACCGGCCGTCACACCGCTGACCAAGGCATTCCGCTCCCGGCACCCCAAGGCGCCGACCTCGCTCATCGTGCAGGCCTACCGGGTGGCCGAGGAGGCCCACGTCGGCCAGGTGCGCAATTCCGGCGAGCCCTACATCAATCACCCGCTCGCCGTGGCCACCGTCGTCGCCGAGCTGGGCCTGGACGACGTGACCATCGCCGCCGCCCTCCTGCACGACGCCGTGGAGGACACGGGCTTGTCCCTGGAGTCGGTGACCGAGGACTTCGGCCCCGTCGTGGCGTCGATCGTCGACGGCGTCACCAAGCTGGACCGCCTGCGGTTCGACTCGAGGGAGGCGCAGCAGGCCGCCACCATGCGCAAGATGCTGGTGGCGATGGCCAAGGACTGGCGGGTCCTGATCATCAAGCTGGCCGACCGCCTGCACAACATGCGGACCATCGCCAGCATGCCGGCGTGGAAGCAGCGCCGCACGGCCCAGGAGACACTCGACATCTACGCGCCGCTGGCCCACCGCCTGGGCATCCAGGAGATCCGCTGGCAGCTGGAGGACCTGGCCTTCGCCACCCTCCATCCCAAGCGCTACGCCGAGATCGAGCAGATGGTCGCCACCCGCTCGCCCGAGCGCGACATCTACCTGGCCCAGGTGCTCGATTCGGTCAGGGAGCGGCTCCACGAGGTCGCCATCAAGACCGAGGTCACGGGCCGGCCCAAGCACCTGTGGAGCATCTACGAGAAGATGGTCGTCAAGGGCAAGGAGTTCGACGACATCTACGACCTGGTCGGCATCCGGGTCCTCGTCGACTCGGAGAAGGACTGCTGGGCCGCCCTGGGAGCCATCCACGCCATCTGGAGCCCGGTGCAGGGACGGTTCAAGGACTACATCAACACCCCGAAGTTCAACCTGTACCAGTCGCTGCACACCACGGTCGTCGGTGCGCTGGGCAAGCCGCTCGAGGTCCAGATCCGGACCCGGGAGATGCACAACCGCGCCGAGTTCGGCATCGCCGCCCACTGGGGCTACAAGGAGAAGTCGACACCGGCCGAGATCGCCTGGCTCCAACGGATCGTCGACTGGCAGCGGGACACCCCTGACCCCACCGAGTTCCTGGAGACGCTCAAGCTCGACCTCGAGCAGGACGAAGTGTACGTCTTCACCCCGAAGGGCAAGGTCCTCACCCTCCCGACGGCGGCCACGCCCATCGACTTCGCCTACGCCATCCACACCGAGGTCGGGCACCGCTGCATCGGGGCCCGGGTCAACGGGCGGCTGATCCCCCTGGACTCGGCCCTGCACTCGGGCGACACGGTCGAGATCTTCACGTCCAAGGTGCCCACGGCAGGCCCGTCGCGCGACTGGCTCAAGCTGGTCGTCACCCCCCGCGCCCGCAACAAGATCCGCCAGTGGTTCAGCCGTGAGCGGCGCGAGGACGCCATCGAGACGGGCAAGGACGAGCTGGTCAAGGCGCTCCGGCGGGAGGGCTTGCCGGTGCAGAAGCTGGCCGCCTCGGCATCGATCAGCACGCTGGCCGAGTCGATGAACTACGCCGACCTCGACGCGCTGCACGCCGCCATCGGCGAGGGCCACGTGTCGGCGATCTCCGTGGCCCAGCGCCTGTCCCGCCAGCTGCGGGGCGGCGGCCACGACGAGCAGCTGCCGACGACGGCCCGGCCTCCCCGCCGGCCGAGCCGCCGGCAGTCCACAGGTGTGTACGTCGAGGGACTCGACGACGTGATGATCCGCCTCTCCCGATGTTGCACGCCGGTGCCGGGGGACGAGATCCTCGGGTTCATCACCCGGGGGCGGGGTGTCTCGGTCCATCGGGGTGACTGCGCCAACGCCATGTCGCTGTCGTCACAGACCGGCGAGCGGCTCATCGAGGTGGAGTGGGATCGCGACGCCACCGGGGTCTTCGTGGCGTCGATCGAGGTCAAGGCGCTGGATCGGGCCCGCCTGCTCGCCGACGTGGCCAAGGTCCTGGCCGAGCACCACATCAACATCCTGGCCAGCTCCAGCCACACGGCGGCCGACCGGGTGAGCCGGATGCGCTTCGAGTTCGAGCTGGCCGACCCGAGC
>VAWP01000115.1:0-5587 GCA_005888295.1 Actinomycetota bacterium
CATCCTGTGGCGGGTGGCGACTGGCAGCGTCGGAGATGGCACTGAGTGCCTTGTGGACAGCTTCCGCGCCCATCGCCGCCGCGTTCCTAGCTCTCTCGTGGGCCGACAGCTGGGCGCGCCGACGGCGTAGGTAGGCCGTCCCAGGACCTCGATCGAGCTCGTCCGAGGCAGTGTCCGAACCTTCCTCCGATGCGCCTGCATCCGAGAACGCCTTGACCCCCCATTCTGCCCGGCCGTCGATCCGGCTGAGGGCGGATGCGAGGTCGTCGGTCCGTTCCTCCAGCATGGTGCCGACGCGTGCGTCGTCGTGGAACACCACTGCCAGGCGCATGGGAACGACGGGCCCGGAGCGAGCCACTGCCTGGATGACCCGATGATGGGACCGCGCACAGTTGTCCAGCCAGCTGAGGTTTTCGAGATTCCGCCGTAGGGGTTCCTCCCCGAACTCCTGCAGGTCGACGGAGCCCACCACTGCCGCCAGGTCCGGACCCTTCACGCTGCGCACCGGCTCTCGGTCGACCCCGGTCAACAGCGCGAGGCGCTCGTCACGCAGTTGCCGAGTCACGCAGTAGACCCAGGTCCCCAGGTGCTCAGCCATGTCGACGTACCCCCCGGGCTAGCACCGTCCTTCCTCTAGCAGGACCTCTCGCCAGGAGCCCCCGGCCGACGAGCGCTTGTACCCGTCGCGGGATGCCCCCAGCGCCGCAAGATGCTCGCTCACAGACCCCTGCCCGGGTAGAGACGTCCGGGCTAGCCGCCACGGTCCTCGGTCTCCGCCGAGTGGTCCGCCAGTGTCCCACGCGCCGATCCGCGAGAGCCACGTCCTCCGTCATCGGCTTCTGCGGAAGCCAGCTCGCGGCCCTCATGATCTGCACCTGACGCAGCCAGCTCACGCTGGAGTCGGCGGTTCTCCTCGAGAAGCTTGTTGCTATCCGAGGTCAACCACGGGTCGTGCTCCCACCAGTCGATGCCGAGCTGCCGGGCGGTATCGACTGAGGCGATCAACAGTCGCAGCTTGATCGTCAGCAGCTCGATATCGAGCAGGTTGACCCGGATGTCGCCGACGATCACCAGGCCCTTGTCGAGGACCCGTTCGAGGATGTCCCCGAGGTTGGCGGGCTCGGGACTGCTCCCCACCCCGCCTCCGGAGGACTGGACGACCGACGGGCGGGCCGGGGATGAGTCAGTCACCTCGCCCCACCGCCCCCCTTGTCTCCCTGGCCGCGGGAGTAACTCCTCACCCGGCGATACGAGACCAGGTTCTCGTCGTCATCGATCTCTGCCTCATAAATGGCCATGACGTCGGCCGAGGAGGGGACCCGCTTGTCCTCCACTACCTCTATCCCGACGACCCAGCCGTGGTCTGAGGGCTCGACCGAGGTGATGCCTGACGGCTCCTTGGTCGTGAGCTGGCCAAAATTGCGCAAGCCCGCCTGAGCGGCGCTCAGAGCGGACAGCTGCCGATTGGGTCGGCGTCGCTCCTGGCTGGACGAGGCTCTCGGGGCCCGATTCCCGCCCTGTTCATCCTCAGGCTCTTCGGACGCCTCGTCCTCGTCGTACTCATCCTCGGGGCCCCCCTCGTCGTCGTACGCGTCCTCTTCGTAGGGGGCGTCCCCGTCATCTTCAACGTTCTGGCCCCCCGGGGAGTCGCGCGTATCAGCGCTTCCGCTGCGAGCGTCGCCTCTGCGAGCCACGGCCACCTCCCTTTCCTGATGTCGAGCCTCCCTTTTCCCGATGTCGGGCTTCGATCGGGCGTCTCCCTGCTCCCGGTTGGGAGATCATGCGCTCGAGCACCTGCTGCTCGGCTCGTGCCTCATCGCCCTCAGAGGCCTCGCCTTTCCTTTTCGCCGCTTCGACCTCTTCGAGCTGTCGTCGGGCCGACGCTGGATCGTGAAGCTCGCGCTCTGCCTGTTGTTGGATCACCTGGCCGAGCCGAATCACCCCTCTAATCGGCAGGGTTGGCAGCCCGGTGATCAAAGAGAATGGATTCATTGCTGGGCAGCTTCCGCCACCACGAAGTCATAAGGCGCCAGTGGTCCGAGCAGGCGCAGGTTGACTCGCCCTTCCCACTCCCGACCCAGCTCGGCAAGGGCCTGCTCGAGCTCGCCCTGGCGCCCGAGCTCGGCGAGCAACACCACGTGGGCAGCGTCCTGCTCATGGGTCGGCTCCCGCACGGCGGTAGCCGCGGCAAACTGACTCAGGGCCTCGACCACCTTGGCCGTGTCTGCATCCCGCTTGGCCGTGATGGCCTGGTTGATGATCTCCCCGAGCTGGATCCGGAGGTTGCGGGTGGCGTCCTCGGGTTGACCGATGAGCTGTTGGCGCAGCTCCTGAGCCGTAGGGACCTCGGAGAGCACCTCGGAGAGGATGGCCTCCTCCACGTAGCGGCCCTTGACCACATACTCGACCCGACCCCCGAGCTCGTTCAGAGCGGCCAGGAACTCGTCGTGATGGGGCGCCAGGAGCTCCTCCTTGACCGCCTCCGGGTCGGTCATCACCGCACCGAATCGCATAGGGAGCACCGGTACCTCACTCGCGGCGGCGTCGAGGAGCTGTTGGTGGGCCAGGAGGTCCTCAGGGGTACCAAGGGGCCCGCCGAGGTCGATATCGCTCACCAGGGCCGCTATCTGGTCGTGCCGTACGATGCTGACCTTGCCGGGAGGATCTCCCACCCCCCGGGCATCCGAGGTGGCCTCGAGGTCAGCGGGCGCGATGCCGTATACGTAGCAGCCGGTGCTGACTTGCTGCTCAGGGGTCTCAGAGTCCGTAGGTGCAGACATCTCACTCCTCCTCTCGTGGGCGCCTGCGCCGGGGGGCCCGATCGGAGTCTCCGCCGTCGCCGACAAATTCGCGGACCTTCTCACCCGCCGATTCCAGTGCTCCCTGGGCGGCGCCCTTGGTCTTCTTCTTCGCTCCGCCTTCTTGCATCTGACCGACGAGATTCGGCAGGCCGCCTTGGCCCTTCTCTTCCAAGTCGAGGCGGTTGACGGCCTCGGCGAACCGGAGGTAGGTGTCGACGCTGGCGATCACGATGCGGGCGTCGATGGTGAGGACCTCGATCCCGACAAGGGACACCCGCACATAGGCATCGATCACCAGGCCCTTGTCGAGAATGGTGTCGATGACATCGGCCAGGCTGGAGCCCGACGGTCGGTCGACAGCTCCTCCCCCACCTCCGGCCCCTTGCGTCGCCACGGTCATTGCCCCTACCTCCTCGCCGCCCGCTCGCGCGGGCGCTCACGTCGACCGGTTGGCTGCTGACGGCGTCGAGGGGGCGGTCGACGGTCCCCGCTCCGCCCTGGGGACCGTCGCCTGGCTGGCGCCTCAGGCTCCTCGGACTCCCCGGCGTCCTCCTCGTCCTCGGACTCGGCGTAGGCCGGCTCCCGGTCGTCGTCCTCGTCGGACTCGTCCTCGCCTCGGTCGTCGTCGGCGTACTCGTCATCGCCTCGGTCGTCGTCGGCGTACTCGTCCTCGCCTCGGTCGTCGTCGGCGTACTCGTCCTCGGCCTGCCCGTCCTGCTCGTCGCCGCTGTCCTGGGCCTCCGAGTCGTCCTCGTGCT
This sequence comes from Actinomycetota bacterium, assembly GCA_005888295.1. Lineage (GTDB taxonomy): Bacteria > Actinomycetota > Acidimicrobiia > Acidimicrobiales > AC-9 > AC-9. The sequence goes on from VAWP01000115.1 coordinate 3,560, forward strand.
GGCGAACGACCTCCCCGTCGCGGATCTCACCACGCCACCCGGTGACCTCTTCGGGGTGGAGGATGGTCTGGGTCATCACATGACGGCGGAAGTGCTTGAGCTCGAGTCGGGCCCGACGTCCCTGGGGACGCCAGGCACCTGCGGTCTTCTCGAAAAAGCCCTGAGGGTGGTACTCCATGACCAGCAGGATGCGAGTGAGCTCTGGAGCAATCTCATGGAAGGTGACGGTCCCGTCGACCTTTCCCTTCTCGCCCTCGGATCGCCATACGATGCGTCGGTCCGGTATCTGCTCGGTGATCGTGGCCTGCCAGCTGCGGTGGGACCAGAAGATCTGCGCCCGCCAGTTGAGCTTCTCGTCGGACTCCTGCTCGACGCTCTCCACCTTCTTCATGTAGGTGGGGAAGTCCCCGAACTGGGTCCACTGGTTGTAGGCGACGTTCACCGGGACGCCGACGTCGATCGACTCGACGATGTTGATCATCTTGATCTTGGTCTTCCCGCCGCCTCCGCCTCCTCCAATGGAACTGACAGCGTTCTTGACCTTCTCCTTGACGCCGGTAAAGCCGGCGCCGAGGGCGGCCTTGGCCGGTGACTTTCCTTCTGCGAGCTTGCTTCCTCCCGTCAGCGCCGCCTTGAGGCCGGGCCCGCCATTCTCGGCGTACTCGGTGAGGCGACCGGCCATGTCGCCGACCTTGTCGCCGACCGATGCCACGGCACGCTCGCCGACCGCCCCGGCGAGGCCACGGAGCTCCTTCTTCAGCTGATCGGTGGCGGCCCCGCCTGCTTGCTTCGTCATCTCCTTGGCCATCGTGCTCACCCTCTCCGGCGAACGGGCGATCCGCCGCCGTTGCTCTCGCTTCGGGCGGGGCGGCGCTGCGGCCTGGACTCGCGGTGGCCGTCGTCGGAGTCCGTCGCCTGGCGTCGCCTGCGCTTCGCCGCCCCGTCATCCTGGCGATCCGGTGACGCGCTGCGTCTCGCGGATACCGGCTGGCGCCGCCGCGGTCGCTCCTCGTCGGCCGAGCCGTCGGCCTCGGCGTCCTCGGGCTCGTCTGTTTCGTCCTCGTCATCCTCGGCCGATGACAGACCGGCAGCCTTCGAGACACCCTCGGCCGCCTCGGCTCCACCCTTGCGAAGGGCTTCGGTCTGGTCGTTGACCCGGTCCGTCAGGGACCCGATGCTGCTGGTTGCGGCGCTGATGGCCGCACCCCGCGCAGCATCCAGGAGCTGGCCTCGCACTGCGTCGGTGAGCTCGGAGAGCTCTGGCGAGTTGGCGAGGTCCTTGACTCCTCGCAGTGCAAACTGTCCCGGAGATTCGAGGCGGCCGGTTGCCGCAACGGCTGCGACCATGAGTGCCCACCGCAGCTTGTGGTATCGCCCGAGGGGGTACGCAGCGGCCGCCGCTAGTGCCATTCGTGCAGCGCTATTCATAGTGTCGTAGTCCTCTCTCTGGGCCTCTGATGGCCCGCTTGTGTGTCCTTCTAGTGCGGTACGAGAGACCAGGCGCGCCGACAAACGCCCATAAACCTTGTTGGTCGCTCCGCTGCCAGCACAGCCGCCTATCGTCGCCCTACCCGATGTGAGAGCTGTCACACGTGCTCGGCGTCAAATAGCTCGAAGGGACTACGCAGCCTCAAGGTGACTAGCGAACGGATCAGTGCTATCGGGCAACCGAAGCGGCTCTCGAAGACTATGGGGAGGCCGTCGGTTGAAGAGAGCTAAGAGGCGCTGTTTGCGGAGGCCCCCACTCCACGTGTCGTTCAGTCCGGCAGGTTGTGCCGCATGCCTGGCCAACTCGAAGACCCTGCCGTCGCGTCGATTGGGTGCGGTCAGTTCCGGGTACATAGTCATCCATGGCTGAGATACTTGATAAGGCACGTAACAAAGTCCAAGAGGCCAAGGGCAAAGTTAAAGAAGCGGCGGGAAGAGCGACCGGCGATCGGGACCTGAAGGCAAAGGGCAAGACGGATCGCAAGAAGGGCAACGTGAAGCAGGCCGGCGAGAAAGCAAAGGATACCTTCCGTAACTAGC
>VAWP01000115.1:5667-6560 GCA_005888295.1 Actinomycetota bacterium
TAAACCACCTTGTCGGTGTCGGTCAGGGAAGGCTGCACGGCGCTGTGGCTCCTCCGGATGCCTCCCGGTCGAACGAAGGCTTACCCAGCTGTCGTGACTTGTCCTGCGCCCGAAATGACGAACCTCAAACTGAACGCCCGAGAGCAACGCAGCAAGCCAAGTCGACCGCCTGACGCGCGCTGCGGAGATCATCGGAGCCGCGCCCTCGATTCGGAAGCCGTATGACAATGGCAAGACACGCCCCGCGGGAGCTGTCGTCAGGAGATTCGACCGTGCCTGACGTCCAACACGAGCTCGATCACGATCAGCATGCGAACCGAGACGACGTGCTTTGTTACCCCCGCTTGGAACCGCTGGTCCGACTACGACGGCCTGCCTCGCGCTTCTGCGCCGTCGTACCACCTTGAGACGGCGCGTTCCGCCGCACTCCCGACCCCGACGACTTGCCCCCGCGCTGTGAGGATCCAGGGGCGTTCGCGATGCGGGCCGCCCGTTGCTTGGACATACCCTTCTTTCGCAGGCCCTCATATTGCTTTTCATTCTTAATGCTCGGACTGGGCACGTGGGGCTCCTCTCCTTTCGCCGCAGTTCTCTCACTGGTAGTTGTTCCCCGTCGTTGTCGCACCTACTCGTCGGCCAGAGATCTCGCATCGCAAGGGCCCGCCAGCCTCCTGCGCGGCTGCGGGTTTGCTTGAGAGCCAGCTGGGTAGGGATTTTGGTACTACAGGAGCCGTATTACACAGCCTGTGAGGCTTGGCGCTCCTAGTGCAACGGCGGCTCGGGGAGGTTCTTGAGAAATGGCGAATCCCCTCAGGAAGATGCTGCGCGGAGCAGACGTCGCTCAGCGGAAGACACCCTTTATCGCCTTTCCCTACGCGGTGGTGAAGAAGTTT
>VAWP01000107.1 GCA_005888295.1 Actinomycetota bacterium
TGCTCCGGGCCCTGGGCGAGACCAGACAGCAGCTGCGCGCGAGCCTGCGCTGGGAATCGGTGATCATCGCCCTCTTCGGGACCATCGGCGGCCTCGGGCTCGGCGTGTTCCTCGGCTGGGCCCTGGCTGACGCCGTCGACATCGCCCAGGGCATCGCCACCTTCACGGCCCCGCCCGCCCAGCTGGCCGTCATCCTCCTCGTCGGAGGACTGGCCGGGGTCCTCGCTGCCCTCCGGCCCGGCCGCCGGGCCGCCCGTCTCCCGATGCTCGCTGCCATGGCCGCGGAGTAGGGCGCGGAGGATCACATGCCGCTACCGGGACAGACCATCGCCATGCTCGCCGCCCAGCGGCCCCGCCCCCCGCACCCCTCGAAGCGGCGTCGCGCTCAGCCGGCGCGGCGTCGCTTCGAACGGGGCGCACGGGTCTTCTTGGGCTCGACCCCGTGGTCGACCAGGGCGCGGAAGCACGGACGGAGGATCTCGGTGATCTCTTTCGGATCTGCATCCTTCAGTCCGTCGAGCTGCAGGAGGTAGCGGCCGACGATCACGCCGATGGTCGTGGCCGATACGAGCCCGGCGCGCAGGGCACCTTCGGCCCCACCGATGGCGCTTCCCACGACCTGACCGCACTCGCGGGCCAGCGCCCGGCGCACGCCCTCGGCGGCCTGGGGGTGGGTCAGCATCGAGCGCAGCAACGCCAGCTGCGCGTCGGGCTCCGCCTCCAGCTTGTCTCCGAGCTTGGACAGCAGGCGATCGGCCAGCTCCTCCTCCGGCCCGACGACGACGTCCTCCATGTCGACCCGGATGGCCTCGCCGAAGAGCTCTTCCTTCGAGCCGAAGTAGTGCATCACCAGAGCCGGGTCGACCTTCGCCGCCGCGGCCACGGCACGGATCGTGGTCCGGTCGTAGCCGGACCTGGAGAACAGCTCGCGGGCCGCGCAGAGGATGCGCTCCTGGGTGTGCTGGCGCCGCTCGTCTCTCGGCACGGGGAATTCGCTCGCTGGCTCCACGGTTTTCATTCTACAGACGTTGACAAGCTGACCGAAAGCCTTCTACAGTCGTTGAATCAACGTCCGTTGAACCTCTCACCCGTGGACGAACGCGGCCCCGAGACCGGGGGCCCGAACAGGAAGGAGGCCCGCATGGCAGCGACGACGGCCGACGTGAGCCGGGCATCCACCGGCATCACCAGGTACAGGTGGGCGGCACTCGCCGTCCTGGCCCTGGCCCAGCTCATGGTGGTGCTCGACACCACCATCGTGAACGTGGCCCTGCCCTCCATCCAGCGGGCCCTGCACTTCTCCTCGGCCGCCAGCCTCCAGTGGGTCGTCAACGCCTACATCCTCGCCTTCGGCGGGTTCCTCCTGCTCGGCGGGCGGGTCGCCGACCGCTATGGCAGGCGTCTCGTGTTCGTCGGGGGCGTGACCCTCTTCGTGATCGGCAGCGTGGCCGGCGGCCTGGCCAACTCCTCGGGTCTGCTGGTCGCGGCGCGGGCCGTCCAGGGCCTCGGAGGTGCGTTCATGGCGCCCGCCGCCCTGAGCCTGGTGACCGTCATCTTCACCGAGGGCGAGGAGCGCAACCGGGCCCTCGGGGTGTGGGCCGCCATCGCCGGGACCGGCGCCGCCATCGGCCTGCTGCTCGGCGGGGTGCTCACCAGCGGGCTGTCCTGGCGGTGGGTGTTCTTCGTCAACATCCCGATCGGCCTCCTCGCCGTCGTGGCGACCTTCCGGCTGATGGGCGAGAGCCGCGACCCGGTGGCCGGCGGCTTCGACGTCGCCGGGGCCGTGACGGCGACCGCAGGCCTCGGCACGCTCGTCTTCGCGCTCGTCCGGGCCAACGTGTGGGGTTGGGCGTCGCCGACCACGCTGAGCGTGTTCGCGCTCGCTGCCGTGCTCCTGGCCAGCTTCGTCGTTCTCCAGCTCCGGCGGCGGTACCCACTGGTGCCGCTGCGCCTCTTCCGGAGCCGGACCCTCGTCGGCGCCGACCTGGGCATGCTCCTCGCCGGGGCCGGACTGTTCGCCATGTTCTTCTTCCTGACGCTCTACATGCAGAACGTCCTGCACTACTCGGCGCTGAAGACGGGGCTCGGCTTCCTGCCCATCTCTGCCGTCATCATCACCAGCGCGGGAATCGGCTCGCGGATCCTCGGCCGGGTGGGAGCCCGTCCGATACTGGTGACCGGCTTCACGCTGGCCGCCACCGGGCTGGCCCTGCTGGTGCGGGTCTCGCCCACCACGGGGTACCTCGACGTCGTCCTGCCTTCCATCCTGCTCATCGGCGCGGGCATGGGCGCGGCCTTCGTGAGCATGACGTCGTCCGCCGTGGCCGGGGTCCCGAGAGAGGACGCCGGCGTGGCGTCGGCCCTCCTGAACGCCAGCCAGCAGATCGGTGGCTCACTCGGGCTGGCCGTCCTGACCGCCGTGGCCACCGCCCGCTTCGACGCCGTGCGGCCTCTGCATCCGACCGCTGCGTCGGTGGCCTCGGCCACCACCAGCTCCTGGGTCTGGGGCTTCGTCGTCGGCGCCGTGCTGCTCCTGGCCGCCGCCGTGGTCGCCGGGCTCCTGGTGCGGGTCCGCCGGGAGGACCTGTCGCCTGGCGGACCGGGGCCGGGCGGAGGAGGGGACGTCCCCACCGAGGCGCCGGCGCTGCCGGAGCTCGAGCTGGTCGCTCCGAGCGTGGAGGTGAACCTCGGGAACGGCGGACGGTCGAGCTCCGACGTCGGTCGGCCGTGGTGACGTGCGCCAGCACGCAACCGCCCGGGTGGGCAGAGGCCGGAGGCCGGACGCGTCAGGCGCCGGACGCCTCAGGCGCCGGCCCTGGCCGTCCAGAGACGTCGACCGAAGGCGAAGGCCAGGCCGTAGAGCACGGCCACCAGCACGAGCAGGAACCGGTAGCCCGTCACGAGCGAGAGGTACTCGAGGATGCCGCCGACGATGGCACCGAGCAGGTTGGCACCGAACGCAGTCGTGGACGACCCCACTTCTCTGAAGCGCTGGGCGAACACCAGGTTGGCCAGGAAGATCGGAGCGAAGGCGAGCACGGCGGCAACCACGAAGCGCAGCGCCGGGGCCAGGCCGAGCAACGCCGACGGCGGCACGGCCCAGCTGATCGCCAGCGCGACCAGCAACCCCGCGTAGAGCAGCGTCGGTCTCGGAAGCTCGATCCGGCGGGCCACCTCCACGGCGGCGAGCACGCTCAGCAGCACGCCCGCGAACACCAGTGAGTTGACGAACCAGGTCGTGCCGAACAGCAGGGCGAACTGCACGACGTTCTTCGTCTCGAGCAGGAGGAAGGCCCCGCCCATCCAGAACAGGTCGACGTACCGTGCCATCGGTCGGAAGCGCCCCGCGGTCACGCGGACGATGAGGAGCGACGCCAGCAGGATGAGGCCCATCGTCCACAAGTAGAGCGAGGGGATGGAGGGCGTCGCCAGGTACGGGAAGGGATGGTCGTCGCTGGCGGGAGTCAGCTGACGACCGTGCCACGGGGTGGCGCAGTTCGGCGTCGGCCCGCGCGCCTCGGCGGTGAGCACGGCCTGCTGGCGCCCGCCGAGCGGCGCACCGACCTCGACGCAGGGCGGGTCGGAGTACACCGCCTCGAGGGTGCTGGCATACCGATCGAGCAGGAACGGCTGGTAGTAGTTGTACATGGCGAACGTGCCGTTCGGAGTCAGGTGGGCCTGCGCCGAGCGGACCGCCTGCACCGTGAGCAGATAGTTCTCCAGCCGGAGGTTCGACTCGCCACCGAGAACGGTCAGCGAGTCGGGCAGCGCGAAGAGGATCAGGCCGTAGTGCTTGCCCGTCTGCTGCAGGTACGCACGACCGTCGTTGATGTGCACGCTCACGCGGGGATCCTGGTAGGGCCGGTCGGCGTTGTGGTCTCTCCCCAGCTGGGCCAGCACGGGGTCGATCTCGACCGCGTCGACGTGCCTGGCGCCCTGAGAGAGCGCGGTGGCCACGTCGTTCCCGGTGCCGGCGCCGATGACGAGAACGTCGTCGAGGTCGCCCGGCCTCAGGTGGCGGTAGGGGAAGAAGTAGAAGGGCAGGATCTTGCGCAGCGTGTCGACGGGGTACACGGCCTGGTGCGGGATGTTGTTGGCCGACACGACCAGCACACCGTGGGTGTCCTGGGGCTGGAACGCGGTGATCTTGTAGTAGGGCGACCAGTGGTCGAGCGCCGAGGTGGACTCGACCGCCAACAGGGCGATCACCGCCAGCACCGCCGCTCCTTGCAGCCAGCGAAGGTTGCCGCGCAGCGCGACGATCATCCCGATGCCGACGACCAGGCCCCACACCACGGGAGGAAGACGCAGGAACGACAGCAGGGAGAAGACCGCGATCCCGCCGATGCTGCCGACGATGTCGAGGCGGTAGGCCTCCAGGGGTTGGAAGCGGGCGAACGTGCGGGCGACGGCCTGGCCCAGGCCGGCCATCACGGCGGTCACCAGCACGAAGATGATCGACAGGCTCAGCCACTGGGGAAGCGCGTCGGCGCCGTTGCGACCCTGGAGCTGGTGGGGGCCGGCCAGGCTGTAGGCCTTGACGGGGAAGACGAGCACGAAGGCGACCAGGACCGCCAGGGCGAGAGGCGCCCAGCGCGAGACGTCGCGGCCGGAGCTGCCGAGCAGGAAGCCGACGCCGATGCCGAGGAAGCTGGCCAGCAGCACGAAGTTCGTGATGTAAGCGAGGTAGACGTTGTTGGCAGCGGTCCACCGGATCAGGGCCAGCTCGGTGAACAGCATGAGGAAGCTGAGCAGGACCAGGCGCCAACGGCTGGCGGCCGGTCTCCAGTCCGGTGCGGTGGGCGCGCGGTCCTGCGAAAGGACGTCACTCAGCTGCATGTCATCTCTTCACGCAGAGCTCTCCCAGCCGCTACAGGCGTCCCGGCAGTCGTACCCGGCAGAAAACATCGGCAACCGGTGGGCCACCCCCGTGGGGGTTCAGCTGACCGAGGCCCAGAAATCCTCGAGCACGGCCGCGCCCCGCGCCGGGTCCTGCAGCATCCACCAGTGCCCGAGTCCGGCGAGGTCGACGACCTTTGCTCCCGCCCGGTTGGCCCCGGCGCGGCTGCCGGCAGCCGACAGGAACGGGTCGTCCCGGGGTAGGAGCGCCAGGCCGGGCACAGGGAGCCAGGATGCAGTCGGTCATGGTCGCGTCGGGCCAGCCAGCCATGATCAGGGCCTGGTCGGCGGGAACACCGAGTGCCTCCAGGGTGCTCCCTCCCTGCTCGGGAGGGAGGGCCAGCTGCTGCTCCCAGAACGCCTCACCCGCTCCTGGGGTCTGCCACACCTTGGCCAGCTCGTGCCACTCGAACAGCGGATCGCCGAGCCCCGCCGCGTCCGTCGCCCAGGAACGCACCAGGTCGGCACGCGTGCTGACCAGCCGCACCACGAACCCGCCGCCCCAGTCGTGGCCGACCAGGTCGATCGGTCCGTCAGCGACCAGCCGCTCGAGCTCGGCGACGAGCCACGATACGTACTCCTCCTTGGTGGCACCGAAGCCCGGCGGGCGTTGACAGCCGAACCCCGGCAGCTGTAGCGCGACGACGTCATCGCGGCGAAGGTGGGCGCGCAGCGGGTCCCACAGGGCGGGCGTCTCCGGTACGCCGTGGACCAGGACCGTGGGCATGGGCGCCAGCTCCTTGCTCGTGGGGAGCGCCAATTATGTCCTGACCGCTATGTGCTGAGGGGCCGTGTGGTCAGGCCGGCGGCCCCGAGGCGAGCTGGAGCGTGGCCGTGTGGTGCTGGCCGGACCGGTCGACCCAGCTGACGGGCACCTTGTCCCCGACCTTGTGGGAGCTGATGGCAGAGCTCAGCGAGCTGGCCGAGTCGACGGTCTTGCCACCGAGGGAGACGATCACGTCGCCGGCCGACAGTCCGGCGGACGCGGCCGGGCTGCCCGACTCGACGCCCTCGATCAGCGCCCCCGAGCTGACCGGTGCCTGACCCCCGGAGCCACCGAAGCCGCCCGAGCCGCCGAAGCCGCCACCGAAGGGGTCCGAGCCCGACTGGCCACCTGCGCTGCTGACCTCGACGCCGAGGAACGGCCGGCCGCCGACCTGCACGTTGCCGCCACCGTGGCCGGACTCGATCTGCTTGGCGAGGGTGAGGGCGCTGTTGATGGGAATGGCGAAGCCGACGTTCGACGACGAGCTCGACGAGGACTCCGACGATCCATTGGTGGCTGCGGCCGTGGTGATGCCGATGACGTGGCCCGACCCGTCGACGAGGGGACCTCCGGAGTTGCCCGGGCTGATCGGCGCGTCGGTCTGGATCAGGCCGTTCAGGGTCTCCTCGCCGCCGTTGCCGCCGCTGGCGGTGATCGTGCGGCCGAGCGCCGACACCGTGCCCTGGGTCACGGTGGGCGGCCCTTGCAGGTCGAGCGCGTTGCCGATGGCGAGCACGGGATCGCCGACCGCCACCTTGGACGAGTCACCGGGGCTCACGGTCGCCAGTCCCGAGACACCCTGGATCTGCAACACGGCGACGTCGTCGGTCGCATCCGTGCCGAGCACCTTGGCCGTGTAGCTGTGACCACGGCCGTCGATCTTCACGGTGATGCTCGACGCATCCTCGATCACGTGGTTGTTGGTCAGCACCTCTCCCGAGGGCGTCAGGACCATGCCGGTCCCCGCCGCGCCGCCACCCTGACCGGCGAGGTTGGAGGTGATGTCGACGATCGCCGGGTCTACTCGCGACGCGATCGCTGAGGCGTTCAGTCCGTTGGGGACACCTGCCGTCGAGGAGGACGAGGATCGGGGCGACGCCGTCAGCGGGCTCGAGCTCGAGAGGTCGTTCAGCCCGCGGATGGCGAAGGCGATGGCGCTCCCGACGCCGCCGACGAGGACAAGAGCAGCCGCCACCGCGGCCAGCACCGCCAGCCACACCCGGCGGGGCCCTGACCGGCGTTGACGGGGAGGAGGCCCCCAGGACCCGTAGGGCGACCCCCACCCGCCGCTTCCGCCATAACCACCGCCGCCACTTCCCCCGTAGCCACCGGTTCCCCAGTAGCCGCCTGTTCCGCCATAGCCACTGCCGCTGCCGTAGCCGGCGCCTTCGCCTCCGCACTCGTCGTGCGCCGGGGGGACATCCCAGGCCGGCGCCGGAGCAGCCGGCTCGCCCCAGCGGGGCAGCTCGGACGTCACCGGCGTCGACGTGGCCGGCGTCTCGGCGGTCGGCTCTTCTCCCATCCCTACGAGGCTCCCATGTTCAGCTGGTTTGTACAGCGGCTCTTTGTAACAGCAGCTCCTGGTACAGCAGCTCCCGGCCGCTGCCGTATTCCGGCGGGGTTCCTGGGTGAGTGTGGCCTCCGTCCCTGGGAGCAACCTGGGAAGCCGCTGGGCCTCCTCCAAGAAGTGCCGCCGCCTGTTCCGAGCCCGCCACGGCGTGCGGTTCCCGCCCGAGTTGTCCGCTCGAGGCCTGGTTTCGAGGTGGTCGCCGAACCTTCACCACCAGTTCGGCTGCCGGATGGGTCGCCGTCACCTGCCCCTGTCATGCTGCAGCTGGTTACGCCACTGGCTTCACCACGTCGCCTCCGACCGGGCACCACCAGATCGCTCCTGCACGCGGACCGTCGACCCCCCCGACCGGGTCGGCGGTCCGCCGAGGAGCGTCCCCGGGTAACTTGCCACTGTAAAGATGGCGGGCCTATGCTGGGAGGGTGAGCCCTGCCGAGCGTCCCTACCATCACGGCGACCTGCGCCACGCCGCCATCCAGGAGGCGGTGCGGGCCATCGCCGAGGACGGGCTGGGTGCGCTCAGCCTGCGGGACCTGGCCCGGCGGCTCGGGGTGTCGCACGCCGCGCCGACCCACCACTTCGGCGACAAGGCCGGCTTGTTGACCGCGGTCGCCGCCGAAGGGTACCGGCTGCTCGCCGCCGAGCTGCGCCGGGCCTACGAGCGCACGGGCGACTTCCTCGAGGTCGGCGTGGCCTACGTGAGGTTCGCCACCCGTCACCAGCCCTACTTCGACGTCATGTTCCGTCCTGACCTCTACCACCAGGACGATCCCGAGCTCACCGAGGCCCGCGAGCAGTCGTCGAGCATGCTGTACGGCCCGGTGTCGAAGTACCCGGGCGCCGGCTCCGAGCGCCAGGTACGCGAGGCCGGCGTCGCGGCCTGGTCTCTCGTGCACGGGCTGGCGACCCTGTACCTCAACGGCGCCCTGCCGCCCAAGCTGGGAAAGGATCCGGAGCGCATCGCCCGCTCGGTCGCCGCCTACCTGTTCGCCGGATCCAGGGTCTGACGCGGCCAGGCCTGGAGCTCGGCGACGACGCCGGCGATCTCGTCGTCGTGGCGCGCGTCGCCCTGGGCCGGGAGGAGGATCCCGTCGGCCAACGCCCCGAAGCGATCGAGCAGGTGGGCGGCGAGCTCCTCGTACGGCGCCGCGGGGAGCAGCGTGTCGAGGAGCTCGTCGGGTACCAGGTCGGCCAGGTCGTTCCAATGCTCCTGCCGGATCATGGCCTGCAGCCGACCGGCCAGATCCTCCCAGCCGTAGAGCTCGAGCGTCCGGCGGTAGGCGGGCGTCGAGTACAGGAAAGCCAGCATCCGGCGCTGCCGTTCACGTTCGGCACCTACCTCCTTGCCGCTGCTCCCGGCGACCACGAGCGGGCCGACGACGAGCTCGACATCGGCGCGGCCGCGGCCCGACCGCTCGGCGCCGGCGCCCAGGTTGGGCAGGCAGATCTCCCGCAGGTACCGGGGGTCGGAGCTGGTCGGATGGGTCACGAAGCCGGCGGCCAGCTCGCCCGCCAGTCGGCACATGCCGGTGTTGACGCCGCCGAGCCAGGTGGGGGGCGGAGTGACGTCCGGATCGGGGCCGGGGTTGAAGTACGGCTGCATGCGGGTCAGCCGGTAGATCTCGCCCTCGTAGCAGGGCTCGCCACCGGTGCGGAAGGACTCGTACAGCGCGGCCAGCCCCTCGACGTACTCGCGCATGCGCTCCACGGGCGCTGTCCACGGCATGCCCATGCGATCCTCGATGTTCTGTCGGATCTGAGTGCCGAGGCCGAGCTGAAAGCGGCCGCCCGACAGCTTGGTCAGGTCCCACGCCGCGTACGCGGTGAGCGTCGGACCGCGGACGAAGGCCAGCGCCACGCTGGTGCGGATGATGATCCGCTCGGTGTGCTCGGCGACGAGCAGGGACACGGCCAGCGAGTCGTGCACGGTCTCGGGCACGTGCAGCCCGTCGAAACCCATCGCCTCCACCCGCCGGGCGTAGACGACGACGTCGGCCAGCGGGAGCCGCGGATCCATGGCCGCGTAGACCTTCATGTCTCCCACGGACGGTCTTGCGAGACCGGGGCCGGCCAGCGCTCCAGCAGCTGGCGCGCCCGCACCTCCTGCTGAGCCATCACGACCTTGCCTCGCAGCCCGTCTGCCTCGGTGCCGGTCACGAGCCAACGGATGGCGCGCGCGATCACGTCCGGGGTGCCGGGCGTGAAGTGACGGCTGTACTGGGCAGCCCGGCCGGCGGCCACGGTCCGCTCGGTGATGGTCCAGCCGGGATCGACGCTGAACAGCCGCATGTCCGCGTACTCGACGTGCAGGACCGGCGCGACCCGCCCGAAGGCGGCCTTCGTCATGGCGTAGCCGACGCTCCATCCGCCCTCGCCCACCTTCGCCTATCAGCGCCAGCTGGGCGACGACGTTTCCCTCGAACAGCGCCGACAGCTCGCCATCGGTCAGGTCGGCGAAGCGGGCCAGCGTGCCGGGGCCCTGGTAGATGGCGTTGTTGACGAGGACGTCCAGGCGACCGAAGCGCTCGATGGTCGCGGCGACGGCGGTGAGCACGGTCGCCCGGTCCAGCAGGTCCATGGTGACGGCGAGCCCGGTCGCTCCTTCCCGTTCGACCTGCTCAACGGTCGTGTCGAGACCGCCGGGCAGGGTCACGTCGGGATCGGTATCGGACCTTCGGCTGCCGTCGCGGGAGGTGCGAGCGGCGGCGGCAACGTCGAAGCCCGCGGCGGCGAGGTCGAGGGCCGTCGCCTTGCCGATGCCCCGACTGGCGCCGGTCACCAGGGCGACCGGGCGGCTGCTCCCGGCTACCAACTGACGACCGTGACGGCGAGACGCTGGACGGCGTTGTTGGCATAGCCGCCGAGGTTCCACACGGCCGTCGTCGGCTGCACCCGCCCTGCGTCGTCGGTCGCCTGGCTGCAGAGCTCGTACTCACCTGGTCCGCGTCGCCGCCGAGGTCGGCCGCGTCCCAGCTCCGGCCCCCGTCCGTGCTCACCTCGACCAGCGCGATCGGCGCCCAGCCGGACCAGGCTCGGCCCTCGAGGACACTCGGGCCCAGGGGAACGGTCCGGCGGCGGGTGAGGAAATCGGGGATGCCCGGCGGGATCATCAGCGAACGCGGCTCCATCCTGGTGACCGGATCGCCCTCGGCGTCCTCGCGCTGGCGGACCCGGTAGGAGCGGGCCTGCTGGGGACCGGTGAACGGCGCGTCGAGCACGGTGATCCGGGTGAGCCACTTCACGTTGGTCATGCCGTACCAGCCGGGCACGAGCAACCGGAGCGGGAAGCCGTGCTGAGGCGGCAGCGGTCCATCGTTGAGGCCGTAGGCCACGACGACTTCGTCCCGTCGCGCCTCGGCGAGCGGGAGGCTGCGCTGGTAGTGCTGGTCGATGCCACCCTCGATGCCTCGGTCGGCGCCGGTGAAGAGCACCTCGGTGGCATCGGGAAGCACCGCCGCCTCGTCCAGGAGGGCCCCGAGCGGCACACCCTCCCACTCGGAGGTGCCGACGGCCTCGAGCAGCCAGGGCTGGCTGGCGACGTGGGGCTCGAGCAGCGCGCGCCCGTTGCCGGCGCACTCGAGCGTGACGACGTCGAACCCGCCCGTCGATCTCCAGACGCCACCTGGCAGGGTCGATCGCCGGAATGTCGTAGTGGGTGAGCAGGTAGTGGAGCCCGACCGGCGTGATCGGGTAGCGCAGCGCCTCGAGCGGCATGGCGTGGTTCCGCGCCGCCAGCCCGAGCTCCTCGCGGGTGATGAGATCGGTCTCGACCGGTCCCGAGGGATGGCCGTCGCTCTGCCTACGCTGCCTACCCTGCCTCCGCTGCCTCCGCTGCCTACCCATCACGTCCCCAGACTAGGGCGACGGTGTGTCACCCCTCCCGTGCTCGAACGGGCTCGTCGTCGACGGAGCCGTGGTCTGGGGAGCTACCGGCGCTGCCGTCCGCGGCGGCGTGGCCCCGGTGGCCGGCCGCAGGGAGGTGTGCATCAGGTAGACCTGGTAGTGGTCGAAGACCGACATCGTGAAGTAGATGTCCGGCCCGTCGTTCCATAGGGGCGTGATGTACGGGGCGTACAGCTGCTGGTACTGGGCGTCGGTCACGATCACCTGAGGCGCGCTCCATGGACCCGTCAGCGAGTCGGACATGCGCAGCACGACCTGCTGATTGGGGTCGACCAGGTAGGTCATGAGCCACTTCTGGTAATAGGAGCTCCACTGCACCGACAGCTCCCCTACCGGCGACGGAGCGATGTCCACCGCCGCCGATGGGTTGCCGGTCGTCCACGAGGTGCCGTTCCAGTACTCGTACGCGGCGGTGACCTGGACCAGGTTGTCGGGCACCCGCGCCAGCCGCAGGGCCCCGTAGCGCCCGCCGGGGATGCCGAACACGTAGACGTAGGACCCCTGGTGGACGAGCGACACCTGACCGAAGTTGCTGTCCCCGGGCCAGGTCGCGGCGGGGTCACGCGCCCATGTGTGCCCCCCGTCGTCCGAGTAGGCAATGCCCGAGTTGTTCAGCGTCCAGTGTCCCGGAGCGCCCCACTGTTTGACGGACATGTAGTACAGGAACATCCGGTTGCCCACCGACACGCCGTAGGTGGGGATGACCCCGGCCTCCCCGGGGACTGCCGGGATCAGCTCCTTGGCCGCGCCCGAGGAGTCGGTGATCATGCCCGTGAAGTTGAGCCCGTTGACCGGCCGACCTGCCGAGGTGTCGATCGACGCCATGGCGTTCCTGCGGTACCCCGCGTGGCTCACGGAGAAGAACGGGAACGCCGCCGGACCACCGAAGGTGTCTCCGAAGGTCATGAACATCTGGCCGTTGGCCAAGAACATGTGGCCGAGGTCCGCTCCGTAGACGTTCCATCGGGTGTCCGTGTTGTTGATCGACCCCGGGCCGTCGAGCTGGGCGATCTTGTAGGTGTCCGACGGGTTGACGCTCAGGGTCGGCGCCGGGTCACACCTGGCCAATGCCTGCCCCGAGCCGAAGTCGTAGGTGATCACGCCCCGCTGGAAGATGCTCTCCCGACCGTTCTGGATGGCGAACTCGTCGCTCACCGGGTATCCCTCGCAGCTGCGCTCCCAGCCCATGCTCGCCCATTTGCCCAGGATCGCGCCGTGGACCGAGAGCGCCCCGGTGGACGGCGTCCAGTAGATAGATCCGCTGCCGCTGAAGTGGTTGAAGCGACCGATGCCGTCGGGCGTCCCCGTCTCGTCGGTGACGGGATAGCCGAGGAAGCCCCGCTCCCAGCCCAGGCTGGCCCACTTGTCGCGGATGGTGCCGTGGATCGACCAGGCGCCGGTGGACGGAGTCCAGTAGATGGATCCGCTGTTGGCGAAGTGGTTGAAGCGACCGATGCCGTCGGGGGTCGGTAGCTCGTCGGTGACGGGATAGCCGAGGAAGCCCGCCGGTCCCCCGAGGGCCAGGTACTTGGTTTGTATGGCGCCGCAGACCTGGTGGCTGCCGGTGGCCGGCGAGGTGTAGGTCGTGCAGCTCGAGGTGGCGGCGCCCGCCGTACCGTCGGTGACCAGCCCCAGGGCGGGGATCAGTGTCGCCAGGGCGAGGATCGGCGCCGCCGACAGACAGACTCGGCGTCGCACGTGCTGCCGGCGCATCGTGTGTCGGGTTGCGGGACGCGCGGGACGTCCCGGGACCTCGAGCACCAGATTCCCCCCCTGGGTACCACTCGTGGGACCTGCGGTTGTCGTTCCTCATGCCGAGGGTACCGGGCTCCCCTTGTCAATGCTGAGTGGCGCCCTCACCCAGCCTCGATCGCAGGTCGGACTCGAAGGCGAGGATCTCGGGGGCCATCGCCTTGGCCCGAAGCTCCTCGAGCCGGGGATAGCCGGCGTCCCGCTCGGCGTCCCATTCCGCCGCGAAACGCCCCGAGGCGATGTCGTCGACCAGCTTTCGCATCGTCGTCACCAGGTCGAGGTGACCGTAGCTGCCCGCCCGCGACATCTGGCCGTACTGGCTGGTCGGCGAGTGGTGCGCCATCTGGGCGGCGCCGCCCTCGAGACGCACGAGGCGGTAGGTCCGCTCCACCTCGCCCGACAGCACCAGCTCGGTCACGACCGCCTCGAGCGGTATCCCCTGCTCCAGCATCACCTGCACGAACGACTCGTTCACCTGGCGCAACGCCGGGCTCAGCGCCTGCTCGACGGCGAGGTCGAGGACGGCCTCCTGCTTCGGCGTGAGCTCGATGGCGCCCTGGCGCAGCCCCCCGATGGCACGGGCCACGGCCAGGGTGCGAGGCCGCGCCGTGCCGGTGAGGTCACGGTGGACTCCCACGGCGGTGATGAACCCGACACCCTCGAGGTAACAGCGTCGCACCTCGGGACCGAGCATCCGGGGCGCGACCATCCCGAGGTCACAGGAGGGGTCGAGCTGCCCGAAGGCGAGGGTGTAGCCGCTGGCGACGATCACCAGCGCCTCGGACCGCGGTCTGAGCTGGAGGGTCGGGATCACATCGTCGGGCACGAGGACGCACACCACGTCCGCGTCGGCCGCGGCCGCGACGTCGTTGGTGGTGAAGCCGTCGGCCTCGGCCGCGTCCCGCGTGGGGTCGGCCCGGACGCACACCATCACGTTGAGCCCCGAGTCTCGCAGGTTGAGGGCCCAGGATCGGCCCTGGTTGCCGTACCCGATCAGGGCGACCCGCTGGCCGGCCAGCGCGTCGAGATCGGCGTCGGTCTCGTACAGGATCGTGGTCACGTCCAGACGCTATCCCGGTTGCCACGATGGCTATCGTCTCGGGCTTGGACCGGAGAATCGCCGTGGTGGGCTGGGGGTCGCTGATATGGGACCCGCGGGAGCTGCCGCTCGCGTCGTCGTGGCATCCCGACGGGCCCCAGCTGCCCGTCGAGTTCGCCCGTGTATCTGACGACGGGCGCCTCACCCTGGTCCTCCGCGACGGCGTGGCCGACGCCCAGACCCTGTGGGCCCTCATGTCCAGTGGGGCGCTCGACGAGGCCCGCGAGCAGCTCGCTCGACGCGAACGAACGGTTCCCGATCTCATCGGGTCGCTCGAGAAAGGCGGCCCTCCAGAGGGTCCGGTGGCGTCGTGGCTCGCCCAGCGCCAACTCGACGCGGTCGTCTGGACCGGGCTGCCCTCGAACTTCGAGGAGCGCACGGGCGAGCCACTCGGCGTGGACGTCGCCGTGCGGTACCTCGAGCAGGTCTCGGACGACACCCGGCTGGCCGCGGAGCGGTACGTACGGCGCGCTCCACCCCAGGTACGCACCGCCATCCGCCGAGGTCTCGAGCGCCGCCTCGGGTGGACCACCGCGTACGCTCAGCGCCGCCCGGCTCCCTGAGCGGTTCGGCGTGGAGCGCGGCAGTCGCGAGTCACTCACGGCGCACCTCCGGGCTTCTCTTCCCCTTTGACTTTCCCTTGGGCCTGCCCTTCCCACCCAGCAGGCCCGCCCGGCGGTCGGCTGCGGTCTTGCGCTCGTGGCAGTCCCAGCAGCGGCCGGCCAGGTTGTCGTAGGCGGTGGGGCCCCCGTTGGCCACCGGGTCGATGTGGTCGCGCTCGATGCCGTAGGCCTTGGCGCAGTCGACACAGATCAGCCCCTCGAAGCCGGGGGGATCGCCCAGCTCGAGGGCCGTGCGCAGCTCGGCGGGGAGATTGCGCCCGATGTGGCTGACCGTCTCGATGCGCGTGCCGTCGGTGATCACCGCCTTGACGAAGCAGCGCTCGGCCAGCCGCCGGGCCACCGAGGTCGGGATCGGTCCCCCGCCGATGATGTGGGCGACCCCCTCGCCGGGCCCGCCCAGAGCGGTGCGGTCCCAGACGATGTTCATGTCGGCCCGCTCGGCCTTTCCCTTGACCTCCCGGGTGAGCATCTGGACCATGGCGTCGGCGGCGTGGGCAGCTCGGGGCTCGTCTGATCCCTGGCGGCGGGCGGCTCTGCGGATGCGGTCGGTCTCGGCCTCCAGGCGGTTGACGATGGGCACCCCCACCTCGGGAACAAGCAGGCCGGCCAGGCCCACCATGCCCCCCTCGTCGATCCAGTGCCGCCACTGCCTGGAGCCGTGCTGGCGGGCATACAGCTCGGTGGGGTCCACGGACCGCAGGCGTCGGCTGCGGGCGCGCCGGCGCAGCACCCCCAGGCTGGCGCCCTTGGCCAGGCCCACCAGCTCGGCCTCGGTGCCCGGACACTGCGATTCGGCCTTGACGATCTCGGCCCCCTGGGCCAGCGACAGCTCGCCGGCGACCACGGCCTCCCGCGTCTCGGGGCACTCCGGAAGCGCCGCGGTGGTATCAAGGAGGGACCGGGCCTGGCCGGCAGTGGTTCCCGTGATCCGCCCCAGCCAGTCGGTGGCGTCGCCGAAGCCCCGATGGGCACCGGCCTCGGCCGCCCTGGCCGCGGCCCGCGCGGCGGCGGCGCCACAGGCCTTCGAGGTCTGGGCCAGCTCTTCGGCCAGCCTGGCGCAGTCGGTGCCCGAGAACCTCTCCGGCTCGAAGGCAACCAGCGACTCCCGCAACGCTCGGGCCGCGCTCACGGGACTGTCGGGCATGCCACTCCTCTCCTCTCCTGCTTCAGGGCGCGCAGCGCAAACACGACTGACAAGAGGAGGGCGGTCGATGCCTCGCCCACGAAGGCACCTCTTACTCTAATCGAACACACGTTCGATGTCAACCCCCCCAGCCTCGATGCTGGCTGGGGGGGTTGGAGCCACGGCGCTGAGGGCTGCCACAGCTACGATGACGTGTGTCCCACCTGCCGAGTCACGGGCCGGGTCCGTTCGAGCTGCCGTCGGGGCGGGAGGGCGTCCTTCCCGTCCAGTACCTGGCCAACGCCATCTCGAGCAACGTCATCAGCGGCGGCGGCTTCACCATTCCGCACGAGAACCTCCAGCCCGCCAGCGTCGACCTGCGGCTCGGTGAGGTCGCCTACCGGATCCGCTGCAGCTTCCTTCCCGACGACGAGACGGTGGAGCGCAAGCTCAAGGACGTCCTCATCGACGAGATCAATCTCCACGCCGAAGGCGCCGTCCTGGAGACGAACCGGCCCTATCTCATCCCCCTCAAGGAGCGCCTCGCCCTCCCGCCGACTGTGCGAGGCAGGGCCAACCCCAAGAGCTCGACCGGCCGGATCGACGTCTTCACGAGGGTGATCACCGACGAGAGCTACCGCTTCGACGAGATCGCCCCTGGCTACGAGGGGCAGCTGTACCTGGAGGTCGTCCCCCTCTCGTTCGCCGTGCGGGTTCGGGAGGACCTGAGCCTGTGCCAGCTCCGGCTGTCAGTGGGCCGCTCGGAGCTGAACGACGACGAGGTGCGGGACTTCCACGCCCGCCAGACTCTGTTGTTCGAAAACGGCGGCGCCGTACCGCCGGAGCGGCTCGCCCTGGCCAACGGCATGTTCCTCAGCCTGGACCTGCGGGGCGACGCCAACTCCCGTGTTGGCTACCGGGCGAGGGACAACGCGCCGCTTCTCGATCTCACCCAGGCCGCCCTCCGCGAGCCGTCCCGCTACTGGGAGCCGGTCTTGAGCGAGGAGGAGGACCGGATCGTACTCACGCCCCAGAAGTTCTACCTGCTGATGTCGGACGAGGCCGTCTCCATACCGTCGACGCTGGCCGCGAACATGACGGCGTACGATCCGACGAGTGGCGAGCTGAGGACCCACTACGCCGGCTTCTTCGATCCCGGGTTCGGCTACGACCCTCATGGCAGCTTCCACGGGTCACGGGCCGCCCTCGAGGTCAGGGCGCACGACGTGCCCTTCATGATCGAGCACGGTCAACGCGTCTGCAAGCTGACCTTCGAGCACATGTTGGAGCCGCCCACCTTCCTCTATGGCGAAGCGATCGGCTCCTCGTACCAGCGCCAGCACGAGACGCTCGGCAAATACTTCCTGCGACCATCCAGCTCAGCGTCTTCGCCGGCCGACGCTCCGGTGCGGCGTCGTGACTCCGAGGACAGTGACCAGCTCGCCCTGCCCATCGAGCGCGACTGACCACAGGCTTGGTGCTCACCTCGAGCTGATCACCGGTCGCCGTGCTCGGCGCGAAGCACGGTGAGGAGACGGCGCCTCGCCCCCGCCGGCGCCGGCTCCGGGAGATCTATCTGTACCCAACCATCGGCACGGCGCACGTCGGCCCGCCGGCTGTCCCGACTGGCGTGGAAGTGGAGGAAAGGCTTGCCGTACAGGTAGAAGGTGCCGCTGCCCCGATCATCGACGCCGTCCCACGACCGGACCTCGGCCAGCACTTCTGTGAGGTCGCCAAGGCGAGCTGGATCGACGCGACTCACCAGGACCTCCATTGCCAGTCGGGCTCGAAGTAGTCGCTCGGGGTGGCCACTATCGGCACGGACGTTTGGTGTGACCGGAGCCCACGCAGCCGTGTGATGCTGAAAGCTGACCGGCCTAACGGCGGTCCATGTCGCGGGCGAGGCCGCGCGGGCCGATCGCTACCGGCACACTCTGCTGCTCGGCGTTGTCGGCGTAGGCGAGGACCTGTTCGCGGTAGGCGTGGCGGAAGGTCGAGCACCGGTTTTCGTGCTGAAGCACGTCCATCGAGTGGTGGGCGCAGCCCCCCATGCACACGGGGAGAGCGATGCAGCTCCGGCACTCCTCGTCGCTGAAGGGGTCGTACTCGAGCCACCGGCGCCGACGCCCGTTCTGGTTGCTGTAGTCGAAGATGCTGCCGACTACCTCTCGCTTGTTGCCGACCGAGTCCCAGCACTTGTACAGCTCGCCGTCGCTGCCGACGACCACCTCGTTGGCCCGCACGGCCGTGCACGGCGCTCCGCTCGGAGGCGGGAGGGAAGGATCCCCGAAGCCGTACTTGGCGGCGAGCTCGGTGAAGGAAAGCTCGACCTTGGCGAACTCCGGGCTGCTGAAGCACCGTGGCTGGTACGTGGCGGACGGAGCGGGAATCCCGTCGTCGACGCCGACGAGCTGACCCGGGTACACGGCGAGCTTCCCTGCGAGGCCCTCCTGCTCGAGGATCTGGAGGAGCTCCTCCACCCGGGAGACGTTCTCGCTGTCGACGTTCACCCGCACAGCGATCGGAAAGTAATCGACCGCGTGGTGGAGATTGGCCACGATGCGCCAGAACGTGCCCTTGCCATTGCTGAGCGGCCGCATCCGGTCGTGGACCTCCGGCGGCCCGTCGAGGCCGACCTGGGCGCTCTTGACGCGCCGGTCCCGGAGCTGCGCGCAGGTCTCCTCGTCCAGCAGATAGCCGTTGGTCGTGATCGAGGCGCTGTACTCGACGTCGGCCCGGTCGCAGCGGGAGATGAACTCGTCGGAGAGCTCGAGCAGTGGGCGTTTGCCGACCAACGGCTCCCCGCCGAACCACGAGGCACTGAAACTGGAGATGCGGGGAAGCTGACCGTCGAGGACCTGGAGGACCGCGGCGACAACCTCCGTGCTCATGATCGAAGGGTGCTTGGCCTCGAAGCAGTACGGACACTCGAAGTTGCAGCCAAGGCTGGTCACCAGCGTCATGCCAAAGCGCGAGGTGTCGTGACGGCTCGCGGCGTAGCGCTTGGCGAGCATGGCGATCTCGTCGGCGTCGTCCGGCACCAGCATGCGCCCGTGCGCCATCTTCTCCAGGAGTTGGGGTGAGCAGTCCCTCGCTCCTGGCTCGGAGAGGACCCGGCCGACCGCCGCCTGCTCCTCGGGGGACATCCGAAGCAGGCCGCCGCTCACCCCGTTGTAGACATAGGTCGAGCCGTCACGCTCGACCCAGACGTTGTAGCGGGACTCCCTCACGCGATGCTCCCGATGCGACAGTGGACCCACGCGAAGCAGGTCCCAGTCTCCCGGGGCAGGCAGTGCTTGAAGGCGGTGCAGATCTTGTAGTCGGGGCACGGTCCGATCACGCAGGCGAAGCCGGCGACCTCCGCTTCCTCGCTCGCTTCGAGGCTGCTCAGGAGCCTCTCGAGCGCGCCGCGGGCCTCCGGAGAGAGCTCGACGTCGGAACCGACGCCGACCTCGACGTGGACCTCACCCCGTCCCGGCGGCTGGAGCAGCCAGCGCGACTCTGGTTGGTCCCCGGTCTCCTCTGGCATCTCCGCTCCCTCCTTGGCTCAGGCCATCCTGGTGATCTTGCAGAAGCTGTCGACGAAGCACGGAGTCGTGTAGTGGGGCTGGCACTTTCGCAGGAAGCACTCGTACCAGGGGTCGCAGCTGCCTTGGGCGCCTACCGCGAAGCCCGTCACCTCGCCGGCATACAGCTCGCTGACCAGGGTGTCGAGCGCCTCTCGTAGTTCCTGGGAGACCTCCACCGACTCGCCAATGTCCACGTGGATCCGCGCCTCGTTCGTCCCGAGGGGCTCCGCCAACCAGCGCCGGGCCTCCTCCACCCGCCGCTCGGCGTCCTCACGGCTCATGCCAGCCTCCCGATCTGGCACCACACGTCGGCGAAGCATGGTCGCTTCGAGAGGTAGTTGCAGCTGCCGAGGGGAATGCACTCGTACCGGGGACTGCAGGCCGCCAGGTCCGAGCACGCGGTCGCGAACCCCGAGACCTCGTCCGCGTAGAGCTCATCCAGGAGCACGTCGAGTGCGGCGCGGGTCTCCTCGGAGATCTCGACGCCCTCGCCGATGTCGACATGGACCCGCAGCTCCTCGGTCCCAAGCGGCCTGACCAGCCAGCTGCGGTCGCTCTCCTCACCAGGGGGCATGCAACGCCTTCCTCTCGCGCCTCCCTCCCAGACGGGACGACCTCAGTCGGGTTACACCCTCCTGGCAACCGGGGTCGCCCGGGCGTCTGGCGGGCGGGTGCCGGGGAGCCAATTCCGCAGCCGTTGACCGGGCACCTTGACGCAAAAGCCCAGGTCGTGAATGGCTTCGGCTGAAATTGGCAAGTACAGACCAACCTGTCCTTACTGTTGACCTTGCCGTTCGTCGACCAACCGTTGCAGCCTGCCCAAGGTGTCCTCGTTGAGCCACTCCTGGAGGTGCTCGGGCACGGTCTGTTCGTCCAGTGCTCGTCGGCAGGTGTCCATCGCCTGCTGAAGGAACTCGGCCGGCACGATCTCCGGCACGAGCCGCAGGTCTTCCTCCGGGACGAAGGTCGCCCTCTCCGGTTCTGTTGGTCCCATGTCTTCGTCTCCTTGCGCTCGTGAGCTGTTGAGCACCCGCAACCACCACGGGGCCGCGAGAGATGACAACTTGGGTTCGAGCGCGGCGCGGGCCTGGTGCAACCTCGCCTTGACGGCGCCGGGCGAGATGCCCAGCTCAGCGGCAACCTCGGCCTGGGTGAGGCCCTGCCAGTAGAAGAGCAGGATGGCGCGCCGCTGACCAGGCGCCAGCTCGGCCACAGCGCGTTTGACCGTCGCCGCGACCTCCGCCGCTTCCAGGTGCTCGTCGGCGCTGGCAGTCGTGAGGACCTCGGGCGACCAGTCAACGGATGCCCGTGTACAGAGATCCCGTCGTCGCCGCCTGGCCAAATTGAGAGCGATCCCACACAGCCATGCCCCGAACCGATCAGCGGAACGAAGGCGGTCCAGACTCACCAGAGCGACCATGGTGGCCTCCTGGACGACGTCCCAGGCCAGGTCGTGGTCAGAGAGCAAACGGCCAGCGAGCGCCAGGGCCGTCGGGCGATGGCGTCCAACCACCTCACCCAGAGCAGCTTTGTCGCCGTCCCGCGCCGCCACCACCAGGTCGGCGTCCGTCCATGCCCGTCGGTCTTCCGGTTCCGACACGCCTTATAGTGCCAACGGACGGGGCGGGGGTTAGTACCATACGGTTGATATGTCCTCGAGGTGAGGACGAGCAGGGGGGAGCATCGATGGCGGAAGCAGGGGCCAGCCCGAGCACAGCGGCCTCCAGGAGGGGCCTGGTCGGAGTGGTGAGGTCGCCGGTAGCGGTGATCCTGCTTTCGATCATCACTCTCGGCATCTACAGCCTGTACTGGATCTACAAGTCGTTCCAGGAGATGAAAGACCACACGGGGGAGGGTGTCGGCGGTGGTCTCGGCCTCATCCTCGGGATCCTGCTCGGCATTGTCGTCTGGTTCCTGCTGCCGCACGAGATCAGCAAGATGTACGAGAGATCAGGCCGCCAGAGCCCGGTTACCGCGATCACCGGCCTCTGGCCGTTGCTTCCCCTCATCGGAGGCATCGTCTGGATCGTCAAGGTCCAGGGCGCGCTCAACCGCTACTGGGAGTCCTTGGGCTGATCGTGGGGACCGGCGGGTCCGCACGACGCCATATGGTTCAGCCGTCGTGGGCCAGCCTCTCGAACGCCGTTCCCGGTGGCCCCTCGCTGAGCCTGGATGCAAGAACTTCGACGCATTGCGGAGGGGTCAGGACCGAGGTATCGATCTCGAGGTCGTAGCCATCATGGGCGTGAACTGCCTGTTGCCAACGCTCGACGGCTCCTAGCAACTCATCGTCCGCCGTGCCTGGCGTCTGACCCCACGACTGCTCGCGGCGCTGCCAGATGACGTCGATCCGGCACTGGACTCCAACGAACAGGACCGGCAACCCCGTCAATCGCCGGGCGCAGTCGCGCAAGATACGGCGCGGCTGCGAGTACCACTCGTGGTGACCGACGTCGACCACAACATTGACGCCAAGGCGGGCGTGAGCAGCGATCGACTCGTACAAGGCGGCGTACAAGACGACGACGACCTGCTCCAGGTCGGGTCGCTCGCCACCTGGCCGAAGGCCGATGCCGGGCCGAAGGCGCTCGGGGAGCGAATTCACGTAGACGTCTACCCCCAGGTTGACCCACGTCCCGGCCATGCTGTCCTGGACTGCCTGGCCGACAGTCGACTTTCCAGATCGAGGAGCACCGTTCAAGATCAGAATCTGCCCGGCAGCCGCCATCGGACAA
>VAWP01000108.1:0-1341 GCA_005888295.1 Actinomycetota bacterium
GCGGGTCGACCTCCTTGACCAGCCGGAAGTGTTCCACGACGTTGCGAACGGTCGGGCGCTGCGAGAAGTTGAACCAGTACACCGAGTCGACCTCCTGGAGTTCTGTCAGCGGGACCTCCTCGATGGGGAGATCTGCGGTCACCTCGATGAGACGGTCTACGTCCCAAGCGTCCATGCCCCGCTCGCCGGGCCAGAAGTGGTACTGCTTGCGCATCCGTGCAGTTTGCCCGGAGAGCATGGCGCCCGAGTGAGCTTGCGCCACCCACGGGCTCACGACGCCCAGGTCGTCAATCGGCACGCCGAGGACAACCTCAATCCCGCCACCTGGTCGTATGACGAGCGCACCCCGTCCCAAGTCACGGGCTGATGCTGTCAGCTGACGACTCTGAGGTCGAGCGCGTAGCCGGCGGTAGAGGATGGTATGACGGCCTAGTAGCGCGTGCGTTCGAGGGCACCCAACGCCTTGCGCCCTTGCTTGGTTGGGTTAGGCGCCGATGCGACGGCGGGCCATCCCGCGGAGGCCTCTATCGTTGTCCGTCTGTGAGGTGATGGCGAGAGCGGCGGTCACGTCGGGTCGACGCTCTGTCACCTTTCCGAGCGCGTCGATGGCGGCGGCGCGAAGATCTGGGTTGGGATGGTGGAGCAGTGTGAGCGCCCGCGGCACCCAGGTTTCCTCGTCGGCGCGGCAGGATCCCTGCTTGCACCGGTCGCAGGCCAGCGCGTGGAGCGCCCGGCCGACCACCTGCGGTTCGGAGTCGTTGAGCGCGGCGACCAGGACACCTAGAGAGTCCTCGTCGAGGAGGCGGTCGAAGATGTTGACGCATTGGCGTCGCACAATGGCCTGATCGTGGACGAGGCCGCGCCGCAGTGCGGGGAGGGCTCGGGAACCGGAGGCCAACAGGTGCTGCTTGGCGTGCTGTCGACGCGATGAGATCGCCAACTGGGCCACCCAGCCGTTGAAGTCGGCTGGCGCGGGGCTACGTCGCATCGCTGCGCACCGTAGATCCAGAAGGGCGGGCCGGGTAACCACTTTTCGCGCGCCTTCATGCACCGGCTTGGTGGGGTGGCCAACACCGGGCGATCAGCGGCACGTGGCCCAAGTGGCGTTTGAGGCAAGTACGAGCGTGGCCAGTTCGACGCGCAGATCGGCGGAGCCGGCTTCTGTAGGTTCTGAAACGTGACGGAGCCGGACCATGTGTCGAGCCAAGCGGTCTACAACGCCGCGGCCGAAATGTACGCGCAGCTGGTCGGGACGGAGCTGAGCGCGGCCTTCGAGGCTCGTCGTCCACTGGCCGCGACCCACGGAGCCCTTTCGAGACGACCTCGACACGTTCGAGGGGG
>VAWP01000108.1:1669-35000 GCA_005888295.1 Actinomycetota bacterium
GAAAGGTCGGATCCTCGACGCCGCAGTACGGCGGACGCGACCCAGGCTACTGCTGGAGCTCGGCGCCTATTGCGGTTACAGCGCCCTCCGCATGGCCCGGGAGATGCCACCGGACGCACGGTTGTACTCCGTGGAGTTCGCCGAAGCGAACGCTGCGATTGCCCGGCGCATCTGGGATCACGCTGGCGTTACCGACCGGATCACCGCTGTGGTCGGTTCCATCGGGGACGGTGGCGGTACGCTCGACACGCTGGAAACTGCGCACGGCTTCACGTCTGGCGCACTCGACTTCCTCTTCGTAGACCACGATAAAGCCGCCTACCTACCGGACCTCAAACACATCCTGGAACGCAGGTGGCTCCACAAGGGATCCGTTGTTGTGGCCGACAACGTCCGGGTGCCGGGGGCGCCCGCGTACCGTGCTTACATGCGGGAGATGGAGGGGACCGGCTGGCGCACCGTCGAACACAAGACGCACGTCGAGTATCAGACGCTGATCCCCGACCTGGTGCTGGAATCCGAATATCTCGGCCCCTGACGACACGGCCGTTCGCGGGGGTGCAGACCCGGCGGTAGGGGCTATGGGCGAAGTTCATGAAGACTCGATGTTCTGGGACACTGCTCCTCCTGGCCGGCGCCACCTGTTCTGGCGACCGTCGCTGTCCCCCCCCCCCCGCTGCCGCGGTAGCCGTGGCGTGCGTAACATCGTGTAGTGCCTCGTACGGACAAGGGCTCGCGGGTGATCGCTGCCCCGCCCGAGAAGGCAGCGGCCCTGCTGGCGTGGCTGCCTCCGTCTGGTATGTCGGGCAAGTTCGAACGATTCGATCTACGTTCCGGAGGGTCATATCGAATGGTGTTGACCTATGCCGACCCCTCTGTTGTGCGGGGTAAGGCCACAGCGGACTCCGATATCGTCGAGGCTCGCTTTGTCGACATCGTCCCCGGCGTGCGGGTCGTACAGGCGGTCGACTTTGTCTCTGACGATCCTGCCTACGCCGGGACGATGACGATGACCTGGGAGGTCGGCGCTGTAGAGGGAGGGACCCGGGTCGACATCACAGCAGACAACGTTCCCGATGTCGTCTCCCCGGAGGACCATGCGGCAGGACTGACCTCCTCCCTGATGAACCTCGCCGATTATCTCAAGAAGTAGTAGTCACCAGCGCGCTCGATCACCCGAATAGTGACCAGCAGCCGGCGTGCCGGGATACTCCCTCGTGAGCACAGGGGGCACGTAGGGCGCGTGTTCAGGGGCGGGCTATGTGGCGATCCGGGGCGTCAGCTCAGCTATGCACGAGGTCCCAGATGAGGGCGCCCGGTACCCCGATGTATGCGGCTGCGGCTGCGTCCGGGATGAACTGCGAGGCTGGCCCCTGCATGGCGGCTTCGGCGGGCCCGAAGCGAGGTTCGAGGCACTGATTGACCACGAGCTCGGCCACACGGAAGGCGGCCAGATAGTCACTGTGGAGATGGCCGAATCCGCGCACCACACCTGCTCCGCCCTGGGCATCTTGGAAATATGCCGCTCCTCCCAGACCAACGGCCGTGGGATGCAGTTCGGACAAGATCATGCGTCCCCCCGGGCGAAGCACCCTGCTCAACTCCTCGATCGCATCGGTGAGGTTGGCCACGTGTTCGAGGGCTAACGCACAGACGACCAGGTCGAAACTGGTCGACTCCGCCGGCAACGAAGTGAGATCACCCTGGCGGAACACCGCCCGGGGGATCGATGCATTGGCCTTCTCCAGCATCTCGGGCGAGCTGTCAACGCCTACTACCTGGTGGCCGCGCTCTAGCAGCCTGCGGGCGTGCCGGCCAGAACCGCAGGCGGCGTCCAGCGCCGGCCCGGGCGGGATGGACTCGAAGATGGTCCACACGACCGGCTGCTCCACCTCGATGAGGGGGTTGCCGGGGCTGTCGTAGGTTTGTGACCAGCGGCGGTAGCCGCTGGCTGAATCGACGATCGGGACGTCGACGCCGAGTTGGTAGACGCCGTCGCCGCCGGAGACGATGTGACGGATCTCCTCGATCCGCTGTGCCGTGACCGCATCGTCTTCGAAGAGATGGCGCATGAGAGCGATCCCCTCAACACCGACGAGGAACTCGCCAAGACGCAGATGCCTGGTCATACACCCAGCATGCCGCAACAGCGAACACCGCAACACTCGATTTCGCCAAGGACCCAGCTACGGATCGACGGCTTGTTTGTCCCTGCTCTGCCCACAGGAGAGGCTGACCTTCCACATCAGGCTTGGGTGGTGTGGAGCACCGCGACCGCCGAGCTCGCGGCGGCATCCTGTAGGTATCGCACCGAACCGGCATCTGGGACGCCTGGGCGCCGAGATTATGGGATGTCCTTGCGGAACGTTTCCGGTCAGTCGACCACCGACCCTCGTTCGACTGCTCGCGCTCGCGAAACTGGGGCTCAGGCACTCGTGCTGGCCAGGCGATAGGCAAGACTACGAGGACGTCGTCGCGGACAGGAGTACGGACGCCGTCACGGGCAAGGCTACGCTTCGAGCGCGATCTCACCATCCCGTTCGCCATGAGCGTCTTTCCCGAGGAAACCTGACCTAGGTTTTACATTACGCGCGGCCACGGCGACCACTTCTTCTCTGCCTGGTCGCGTAGCGAGCCTGGGAGGAGACATGTCAGGAACCGTGATGGAGCCGATTGGCTACGTCCGTGGTGGCCGCACGACCATCGAGGACGATGGCTGGGGGCAAGTGGTGAGCTCGGTGGAGCTCGACCCCGATCAGATTGACGCCGCGGGGCTCGAAGGTCTCGGCGCCTTCTCGCACGTGGAGGTGGTCTACGTCTTCGATCAGGTCGATCCCGAGACAATCTGCCGAGGCAAGCGTCACCCGCGAGGACGAGCCGACTGGCCGGAGGTGGGTATCCTGGCGCAGCGGGCCAAGGATCGGCCCAATCGGATCGGAGTGACAGTGTGTGCGCTCCGGTCCGTCACCAACATGACAATCGAGGTGGCCGGGCTCGACGCCGTGGACGGCACACCGGTCCTCGACGTGAAGCCGTACATGAGCGGCTTCGCCCCTCGGGGTCCTGTACGCGAGCCAAGCTGGGCCCGAGAGCTCATGCAGGACTACTGGGAGGCTGAAGGCGCGACGATGATCGCGCGCCTACGCCCGACGGTCGTATCGGCTAAGGGTGCTCCGCCCAAACACATCCACGAGTTCGTGGGGGGGGCCAGTAGCGGTGACGACTCCCTGTCGCTCGCCGTCATGCACAGTCCGGCGGGCTGGACCGAGCCGGCGCAGATGGCCCGCTTCACCGAGGTGACCATCGTTATGGAAGGGACAGTCGTGTTGCACTTGGCGGACGGCGACGAGATCAGGGTCGAGAGCGGGGAGGCAGTTTCCGTCCCGCCGGACACGCCAGTCCGGTACGCAACGCCGAGTTCTACCGTCTACGTCTCCCTCTGCCGTCCTGCGTTCCGGCCCGATCGCGTCACCCGGGACGCATCCAGCTAGGACATCCTGGGGATGCTCGGCATCAGCGGTTACCAGACTCAGCGTGGCGACACCATGGTCCTCAACCCGGCGGTCGGGGCGACCGTCGCGCGCCCGGATTGCCCGGCGAACTGCGTGAGATCGAGGTCGAGGTCGTCGAGCGGGCGATCGCGTGGCTCCGGGCTCGCACGGACGTGGCGGGTCCCGTCGCCTTGATGGGAGTATCACGTGGAAGCGAGCTAGCGTTGCTTTCGGCGAGCCTTCTCGATGGCGTGGACGGAGTCGTTGCCTTCGCACCGAGCGGCATCGTGTGGCCCGCGCTCGGCGAACGCGGGCCGATCGACGCGCTGGCCTGGACCTTTCGGGGCAAGGCGGTCCCCTACGTCTCACTGGGAAGCCGCCTGCCGGCGCATTCCGCCGATACGCCGTTCGCGTCGGGACGCGGTGGCTGAGACCACCTCGCTACCGAGGTAGCGTTCGGCTCGGCTCGACCGTCTGTTGGAAGGTGGGGCGGTTCTGGAACGGGAACGGCGGGATCGAAATGCCGCCGGCGACAACCCAGGTGTTCAAATCGAAACAACTGGCTTGCGGGTTCTTGGTGCAGGCTCCCTGGCCGTAGATCTGCTGGGGTGTTTGGGCCAGGGCGGCCAGCAGCGAGTTCTGGAGGGCCCCCTGGCAGGCGGCGAACGACCCGTTCCCGCAGTAGATGCGCGAGTTGGGATCGGCTGGGGTCGGGCCCTGGCCTGCAGCCGCAAGCAGGCCGCGCAGGTCCTTGCTCACCTGGCCGTACCAGCCGACGGCGAAATCTGGCGGGGTTGGCTGGCCGCCAGGGTCGGGCAGTCCGAAGGGGAGCAGTGTTTGCATGGCGTTGAAGGGACCGTCACCCACCGCAGGGTGGAACTCGGCATCGAGCAGCTTGGGCCACCAGGCGTCCATGATGGTGATGGCGTCGTTGTGCTGATAGGTACCTGGCTTGGTGATGTCGCGATTAGTCAGATCCCGGCGGTGGCCGCCGTCTGCATACCAACTGTCGAGCGTGGCAATGGCGTCGGCCACGCGCGGGTCAGTGGGCGTGCCGAGCACTCGCTTTAGTACCGGCCAGAGCTGCACGCTTCTGATGTCCTGAGTTGCCGCCTCGTCCATGGCCGAGACCAGCTGCTCGATCCGCATCTTGCCGCCGTGGGCAAGGGCTCGCTCGATGAAGTTGGCGATGAGCTGCGATCGGAAGACCGGACCGTAGTAATAGTTGTCGTCGGCAGCCGACCACTGTGGTGCCTGTTTGTTGTTCCACGAGACCAGCCAATCGGGGTCGATGGCGTTGGGATGGGCCTGGAACGGCAGCGGGGTGATGGTGTGCAGGGCCGGGTCATATCCCTGCCAATCGAACTGACCGGTGCCGAGGACCGGGAAGTCCGGTGACGTCCCCGCTGCCCGTTGGGGATACCATCCCGAGTGGTAGTAGGCGATGTGGTTGGCGTCAACGTAGGACCAGTTGAACCCGAAGTTGATTTGGGAGACAGCCTGCTGAAACTGGCGGGGGCCGGTCGTGAAGCCGGGGTCGTTGAGCCTTGAAAAGCCCAGTGCTGAGTCCGCCTCGTGAAAGTAGGTGGTGCGCGCGCTGGCGAAGGCGACCTTCTGGCCCCCCGAGGTGCCCCGGGCGTAGACGAGTCCGTGGACGGTGCGATAGATGGTGAGCGTCTCTGATCCTGGCGGAGTCTGACTCGTAGCGCTGGGGGTCCAGCTGTTCTGTCGGTCGAGGCGTTCCATGGGCAGGCACTGGCCCTTGTAGAAGTAGTGAATGTCGTCCTGGCACAGGACCTCGGCGAAGGTGTCGACGTTGTCGGAGGTGGCCGTCGTGGCGCTCCACGCATAGTCACGTCCGTGACCCAGCTCCACGTACAGGTTGACGCCGGGGAAAGCGGCGCCCCTCGCATCGAAGCCGGGCCCGTGGAGGTCCTCCTCCATCAGGATCTCGGGCACGTAGTAGCCCACCTGGGGACCCATCACCGCTATTGCGTGCCCGGTCGCCGAATGCCGGGCGCTGACCAGCTCCCAGTTGGAGGCCAGCGGCGGGCCGGCCACCAGCTGGTGCAATAGTTGGGAGCCGATGGAGCCGTCGTTGGGGATCGCCTGTTGCATCGGCGTGTCGGTCGCCGCCGCCAGGGAGGACGACGAGGCGAGGGGAGGCCCGTCCGACGGAAAGTTCACCGAGCCAGGATCGGGCATTGCCGAGCCGGTGGGTGAGAATGGTGAGTTGGTCTCGTAGGGGAAGGCCGTGGACACCGTGGTCGGCGCTTCGGGGTCGTTGTGCTCCCGGAAATCGGACCACGCCGCCTGCCCGGCACCTGCCCCAAATTGCTGCTCCAAGGCCTGCAGGATCTGCGCCGAACGCACCTCCTGTCCACCACCCTTGCCGAAGATGCCTCCAATCAGCGACGCCTCAGCGATCACGTCGGTCGGCGTCCACGGTTGGGGCAACTTGCCGAGTGCCGCGTACTCGCCCGGCAAGAGTGTCGGGTTGACCAGGGCCGCGTTGATGTAGGCGTTGATGCCGGCAACAAAGTTCGTGACGTCAGAGACGACCTGCACGCCCGCGGGTCCGTAGAGCTTTCCCGCGTTGTCGATCTGGGACTGTAGGTCAGTTTCGGTATACGGGGCGATCGACCACTGCACCCTATCCATGGCCCGGTTGCCTGTGGACCCGCCGGCGAAGGACGACAATTCTGCTCGGCCAGCGTGGCGGAGGACATCCATCAAGAAGAGGCGGTCCTCACCGCCCGCATAGCCAGCCCCGAATTCGACTCCCGGGCGAGTGGTTCCATAGATGTGGGGCACGCCGTAGGATTTGTCGCGGACGATCGTCACGTCCGACCGCGGCGATGTCTTCGAGGCCACGTCGCCGGCCTTTATTCCGAAGGTGGCGTCCTTGAAGTACCTCGGAATCTGGTCGTGGGTGTGATCGTGCGAGTGCGGCGGATAGGTGCCCGCCAACTGGAACTGTGCCAGCTGGAGCGCATTGTCCAGCCCGTTCTCACCAGCGGGCAGCACATTGCGAAAGCCGCCAGCATCGTTCGTCCCATACGGCTGCACCGCTCCGTCGCCTCCAGCAGCCGCCCCAGTGGTTGGTATGGCGGAGGCCAACGCGACCGCGGTCACAACTGCGAGTATCCGCAGCCGCTTGCACACTTGCATCATCCCAGTCTCCCCAGCTGTTCTGCGGCTCCCCGCAGTTAGCGCGGCGGGCCGGCTGATTGTACATCGCTGCCCTCCATGCCGACAGCTGGCCCGGGCTCGGCGAGAGTGCGAATGGGACTTCGGACGAACCCCATGGCCTGCCCTGGTTCAGGACCTCCGCTACGGCGGCTGCGGCCCGGAACGAGTGGGTGGCTGAGTCGCGGCGTCGCGCAGCGCCGCCCTCGCCAGCTGCTCTGCGGCGGTGAGCTCTGCAGGCGCCGTTGGAGCCTGTTGCGTGATCGTCACGATGGTGAAGCGGTCCCCGCCTGCAGCGATGAGCTCATGGCGGGCCGGAGTCCAGTCCGCATCGATACCAACGCCACTGATCTCCTGAAGAGCGTGAGAAGGGTCGTCTTGGCTCTGGACGTACGTCTGCTCGCGCTCGGTGATCGAGTTCATGAACCGCTGGAAGGCCCGAGGCTTGGCATCGAGCACGACGGTGGCTTCCTCCGCGAGTGACTCGCTGGGCAACGCCGCTCTGTAGCGGCAGTCAACCAGGCCAGGGGACTGGCTCGTCAACATGACCGACGCCGCCCGGGTGCCGACGAGCCGGGCCATGGCGGTACCGACACCAGCGGGGCACGGCGGGGAGAACTCACTGGTGGCACTCGTCGATCCGTGCTGGGCACCGCCGCCACACGCTCCCAACAGCAAGCCGACAGCGATCGTCACAAGGCCGGCGACGATGAGGCCGCGCAGCTCGCACCCTTCCCGGCTCGGCGGGGTCCGATCCAATGTGCTCATTCCGTTCACGTCTCGTCACAGGCATGCTCGTCCAGCGTAAGTATTCCGCCGGCGGTAGTTGTGATGCCAACGGCACTCGCGACGCGCTCTGGCGGGTCATATGGGGATGGTCAACGCGCCGACGGCCGATCCGCGATGAGGGATCTTCGCAGGCGAGAGGAGTAGTCCTCCGTCACAGAGTGCGCTGCCGCTGTCGAGGAGCGGGTGGTGGCCCACCACACGATGTCCTTATGGGGCTGCAGATGGCGACATCCCGTGCCATGAGGCGTATTAGCCAATTGCGGCAACGGCGGTTGCCACCCTTGTAGGGCTCCCGTCGACTCACTCGTTTGGCAATACGTGTTGCCAACCCGGGCTCTATGCATCGATGTGACAAATGCTGTCCCTGGTCAGTATGACGTTTGCCGTGCACTCGACCTGGGCATCGCTAGGTCACGGTAACTGGGACAAGCCCGGGGAGCCGACAGCACGGGGTGGTGAAATAGCTGCTGAGTCAGCTTGGATCGAGCGCGATGAGCGAGGTCAGCTGGACCGCGCTCGTTGCGCGGCGGCGTTCCCAGCGCTCCGCCCAGCCAGATCCGCTCTGATGGCGATGGACCGCGGCGAACCGACTCAGCGTCGGGGGTCACCGAGCCGACAGACCCGCGTAGGACGCCAGTGAGATGACCTACACGATTGCGGCGCGCGACAGATGACACCGTTGACGAACGATCCTTCTATGCTCGCCGTAACTCCCGAGGCCGCGAAGGCCATTACGCAAGTAGTGGGCGATCGTGACCCGTCGCTCGGATCGGGTCTGCGGATCACCACGGCTGGTACCCCGTTGGGCGCCCTATTGCTGAGCGTAGTGAATGGCCCCGACCTCCACGACCATGTCGTCCCGTTCGGAGGCGGCGCGCTATTTCTTGACCCGGAGGTCGCGAGCAGACTTGCTGGCAAGCTCCTGGATGTGGAGGTCAATCAACAGGGTGTTGCCGTCTTCTCGGTCACCTCACGGGCCGATCTGAATTAGGCCGCCATCTCGGATCGTCGGGGTGTGATGAGGGCCTCGCAACGCTCCCTACACGCGCCTTGATCACGGTCGTGCTGCGGAGCCTATCCTCGTCGATGTCCCACAAGATGACCCGGCTGCCTCGTCTCGCGAGCTCTGCCCCCAGGAGCCGACCGAGCCCACTCGCTCCACCAGTGATGAGTGCGGTTCTCCCCGCCAATGTGGTCATGGCTGAACGTTCCTCCCAGCTCTCGGGTTCAGGCGGATCCACGAGGAGTCCTAGCCGTTCAGGTGGGACAGGTGACCGATGATTGGGAGGAGATCGCCTTCACCGAGTCGGCCGTCAGCTGTAGCTGGGTGACGGCGCAGGTCTTGGGGGACCCTGCCACGAGCAGTGCCCCGTTAGGGTTGGTCTCCTCCACGAGGTCATAGGTGCCGGGGGGGACGGTGGTGACGTCGACGTACTGATCCGGCGTGTCCCAGGTGTAGACGTCACCCCAACCCGGGGTGACCCCCTCAACGACGTAGGAGTTCTCCGAGCCACCCGATGGGGTGGGATTGGTCGGCACGTTGCAGCCCGGCTGGCCGATGTAGGTTCGGGGACCGTTTGGTCCCCCGGTGCCAAAGCCGAAGTAGTCGTCGTCTGCCAGGCAGAAGGACTCCTTCTGCGAGGTCGCCACCGGGGCACCGATCCCACCAGCGCCGTCCACCTGATGGAGGCTGTAGGAGACCAGATCCTTGTAGTGAAAGTGGGCGTGCTCGGGGTGGAACTCGCACGGGCCAGCCGGCCGGGTCACCTGCTGACCGCCGCTGGTCAGCACGACTTGCTGAGCCTGACACTGGCCGGGGACGAAGCCGCTCCCGCTCGTGGTGAGCCAGGGGAGACGTACCTCGAGAGCACCAGCACCGACATCTTGGACGTCGCTCGTGAACCTCAGACATCGCAGGGTGGGTTGAGCGAGCGTCGCCGGAGAGGGATTGTCGAGGCCGAGGGATTCGTCGGCGTAGCACGATGTCGGGGTGGAGACAGTCGTCGGGAAGGGAAATCCAAGGGGGCTGGACGGCGCAGGCGGAAGCCCGGCGGTCGTCAGATCGTACGGCGGAAGGGCCCGAATGGTGGGCAGCTCGAAGCAACCGTTCGTCCCACCCACGGTGATGCCGCAGGTAGGAGGGGGTGGTGACCACCACGGTGACTTCATGAGCCGCACCTCGCCCGCATAGGCGGCATTCGGGTCCTCGGCGTAGGAGACGCTCACGACGATCGTGTACGTACCCATCACGGCCCGAGAGATGGTGAGCGACTGGCCGTTGGCGCCGATACCGTTGGCCTCCCCGACCATGGCGCCGTCGGGGCCGTAGAGGTAGAGGTTGAAGCCGTCGTTGGGGTTGAATGTGCCATTCGGCCCAGTCACCGTGCTCTTGACCCCCACGAGGAACGGTTGCGTGGTCGCCGTCGTGAACTGGAACTCTTTGCACTCGGCGGCGCAAGTCACCGGAGCCGGCGCTCCGACGACGGGCAGGGGCGTCGGGTTGTCGACCGCCCCGGCGAAAGTGAGCACGCCGTGCGACGGGCTGAGCTCTCCGACCGAGGTTGGCGGGCTCGTGCTCGGTGGGACGGCTGATGCGCCGGGGGTGGCCGACGAGGCCACAGTTGCCGCTGGACCGAGCGCCAGTCCGAGAATGGGGACCAGAACGACGAGAAGCAGGCGCAGAAGCGGTTTCAGGACTTCTCCCCATGGATGTGCCGCAAACGGTTGACTCAACACCCCCCCTCACTTATTCCCCTTCAGGCGTACGGACTCCTTCCAAAGACGCTGGCCGAGCTACTAACCGGTAACCCCTTCTCAGGGAAGACGAATGGGGCGGGAGGAGCGGACGCTCTATGCGATACGTGATCGTCGGCGCTGCCCTGGTCGCTACTACGGGGGCGATCCACCTGCACCTGTGGGCCAGCGGCTACCGGACCATACCCACCATCGTTTCGGCCCTTCCTCTTCCAGGGAATCGCCGGCGCAGCGCTGGCGATCGCCCTGGATGCATGGCGGCGTCTGGTCATGGTGGCGGCGGCCGCCGGGTTCATGATCGCCACCATCGGCGGCCTCCTGCTCAGGGTCTACGTCGGGCTGTTCGGCTTCACCGAGACACTCGCCGCGCCCTTCGCCGGAGTGTCTCTGGCTGGGGAGAGCGCCGGGGCCGCATCCTGGTCGCCGTCGGCGTCGAGCTGCTCCTCGAGGCGGCAGCTCGGACGAGACGAAACGACCATGACCGGGGCACGTGAGTGCGGGATCAAATGCCGAGTACCGAAGGCCACTGCTCCTCGGTCATCGAGCAGCAAGGTTGACACGCGATGCTGGATGTTGACGTTACCGAAATCGGGCACATCACGGTGCGCCTGGTGCGTGGAGACCTCGACCCCGATGTCTGTCGCCGTCGCCACAGGGTCGGGCAAGTCAACCGACGCGAGACGTAATTCTGAGTCATGATTGTGGGTCCGCACTGTCGAGGAGAGATTGCCATGCCCACCGTCACACCCGACGACTGGTCCGGCCTACCTCGCATCCCGCGCCGAGCGGACGCTGCGACCGAGCGCCAGGTGGTATCGGTGACGACGGCGCCGAGCGGGTTCGAGGGCGAGGGATTTCCAGTGCGCAGGGCCTTTGCAGGGATGAGCCTCGCCGATCTGGACCCATTCGTGCATATGGACCAGATGGGCGAGGTCGATTACGCCCCCGGTGAGCCCAAGGGAACGCCCTGGCACCCTCACCGTGGCTTCGAGACCGTGACCTACATGATCGACGGCACCTTCGCCCACCAGGATTCCAACGGCGGCGGCGGCCTCATCACCAACGGGGCGACCCAGTGGATGACCGCTGGGGGAGGGATTCTGCACATCGAGACCCCTCCAGAGGATCTCGTGGTTTCGGGTGGCCTGTTCCACGGCATCCAGCTCTGGGTCAACCTGCCGGCCAAGGACAAGATGGTTCCTCCCGCCTACCAACCGCTCGAAGCCGAGCAGGTGGTCCTGCTGACATCCGACGACGGAGCAGCTCTGGTGCGGGTGATCGCCGGCGATCTCGCCGGGCATCAGGGCCCTGGTTCGACTCATACGCCGATGGCCCTCATGCATGCCAGCCTGTCGCCGGGGGCCCTGCTGGACCTGCCCTGGAACCGCAGCTTCAACGCACTCATCTACGTCCTGGCTGGGTCCGGTCAGGTGGGCAGCCAAGAGCGGCCGGTGCACCGGGGCCAGCTGGTGGCGTTCGGGCCTGGAGATTGGATGGGTATACGGGCCGACGATCACCAGGACTCGAGCACTGTCCATTTCGAGGCGCTCATCTTGGGTGGCCAAGCCATCCGTGAGCCTGTCACGCACTACGGACCATTTGTCATGAACACCCGAGACGAGATCATGCAGGCCCTGGAGGACTTCCAAGCCGGTCGCCTCGGCACCATCCCACCGAATGCGCTGATGCCCCACGTGCCCGACCCCAATCCGGTTCGAGCCGAGCGAACGGGGATTTGAGCGAAGGACAATCACTTGCCAAGACGTATCGGTGATGACCGAGAAGGGTGGTCACTGAGTAGCTCAGCTTTGACAGAACCACGTGGGAGAAACGCCCAGACTTGCATGCGCTCGGGCAGGGGTTGGAGGAAGCCGGATGAGGTGGTTGCCGCCTTCGGACGCCCATGCAGTCGGGGGGATTTGCAGTCCGCCTTCTGGCGACGAGGGATCAGGTCGGGTTTTGACTTCCTCTTCGCACCAGGTCCGTTGCTGGTCCTCGCCGACGAGGGTCGTCATGCAAGTCGGCCGCATGTCGGGACGCGAGGTCAGCGGGAGAAATGATCCCCAACAGGCGATCGTCGTCCATGACAAGGGCCCGCCTCGAGGGCCACTGGGCCATGAGGGCCGCCACCTCTATTGCCGGTTGCTCTGGACGAACGATTGGGACTCGGGCCAGAGGCCAGGCCACGTCAAGGGCCCGGCGGACACCCCGTAGGGCAGGCGGGACGGACTTCAGCTGCTTGACAGTGACGACACCCGATACTCCACCCGACCACGCATCTATGGGGAACGCAGCGGGATGAGGGGCGAACACGTAGTCGTCCAGAAAGGACTGCACGGTCAACCAGCCGGGCCCACGTACCGGATCGGGGGTCATCAGGTCCGCAGCCCTGAGGCCTTCGAGCCCGTGGCGCAACCGTGCCTGGCTCTGCTCTGCTCGGGAGGCGGTCATCAAGAACCAGCCGACCACCGCAAGCCACAGCCCTCCAAAGCCGGCGAACGCAAATCCCACGAAGCCCACTGCCACCATGGTGAGCCCGAGGATCCAGCCCGCACGGCTGACGGTCTCGGTTGCCCGGAGCCTGTCGCCGTGGTGTTTCCAGAGCGCAGCATGAAGCAGTCGACCGCCGTCGAGTGGGGCACCTGGCAGGAGGTTGAAGACGGCGAGGATCAGATTGATGGCTCCCAGCCAGGCGAGCCCGGCGGCGACGAGGGGCGACCAGCCCAGGGCGCCCAGCGCCAGCCCGAGTCCACCCAACCCGAGGCCGAGCACCAGGCTCACCAAGGGGCCGATGCCCGAGATGCGTAGTTCTCCGGCCGGGCTCGGCGCTTCGCCCTCGATGCGCGTCATACCGCCCAGGGCCCAGAGGGTGATGCCATCGACGGCCAAGCCCTGTCGACGAGCTACCACGGCATGACCCAGCTCGTGGGCGAGGATCGCAGCGAGGAATGCAATGGCGGTGAGCGACCCCGCCACACCGTAGGCCCAGCTGTCATAGCCAGGCGCGTTGGACGGCAAGCTGCTCCCGGCCAGACCGATCCCGAGCAGGACCGCGACGATGAGAAGGCTCCAGTTCAGTCCGACCCTCACTCCCGCGACACGGCCGAGCTGAACGCTGTCCCTCACCATTCCTCCTTCACGCTGGGCATCGCCAGACCAACCCCCTCAGGTGCAACAGCCGTGGCTGCTCCGTTATGCCGTAGCCCGGCTCACCAGCGGCCTCCGACGGGCCGAGAAGCCTGACGGGTCACGAATCTCCGTCAGCTCTCAGACCGCTCACGAAATCATCGGTCTACGCGGCGTCGTCGAGGAACGTGATGTGGCCTTCGGCATGTGTTGTCCGAGGTCCGTCGGCAATGTGCCGGACGGTGCAGGAGGCGTGGCACTGCACGACGATCGTCTGAGCCCCGCCCTCGCTTGCCATTAACAGGTCACCCGCATGGACGCTCGCTCGAGCCAGGTCGGTGCCGCTGAGCTCGAGAATGCTGTCAGTACCCGGATGAGGGTTGCCGGGAGACCGCCGGTCTGCCACGTAGGCGACTACGCTGGGTCCGAATGCTGGCGGCACGAAGCCGGCGCTCTCGACGCCGATGTCCCCTCCGCTCGGCAGTCCCGATTTGGCGAGAGTGGTGGCGTGTCCTGCGGGATCGATTGCGAAGATCCGCCCGCTCTGCTCGTCGGGAGCAACGAGGTCGCCGGCGAAGCTGCCGAAAGAGTCCGGTGCGACAGCGATGCCGCCCTCCATCCTTGGCGCGTGTGCTGTCAGGGTCGTGACCGCGCCCAGGCAGTCCAGCGCGAACAGGACAGTCTCATTCTGAGCAGTCGCGGTGACGAGGAGGCGATGATCGAAGCGGCCGACGTCGTCGAAGGCGATCCCGTCTGGAAGCAGACCGCCAGGAAGATCAGCGAAGCGTCCTGCCCGTCCGGTCCCATCGACCCTTACCACGCCCGGTCGGTTGTTCGGCTCGAGGGCGTAGATGTCATCCTGGTTGAACGAGCAGCCTGCTCCGGCTACGGCGGCAGTGGATGCCAGAGCTACATAAGGCTCGGGTCCGGGCGCCGTTACATAGCCGTCCGCCCCCTGGGCGAAGGGTGACAGGTTGTGCCGTGGGGAGAGAATTGACAATCGCCCCATGGCGGCGACGACCGGCTGTCTATCGGTTCTCGGCGCCGTGACATCGACGACTCCAGGAACGTGGAGGAACGGAGACCAGTGTGCCGGGAGCGCCGGATTCTGAGGGGTCGAAGAAGTGCCGGTACAGCCGCTGATACCCAGCACAATGACGACGACCACCGCTGCGGTCCGAAGTCCTGCCCTTCGCCACGGCGGCGCTTCGATGTGTCTGGGGACCATTGCCCTGTTCTCCCGCACCGAGCTGCCTGTGGTGAATTGTTACCCGTCGACAGCAGTCTGCCGATGGCCAGCCGTGAACGCCAGTCTCCGGGCTTGCCGACGTGTTACTTCGGTGCGGCGAGTGGCGCCGGCTCGAGGTCGGCCAGCGCGGTCTCGATCGCCCGGTGGAACGTCGGATAGGCGTACATCATCCTTCGCAGCTCGTCGGTTGGCACCCGTGTCGGTGCCAGCATCACGACCTGGCCCGGGGATGGCTGCGGCCGATCAACGCCAGCGCGAGTCCGACGAAGATGCCGATAGTGGTGATGTTCGTGGCCGTCCCGATGGCATTGACAAGATCGAGGAAACCGTCGGCTAGGGCAGCGGCGAGGGCAAGGATGAGCCCAAGACGGAACAGCCGCGGCCACCGAGCGGCGCGAGGCACAGGCAGTGTCAGAAATCCCGCCAAGCCGACGGCGAAGGTGAGGAGAGAGGCGGCGTAGAGAAAATGACCACCTCTCAGGGAGGCGAGAACGAAGATCAGGACGGCAACGAGGGTGGCCGGTACGGCCAGTCTTCTCATCAGCGAGCCCAGATGACAGGGCCCACGCGACGCCGACACCTGAGGCTCCGGTTCCCCCGGATTATCGGGGTGCTCAAGAGGCACTTGGCATCCCTCGCGCCCCTGAGTTGGCCCGCGGTTGTCGCTCGACGGGTCCTCGGTTCTGTCGGACTGGGCAGATGGGCTCGGCGGCACAATAGTTTGTCGAGCCGAGCGCCCACCTGTTACGCCTCGATCCTGAAGATCTCCCTGCTGGGCAACCGGGGCGGGATCGTGACGGGGTCAAGGCTGGTCACGGTAGTACTCGATTGCTCCAGTTCGCTCGAGATCCTCGTCCAGAATGGCTTCCACGTCGAGGACCACGTCGATCTCGTTACTGACGACCACCCCTGCTCCCGGCAACTGGTCCTGCCAAGACACACCGAACTGATGCCGGTCGATCCTTGTACGGCCTTCGAAGCCAGCACGGTGCAACGTGCCCTTGTTCTCGTCTCCAGCCCAGAAGGGCGTTTCCCACTGTCCAAGATAGGAGACGTCGAGAGGCACCTGTCTCGTGATCCCTCGGATGGTCAGGTCGACGGCAGCCTTACCGTGGGTGTCTCCAGTGCGCTCGACGAAGCGCCCACGGAAAGAGATCGTCGGGTGGCGCTCGACGTCGAGGAAGTCCGCGCTGCGGAGGTGGGCATCCCGGTCGGGCTGGCCAGTCCAGATGGTCCGCGCGTCGATTACCCCTTCGAAGCTGGCCGTCAGGGGCTCAGTGGGATCGAACTCGAGTTTGCCGTGGATGTCCTTGAACAGGCCACGGACCCATGTGACCATCATGTGGCGGGCGCGGAAGGCCGCCTCGGTGTGACCGGGCTCGAAGGTCCAGCTCGGCATGTGACCTCCTCAGGCTTCTGGACGGAGTGTCGTGGTAATCGGCGTCCCCGCCCGTATGACAAGCGTCACCGGTGTTCGCTCGGCAATGGAGGCGAGCGCATCGAGCCGGTCGCCAGCAACATCGGCGGGGACGGTGATCGTCCTCACGATGGTGCCGCGGCGGTGGTCATCGACGTCGTACCTGGAGTCGACCTCGATGGTGCTGAGCTCCCAGCCGTGACGTTCGGCGTACATGCGAAGGGTCGTGGCCGTGCAGGCTGCCAGGGCGCTGACCAGGAGCACGAGTGGCGAGGGGCCGCTGTCACCGCCGCCGGCGTCGGCGGGCTCGTCGGCGAGGAGCTGATGCGGGCCCGCCCGCACGTCGACCCGGTAGGCGGGCACGGCAGAGCCCGTCGATCCGACGGCGCGGGCGAGGTGATGCACAGTCGTCATTGTCTTGGCCCTCCAGGTGCCGGGACAGGGAGATCGTCGGGCCGTAGGGCCCAGCCGGGCATCGGGGGCGCCTCGGAGATGCGGCCGATTGGCTCGGCCGGCAAGCCGTCGATGTCGGTTCCGGCGGCGAACTGTGAGCGTTGCTTGACCACGGCTCCGGCCCGTACCACGCAGAAGGCGCCGAGGACACTGCCGTCGCAGACGATGGCGCCCGGTTCGACGATCGACCTGGCGCCCACCCGACAGCCGTGGATCATGGCCCCAGGGCCGATGATGGCCCCGTCGTCGATCACGAGCTCGTTGTCCGGGAGCAGGTGCAGGACCGTGTTCTCGAGGATCTGGACGTTGTCCCCGATGCGAACAGGGCCGTGAGAGTCGCCGATGATCTTGACCCCGGCGCCGATGATTGTGTTGTCGCCAACGACGACGTCGCCGGTGAGCTCGGCGGTCGGGAACAAGGTTGCCGACGAGGCGATGGTCGGAAGGATGCCTCGGTAGGCGTACAGCTGGCCCATGGGAATGGCCTCCTGTCTGTTGTCGACGGCAACGGCGGTCGGCGGCGGCACGGAGAGGTCGCCACCCCGCAGCCCGGCCAGGCGGCGGAGATCGTCTTCTGACGCCGGCCGGACGGCCCGCGCTGGTCGTCCCACGGCGA
Organism: Actinomycetota bacterium; assembly: GCA_005888295.1. Taxonomy (GTDB): domain Bacteria; phylum Actinomycetota; class Acidimicrobiia; order Acidimicrobiales; family AC-9; genus AC-9. The sequence continues at coordinate 18,754 of VAWP01000108.1, forward strand.
CGACGTCGCTCGACAGGATCATGCCAGGCGGCACGACCGTTCCCTCACCGAGGAACACACGGTCGCCGAGCCGAGCGCCGGGCATCAGCGTGGAAGCGTTCCCGATCTCGCACAGGTCGCCCACCGTCGCGCCGATGACCAGGCAGCGGTGGCCGAAGGTGCTTCGCCGCCCGATGATCGTAGGGATGCCCCCCGTGCCGATGACGACGGAGTTCTCGAGGACGGCCGATCCAGTACCGACCTGGACACCTGCCTTCCCGGAGCGGACCACGGCTCCTTCGGCGAGAAGCGATCCCTCACCGAGCTGCGGCGTTCCCAGCACTACGGCAGACCCGGCGATGTAAAGAGGACCGGCCTCCCGATCCGCGATCGCCGTGCCCGGTCCAACGCTCATCGGCCAGTGCTCAACCGTGGATCGATAGTCGCAATGCTCGGCATGCCATCACCTCCCCCCGTTGGTCGGATGAACTCTGACACGTCTGGCGCGGGCGTGAATAGCGTAGCCGTGGGCAACGAGGTGATCGGCTATACCAACAACCGCGCGAGCCACGCCGAGTACGTGCTCGTCGAGGCGGCCAACCTGACGGCGAAGCCTGCGGAGGTCCCGTGGGAGGTGGCGGGCGCGCTGTTCGTCGCGGGCGTGACGGGGGTCGCAACCGTGCGCGCCGTGGCCCCGACTGCGGGTGAGGCGGTCGTGATCGCCGGGGCGGGCGGCGGCGTTGGCGTGTTCGCGGTCCAACTCGCGGTCCGCACGGGCGCGCGCGTCATCGCCGTGGCCAGCGAGCGCCATCACGCATGGCTGCGCGAGCGCGGCGCGGTTCCCGTCGCTTACGGCGATGGCGTCCGTGAGCGCATCACCGCGGCCGCCGAGAAGACGAGCTCACTGCGCACCGGCTTGCGCCCGAGCAAGTCGCTCAATTCAGAGAGGTTGACGAGCCAGTCCGAGTACCAGGATGCCCAGTCCGCGTCGGTGCCATCCGTGATGCGAAAGACCTGGTGGTGGGTTTCTCCCGCCTCTCTTAGCAGTTCAGAGATGCGCTCGATGTCGGTCATGGACTCGACCCTACATCTCGCCCTCACCCGGTGCCCACGAGAGAGAGGGTGACGTTCTCAAGCAACAGCCACACATCGGTCGCCGCTTGTAACTCTCCGACGACGGAGCGGTACCTCCAAATGTCAGCCGGTTACGGTCGGTTGGGGTGGTCGAAATACCGGGGGCGCAAACGTTGGTTTCTGACGCTCCGCTAGATCGTATCGATCGTCAGCTGAGCGCGGCGGCGATAGCAACTCGTCGGATGTCATTCTCGTTCGAGGTCACTACCACATCCTCGCGACGGCTGCCCCCTCGACCACTGACACATCCACGATGTCATCGTGAGCAGCCTTCCCAGCGAGGACGCCGACGGCTCGTGTCTGCGCCTCGCTCATAGGCTCGACCTCGCACAGCGCCAACAGCCGGGACAGGCTCGCCTGAAGAGACCCGCCCAGCCACACCCGGCGGTTAGGGACGTGGATGCGCCCATGTGGTAGATGCTTGGATGGCGCGCCACTCGTCGTTGTTGAGCGCGCTGCTCAGTGGTGATTCGCTGGGGGTCGGGCGTCAGCTGGCCAGCCGATTCACCTTGCGGATCTGCCTGTCGAATGCCCCTGATGGAGCGAGGCGGCGTAGCGTCCTGACGCGCCCGGCCGTCGAGCCGGCGGTATACCGCACCCTCGGCTTCGGGTCGGTCACCGCCGCGACGATCGCCTTGGCAACAGTGGCGGGCTGGTCGCCGCCCTTGATGCCGGCCGCCACCACCTCGCCGGCGATGTGCCGTTGCGCGGCGTAGACCTCGAGAGGCGAGTCTGGCGGCACGATGTTCGTGTCAAAGGGAGTCTGGGTGTACGCGGGCTCGACGAGCAGCACCCGAATCCCGAGTGCGCGGACCTCGTGGTCCAACGACTCGGAGTAACCCTCGACAGCATGCTTGGAGGCGGCGTAGAGAGCCCCGTAAGGTGCGGGTATGAAGCCGAGCACGGACGAGATGTTGATGATGCGTCCACCTCCTTGGGCACGCATATGCGGCAGGACAGCCTTCGTCATGCGGATGACGCCGAAGACGTTGATGTCAAAGAGGCTCTGGGCCTGTACGACCGAGTTTTCCTCCGCCGCACCTGCCGAGCCGATGCCGGCGTTGTTGACCAAGACGTCGAGGCGCCCGAAGCGCTCGATTACCTGCTGAACCACGCTGGATACCGACCCGTCACTGGCCACGTTGAGATCGAGAAGCGTCACACCGTCGTGATGGGGTGCGCCTGAGGTGTTCCGACTGGTACCGATCACCTCGAAACCGGCTTCGACGAGCGCGAGAGCAGCCGCTTGTCCGATACCCGAGGATGCACCCGTTACGAGCGCCACCGGCTGAGCTGTTGTCATCATGTCCTCCTTGCTTTTTGGACTGTTGGTGGAGCGCGGGTGGGAGGGCTATCGCGGCGGAGCCTCGACGTTCTGGAGGCGGACTTCGCCGTGAGCGATCAGACGTCCCTCGTCGTCGGCGATGTCGACGCGCCACAGTTGCTGGGTCCGACCTTGGTTTACCGGGACGGCGTCGACAAAGACGGTGCCGGAGGTGAGCGAGCGCAGGAAGTGGGTGGTGTTGGTCAGGCCCACCGCGACCATCCCCCGACCGCGAACAGCGGCGCTGGCCCCGACGCTGGCCGCGCTCTCGATGGCGGTGGTGTAGACGCCGCCGTGGACGATTCCCCATGGCGTATGGTGCTGTGGGCCGAGATCGATGTGGCCCGCCACGTGTGAGCCGGTCATCTCGTCGAGCTCGAGACCGGAGCTGGTGGCGAAGCCGGTCTTCTTGGCCGCGTCGAGTGTTGGGGTGCCGGATTGGGCTGAGCTCATGGCGTGCTCCAGCGTTCTTGGCTTGGCATGATGATGCGATCACGGTTGCTCTGTTGAGGTATGTGCTCGCTACCGTTCTTCCTGAGGTCAGGCGATGCGTCGACACGAACCCGCCGACGGAGAAGGGCGAGGGCGGGGACGATTCCAGCGAATGCGATCGCGGCGATCACCCACCACCCGCGGCGGAAGGCCTGGAGCGCTGGCTCGCCGCGGCTGGTGGTGGTGCCGATCACGGCGACGAGGATGGCGACGCCGAGCGCGAGTCCAGTCTGGCGGACCATGTTGATGACGGCGGACCCGGTGGCGAACGCCTGCGGCGGAAGGGAGCCCGAGGCCGTGGCCATCATGGTCGGCAGCGTGAGGCCGACACCGACACCAGTGACGATCATCCCGCCGAGCAGGCCGGAGACATAGTTCGGCTCGGTCCCGATGGCGAGGGCCCACCAGGACACGCCGGCGCCGAACACCAGGCTGCCGAGGATGATCACGGCCGCTGACCCGTATCGAGTGATGAGCCGGCCGGCGACGAGGAAGGACGTGAGGGGCACCATGAGCGGTCCAGGGGCGATGGCCAGTCCGGCTCGCAGTGCTGACCAGCCCCAGGCGCCCTGCTCCCAGAGCACGACCGAGAGGAGCATGGCCCCGAAAGAGGCGGAGAAGAAGAGGGCGACCACCGATGCGCCGGTGAAGTGTCGGGACTTGAACAGCGACGGCGGTACGAGCGGTGTCCGGCTCGTCAGACAGTGCAGCACAAAGAGGCCGATCAATACCGCCGCACCGACGGCGGATCCCACAATCGAGGCCGACCCCCAGCCCCAGTCGCTCCCCTTCACCAGCCCGAGTGTGAGTAGACCGATGCCGGCCGTCGCCAACACGACCCCGAGCAGATCGGGCCATTCGGTCGTATGGCCGGAGATCTGCGGGAGCCGGCGCCAGCCAACGACCAGGGCGGCCAACCCGACCGGAACGTTGACGAGGAAGACCCACCGCCAGCTGGCCGTCACCAGCAGCCCTCCGACGACTGGGCCGACGGCGGCGGCCAGGCCACCCACCGCCGTCCAGGCGCGAACCGCCCCCTGACGGCGCTCGGGTTTATAGGAGGCGAGCACCAGGCCCAGCGAGGTGGGAGTCAAGAGGGCGGCGCCAGCCGCTTGGACGACCCGGAAGGCGACCAGCATCCCAACCCCGGTGGACGCCGCGCAGGCGGCCGAGGCGGCGGTGAACACCGCCACGCCGAGGAGAAAGGCGCGGTCGCGCCGGTAGCGGTCGGCCAGCCGGCCGAAAAACACCAGCAGCGAGGCGTACACGATGGCGTAGCCATTCAGCACCCAGGACAGCTCCCCCAGGCCGGAGGTCTTGAGGTCCCGGGCGATCTGAGGCAGGGCCACGTTCACGATGAACAGGTCCAGGCTGGCCAGCACCACCCCGGCGCAGACGATGACCAGGGTCTCTGTAGGGGAGGCCTTCGCTCTCGGAGCGACAGCTGCAGAGGGCGTCCACCGCGGGGTGGATAGCGTCATGCAACGCACTCTAGGAGATTGCGTTCTATGATGCAACCCTCTAGTCTGAGCTCGTGGAACGGAAGAGCTTCGCCGACATGCATTGCTCGGTGGCCCAGTGCCTCGAGGTGGTGGGCGAGTGGTGGTCGCTGCTCATCGTCCGGGATGCCTTCTTGGGCTGCACCCGCTTCGACCAGTTCCAGGAGCGCCTCGGGATCTCCCGCAACATCCTCCACCAGCGCCTCGCCCGCCTGGTCGAGGCCGGAATCCTGGAGAAGGTCGCCTACTCCGAGCACCCGCCCCGTTACGACTACCGCCTCACCGCCAAAGGCCGCGACCTTTGGCCCGTGCTGACCACGATGCGACAGTGGGGAGACAAGCACGCGGCGCCGAACGGGCCACCGCTCCAGGTGGTGCACAAGGACTGTGGTCACGTCTCTGAGGCGCTGCTGACCTGCTCGGTATGCGGGGAGCAGATCGGTGTGAGGGATGTGCGGGCCGTCTCCGGCCCGGGCGACGTCGACGCCTTGATGGACAGCAGAAGTCAGGCAGGCCGATGACCGATCAAGCATCAGGGGTGAGGCCTGTCTCCTTCGCCGAGGTCAGCGCGCTGGTCGACAGGGGACCGGATCGCTTCGAGGCCGAGGTTCATCCCGAGTGGACCATCGGGGGCAAGCCCAACGGCGGCTATCTGCTGGCGATGTTGGGTCGAGCCGCCGGGTCGGTGAGCGCGCATGATCACGTCATTGCCGCCAGTGGCCACTACCTACACGCGCCGGATCCCGGGCGGGTGGTCATCGAGGTAGAGCTACTGCGGGCAGGACGCGCCGCCAGTCAGGCTCGGGCTCGGATGATCCAGGGCGACAAGGCCTGCGCCGAAGCTCTGGTGACCACGAGCCAGCTTGACGGTGGCATGGCGCCTTACTGGGACCAAGGCCTGCCGGAGATGAGCAACGTCGCCTATGACGACTGTGCTCGCCTGGTCCCGCATCTGCCCAACGGGAACCGGGTGGCGATCATGGAGCAGATCGAGGTGCGCTTGGAGCCGGGATCCAGTGGTTTCACGGCCGGCCAGCCGAGTGGACGAGGCGAGCTGCGGGGATGGTTGGCTCTTCCGGAGAACGAGAAGTTCGATCCCAACGCGCTGGTTTTCGCCGCCGACGCCTTCCCTCCGGCGACCTTCGACATCGAGTTCTCCGGTTGGGTACCAACACTGGAGCTGACGGTTTACGTCCGTGCGCTGCCAGCGCCGGGCCCTGTGCGGGTTCTGCAACGGGCGCACCTGATCGATGCTCGGCGAGTGGACGAGTCATGCTTCATATGGGATGTCACAGGGCGCCTGGTCGCCCAGGGCACTCAGCTCGCGGGGATTCGCCTGGGATGAGGCAGCACGGTCGATGTCGCAATGGCCACCACCGTTGGTTCCGCAGCTCACGGTGCTGGCACATTGCGGGAGGCGAAATGCCTCCCGGACTCTCGAAGGAGAACTCCGATGAGGCCTACATCGTCGACAAGTACGACAAGAACAGTTCATGAGCGCAGTGCAACGTCGAATGCAGCACGACAAGGAGCGATAGCCATGAGGACGATCCACGCACCCCGGATGGGGCTTTGAACATGACATGGAAGGACGCGCCGACGCACACCATCCAGGTCGGCGGCGTGCAGTTCGCGTACCGTCAGCTCGGCCCGAGCACGGGCGTGCCGGTGGTCTTCCTCACCCACCTGGCCGCAGTCCTGGACAACTGGGACCCTCGAATCGTGGAGGGCATCGCTGCGAGGCATCGGGTCATCACCTTCGACAACCGAGGTGTCGGCGCCTCGAGTGGGTCCACGCCGACGACCATCGAGCAGATGGCGAGCGACGCCGTGACCTTCATCCGTGCCCTCGGCTTTGACCAGGTCGACCTGTTCGGGTTCTCCATGGGCGGCATGATCGCCCAGGTGATCGCGCAGGAGGAGCCGGGGCTCGTGCGCAAGATGATCCTCGCCGGAACCGGTCCTGCGGGGGGCGATGGCATCGACAAGGTGACCCGGATCTCCTACCTCGACACCGCGCGAGCACTGCTCACCCGCCGGGACCCCAAGGAGTTCCTCTTCTTCACCAGGACTCCGAACGGGCGCAGAGCCGCGAAGGAGTTCCTGGCACGGCTCGAGGAGCGTACGAACGACCGTGACAAGGCCATCTCCATAGGCTCATTCCGCGCCCAGCTCAAGGCCATCCACCAATGGGGTAAGCAGAAGCCCGCTGACCTCGCCAGCATCCCACAGCCGGTTCTCGTCATGAACGGCGAGAGCGACAAGATGGTGCCATCCAAGAACACCGTCGACCTAGATCGACGACTCCCGAACAGCCAGCTCGTTCTCTATCCCGACGCCGGACACGGCGGGGTGTTCCAGTTCCACGAGGACTTCGTCAAGCGAGCCCTCGAGTTTCTATGAGCGCTGCTGCCGCGCCGCACACCCTCGCGCGGACCGGCCTGCGCATGCCGTCCGCACCGCGGCCGACCCGTTGGCATTGGTCCACGACCTGCGAACGGCTGGCAGGCTCCCCCTGCGGAGAGCGATCGTGAAGGCATTCGTCGTCAAGGGGTACGGCAAGGACGGACTCCGCGCCGCCGACGTACCCGAGCCCGAGGTCGGCGACGGTGACGTGCTGGTTAGGGTGAGCGATCGAACGATTTGGGCGCATCGATGTCCTGGTCAACAACGCCGGCATCGGTTCATCTGGTGCCAGCGAGGAGAGCTCGGTCGCCCAGGACCAGATCGTCTTCGACGTCAACGTCTTCGGCCTCATTCGCATGACCAAGGCCGTCCTGCCCCACATGCGCGCCCAGAAGAGCGGACGCGTCATCAACAGCGTCCAAGCACGCGGTCGAGGGCTACTCCGAATCCGTCGACCACGAGGTGCGCGAGCACGGTGTCCGGATTCTGCTCATCGAGCCCTTCAATACGAGCACTGGCTTCGACGCGAGCGTGGTGCGGGGTGAGCACCCACTACCGGTCTACGAGCGAGGACGCCATACCTTCGAAGCCATTCTGGCGGATGGGATGAAGACCGGGACCGACCCCGCCGTGATCGCCAAGGTGATCGTCACGGCGGCCACCGATCGGAAACCGAAGCTGCGGTACACCGCGGGCTCGGGAGCCGGCCGCGTCCGCATGCTCCGCCGCCTCGTTCCGGCGCGGATCTTCGACATGCAAATCCGCAAGATCAACCGGATGACCTAGGACCAAGCCATGGCATGGACGACTCCCGAACAGCCAGCTCGTCCTCTACCCGACGCCGGGCATGGCGGGGTGTTCCAGCTTCACGAGGACTTCGTCAAGAGGGCGCTCGAGTTCCTATGAGAGCTCTCGCGGCGCCCCACACCCTCGCGCCGACCGGCCTGCGCATGCCGTCCGCACCGCGGCCGACCCGTTGGCATTGGTCCACGACCTGCGAACGGCTGGCAGGCTCCCCCTGCGGAGAGCGATCGTGAAGGCATTCGTCGTCAAGGGGTACGGCAAGGACGGACTCCGCGCCGCCGACGTACCCGAGCCCGAGGTCGGCGACGGTGACGTGCTGGTTAGGGTGAGCGCCGCAGGCATCAACCCCCTGGACAAGATGGTCCGCGACGGCGAGTTCAAGCGGCTCCTGAAGTACCAGACCCCGTTCGTGCTCGGCCACGACGCTGCTGGCGTGGTGACGAGGGTCGGCTCTGCCGTACGCGACTTCCAGGTAGGCGACGAGGTCTACGCTCGCCCCCGCGATCTGCGGATCGGGACCTTCGCTGAGTACATCGCGATCGACCAGGACGACGTCGCCCCCAAGCCAGCTTCGCTCACCCTGCACGAGGCGGCCGCGGTGCCGCTGGTGTCACTGGCTGCGTGGCAGGCCCTCGTTGACCGCGCCCATGCGCAGCCCGGCCAGAAGGTCCTCGTCCACGCCGGCTCCGGCGGCCTGGGGTCGACCGTGATTCAGCTCGCCAAGCACCTCGGTGCCACGGTGGCAACGACGGCGAGCGGCGCGAACGCAGAGCTGGTGCGCAGCCTCGGCGCCGACGTCGTGGTGGACTACGCGCGGGAGGACTTCGCCGAGGTCCTCTCCGGCTACGACGTCGTGTTGGACTCGCGAGGGGGCGAGAACCTCGAGAAGTCCCTCACGATCCTCAAGCCGGGTGGCCAGGCGATCGGCGTGGCCGGGCCGCCCGACCCCGAGTTCGCGAAGCAGCTCGGGGCGCCGAGGTTGATGGGCGCCGTCATGGGTCTGCTGAGCCGCAAGGTCCGCAAGCAGGCCCGCAAGCTAGGCGTGAGCTACTCGTTCCTGTGGATGCAGGCCAACGGCGCCCAACTGCGCGAGCTAGCCACCCTCTACGACGCCGGCCACCTCCGCCCGCTCATTGACAAGACGTTCCCGTTCAACCAGACCCTCGAGGGGCTGGCATACGTCGAGCAGGGCCGCGCCAACGGCAAGGTGGTCGTCACGCTCGATTGACAACGCCGCGTGCCGCCAAATTGCCGAAACAACCGTACCCACATCATGAGGACAGTGCGGTCTCTCCGCGAGTGACGAGAAGACTCGAGCAGCCTGGGCCAACTCGACGCGATCGTGAGTAGTGGCGACTGCGACCGTGGGATTCAGGCCGAGCCCGTCCACGCCTTCCCGGCGAGACAGAATTCGTTGCCTTCGGGGTCGCGCATGACCAGCCAGCGATGACTGTCTACGCTGTGCTCGCCGACGACGACGGCGCCGAGGTCGACCAGCCGTTCGACGGTCGAGGAGTCGGCACCTGTGAGGTCCAGGTGGACACGGTTCTTCGCCTGCTTCGGCTCAGGCACCTTGTTGAAGAACCACGCCGGCTCAGCTCGCGCGGCGTCACCCACCCCGATCGTGGCAAAGATGTCCGTGGCACCCTTGTCTATGGATCGTCCAAGGACGAGCGACCAAAAGGAGGCCACTTTGAGCACGTCGTCACAATCAAACGTGATGTTGGCAATCTGCACGCCCATCGCTCCTCCTTCGTCCCGACCACGATTGTCCTACTCATGGGGCGCCCCACAACATTGTGCGCGAGCGGTCTGGCCGGACCATGCGCCTAAGCGGCCGTTCTAGCAACGGGAGGTCTGGTGGTCCCCTTCTAGGCGTGCCGGCGCTGCACCAGCTCGATCTGGTAGCCATCGGGGTCTCCGACGAAGGCGATCGTCACCGGCCACCTGTCCAAGTCCTGCGGTTCGGAGATGGACGTTGCGCCCGCTTCGAGGGAACGGCGATACGTTGCATCGATGTCCTCGGTGTTGACATAGAGCTTCCAAAAGGCCGAACCCATGTCAATTGCACCCTCGCGGTGCTTCTGCTGGGCGAGCTGGAGCTTCGAACCCTTGTCCCTGTTCTCGACGATCGCTTCGAACGCATCGGGGATCTCGGTTCGGCTGGTGCACTCCAGGCCGAGCGCCTCGTAGAAGGCGACTGACCGATCGAGATCCGTCACGTTGATGCAGTACTGCCCGAGCCATGTCGCCATTCGGGGCCTCCTTCAGACGGCTGGTGAGTTCACACACGATCTCGCGTTACCCTTCGCCCGACGTCTAAAGACTGCCGAGCCTGACCACTACAGAGCTTGCCCCGCTCGCCGTTGCGCGATGCCGACAACAACGAGCAGAACGCTGTCGAAAGGATCGCTGTCGGGGACACGGCGTTGGCGTAACAGCTGATGCACGAGGGGAACCGAGTCGGTTCCCAGGGCCTTGGCCGCCCGCCTCAGATCGGCAATCGGCGGGTGTCCTGCGTCCGCGGCCGCACGGCGTCCGACGCAGGAGGCGGCAGCGCCGACGACTGCCGCCAACAGCTGCTGGGAGATGTCGTAGGCCTCGGCGACGGTGAATCCGTGACCCCCGAGCACCTCGAAGAACCCCTCGAGGTGTTGCGCCGCTCGTAGCGTGTTCACCGTCCCCGCCAGTACCTGGCCGATGATCTCGGGCTGGGCGACGAGGGCGTCGTAGACGAACCGGGCATAGTCGAGCAGCCATTCGGTCCATTCCTGGCCGTGGTACGCCGGCAGCTCCAGTGCTCCGAGCGAATGAGCCGCCGCCATCGCCAGCAGCTCCTCCCGGGTGCGCACGTGGTGGTACAGCCCCGGCACGCTCATGCCGAGGTGGTCGGCCACGTTGCGCACGGTGGCACGGTCCAGACCGACGGCGAGGGCTGCCTCCGCGATCTCGGCGCTGGTAACCGTCGGGGGACGACCGACCCTTGCAGGAGGAGTTTTCATAGACTAGTATGATAATAGCTGGACGCCGGGAGGTTGTCGATTTGGACTCGCTAACAGGCCGAACCGCTGTCGTGACGGGAGCAGCGAGCGGGATCGGCCGAGCCATCACCGAGCGGTTCGCCGCCGAAAGTATGAACCTGGTCCTCGCCGACGTCGAGGAAGGTCCGCTGGCGTCGACCACTGCCGCTTTGGTCGGTGCCGGAGCGCGGGCGGTTGCCGCACTCACCGATGTCACGTCCGTCGCCTCTGTTCAGTCGCTGCTCGAAGTGGCCCGGACTGAGTTCGGCAACGTCCACGTGCTCTGCAACAATGCCGGCGTCGGTCCGCCCGCGGAGCAGCAGCTGTGGCTCAACACGCCCAACGACTGGCGCTGGACGTTCGGGGTCAACGTCTTCGGCGTAGCAAACGGGCTCCATGTCTTCGTCCCCCACATGGTCGACCACGGCGAGGAGGGCCACATCGTCAACACCTCGTCGCCCGACGGTGGCATCGTCGCCATGCCCAGCGCTGCCGTCTACGCATCCTCGAAGGCCGCCGTCGTCACGATGACCGAGTGCCTGCACCATCAGCTGCGCGAGCTCGGTTCTCGTGTCGGTGCTTCGGTGCTGTTGCCAGCGGGCGGCCTGCTGCTCACCGGGCTGTGGACAGCGGATCGCAACCGGCCCGAGGCCCTTTCCCGGGAGCGACCTCGAGCCCGCCCGCCGGTCACGGCTGAGGACTTCCGGCGGCATCTGGCCGAGCAGGGCCACGACCTACCGGTCATGGCCCTGGAGGAGGTGGCCTCGTGGGTGGTCGACGGCATTCTCACCGACCGCTTCTGGCTGCTCCCCGACGGCATGCTCGACGACGAGGTGCGGGGGCGGGCCGAAGCGATCATCAGCCGCAAGGAGCCCTACCTGCACCGAGCAGGTATCTGAGACAGAGGGGAGCACCATGGATCGCTATCTCGTGATCTCGGCCGACACCCACGCCGGCCCGCCCTCCGAGGCCTACCGGGACTACGTCGATCCGCAGTACCGGGAGGCCTTCGACAAGGACCAGGAGAGCGCGCTCGCCCTTCGCTCGCTCATCCTCGAGTCCGCTACGGAGGAACAGACGAAGTTCCGCGAGGAGTGGGAGGCGGAGACCGGCGACGGCGGGCAGCTGGCCTCCCACGACTCGACTGCCCGGCTCGCGGAGCTGGACAAGGAGGGTGTTGCCGGCGAGGTGATCTTTCCCGATGCAGACGTGCTGGGCGGTGGGGCCTCGGCGCCCTTCAGCGCCGGGCTCCAGTCGTCTGGTGAGCTCGACGGTGAGCTCGTGATGACCGGTGCCCGCGCCCACAACCGGTGGTTGGCCGAGCTGTGCTCGCACAGCCCGGAACGGCGTTGCGGCGTGGCGACGATCCCGATCCTCCACGATGTCCCTGGCGCCGTCGCCGAGATGGAGCGTGTCGCCGCCTCGGGGCTTCGAGCAATGATGATCCCGACCTTGTGGGGCGACAAGCCTGCCTACCACGACCCTGTCTACGAGCCGGTCTGGTCCGCCGCCGAGGATCTGGAGCTGGTCGTGAACGTCCACTCTGGAGGAGCGTCCAAGGACATCCTTCCTGGGCCCGGCATGGTTCCCATCTACGCCACCGAGGCCTGGTGGTGGGCTGCTCGCCCTCTCTGGGTGATGGTCTGGGCCGGGGTGTTCGACCGTCATCCCAAGCTTCGCTTCGCCCTGACCGAGGACGGGGCGTGGTGGCTGCCCGACATTCTCGAGCGAATGGACGAGAAGTGGGTCGGGGGGCACAACACCCGGAAGTTCGGCAGCCTCTTTCGCCAGGCCACCGAGCGAAAGCCGAGTGAGTACCTCGGCACCAATGTCTTCCTGGGCGCATCGACTCCAACCCGACATGAGATCGCGACACGCCAGCGGGTAGGGGTCGACACCCTGCTCTGGGGTAACGACTTTCCCCACCCCGAGGGCACCTGGCCGCATACCCGCGACTCGATTCGCCAGGTCTTCCACGACGTTGAACCGGACGAGACTGCTCGGATGCTCGGAGCTACCGCAGCGGAGGTGTACCGGTTCGACAAGGACAAGCTCGCCGACACGGTCGAGCGCATCGGCCCGACCCGACAGGAGGTGCACTCGTGACCAAGCCCGACGTTGATGGCACCGGCGCAGTGGGCGCTGGAACCGACGAAGCGTGGGACATGGTCGGCATGCCAATGCCCCGCGCCGACCGCTTCCCGTTCCCGATACCCAACGGGTGGTTCGTGGTGGCAACGTCCGCCGAGCTACACAGGGGTCAGGTTCGTCCGCTCCATTACTTCGACCGAGATCTCGTGCTGTATCGAACGGAGGATGGCCATCCCCGTCTGGTCGACGCCTACTGCGCCCACCTCGGGGCGCACCTGGCCGTGGGTGGGAAGGTCGAGGGAGACTGCATCCGCTGTCCCTTCCACGGTTGGGCCTACGACGGTGCCACGGGCCAGTGCATCGACATCCCCTACGGCGGGGGAGAGCGCATCCCGTCACGGGCGCGAGTGCGGCCATATCCGACGGTCGAGCGCAACGGAGCGGTCTGGGCCTGGCACCACCTCGATGAAGACGAGCCGTTCTACGATCTTCCCTCGGTCCCCGAGCTCGAGGATCCGGCGTGGACGCCTCCCCATCTGCGAGAGTTCACCATCGCCACGTCGTGCCAGGAGATGGCCGAGAACAACCACGACTTCGCCCACTTCCAGTTCGTCCACGGCACGGACAGCATCCCCGAATCCGAGGAACGGATCGAGGGCGCCTACAAGTCGGTCAAGAACCCGGGGCTCGAGCGGGAGACCTTCGGCCTCGGGCTGGGCATCGTGCGAGTCCCCGGCGCGCTCACGTTCTTCTCCTCGGTCACGCCCATCGACAGTGACAACGTGCATGTCCGCTGGTTCTTCACCGTGCCGGTCGAGTCAGGTGAAGAGAGCCTCCGGTTCTTCGCCGACCAGTTCACGGCCGGTGTCACCCAGGACATCCCCATCTGGGAGAACAAGATCTACCAGGACCGACCGGTCCTCACCAAGAGCGAAGCGGGGATCGTCGCTCACCGCAACTGGTGCAAGCAGTTCTATTCCTGAGCCGACGGCCTCTACGGGACGCAGCTCGTAGGTTGAGAACCGTTGCAGCACAGTCAAAGCCGCCTCCTTCGGCCCGACCGGTGAGCCGTAGCCATCGAGCGGCAAGTGCAGGGCGACCCGATTCTGATATTGTATATCTCATCGCACAGCGGCACAGCTTCGACTCCAATGGCATGCTGGCGAGCGGCGACCCGGCAGCCAAGAAGGCGCCCACCTGTTGGTTGCTGGTCAAGGTGAACGACAACCAGTTTCAGCGGTCGAGTCCACCGAGCCCATCCCGGGGCTTCAGCTGCAACCCCGGCGGCTTCTTTCCGCCGAGTTGAGGCTCTGCTGTTCCGGCCCGACACGGTGATCCGTGCGGTCGGCTCCGGGCGGCAAACCGGCTGCACGCTCTGGTGATGGCACAAGAGCACACCGCGGTAATGTCGCTCGAGCCGGCCGGGTAGTCGGGTCGGCTCCACAGAACGCGTGAACCGGGCGGTCAAGTCCCGCAGGCTGCCTGGACCAGCTATTGAGCAGGCCGCGCTTCGGCGAGCTCCCGAAGCGCGGCCTCGGGGTCCTATCCGAGGCGGCCGGCCTGGTGGTGAAAGTCCAACGAACTTTCCATTGACAAGATTCTGGCTCTCCGTTATCTTGACACTGACAAGTCAACGCTGGTGGCCAGCGGGGCAGCCATGGGATTGTCGTTGGACGGATGGAACATCGTGACGGCCGACGATCAGTGCTCGACCCGGCTACACACGAGAGCCACCCGACGTCCTCAACAAGAGCCCCACCAGACTTGAACACCTCTTTGTGGCCCATGTGATCGGGCCGCACCTGACCCGGAGCCGAACCGATGCCCAAGTTGCCCTGGACCCGAAGTAGCGAGACAGACGACAACCGGCCGTGTGTCGTCATGGCTTCGTATCTCCCCCTCGCCCGCCGCTCGGCCATACCGAGCTTCGTCGGAGCCACGATGGCCATCCGGCGCCAGCTGCGCACCGCTCCGGGACTCCTCGGCTACTCACTCGATGCCGACCTGCTTCACGGCCAGTTCTGGACGCTCTCAGCCTGGGTGGACCGTTCGTCTCTCGACGCGTTCGCACAGGCTGAACCCCACAGGTCGAGGATCGCCCGCATCCGGCCCAGCATGCGCCCCACCAAGTTCGTCTTCTGGGAAGCGACAGGCCGCCAGCTCCCGATCAGCTGGAAAGACGCGCGACAGCGGCTCGACGCCGGGTAGGCCTCGCAAGACCGCCCCAGGCCGGACAGATCGGAGGGTGGACCCGAGCAGGACTCGACAGCAGTATGGGCGGGTGGCGACTCGCCAAAGGTGGTCTCGGATGAGCACTGAGCTGCTCGGCTTCGACCCGGACGCTCGGGTTCTCATCCTCAACTGTGACGACCTCGGCATGCACGAGGCCGTGAACATCGCGATCTTCGACTCCCTCGAGAATGGTGTGGCCACGTCATGCAGTCTCATGGTGCCCTGCCCAGGCGCGGCGGACGCCATCAGACTGCTCCGGGAGCGGCCGCACATCCCGTTCGGCCTCCATCTCACCTTGATCCGCGACAAGCCAAACTACGTATGGGGACCATCGGCGCCCAAGGCTGAAGTGCCGTCGCTACTCGACCCGGACACCGGCGAGCTGTTCACCGACGAGCCGGTTAACCGGGACCGAATGCTCTCCCAAGCCCGCCTCGAGGACGTCGAACGCGAGCTGCTCACCCAGATCAACACGGTCCTGGATGCAGGGCTTTCTCCGACCCACCTGGACTGGCACTGCCTCGGCGACGGGGGCCGCGGGGACATCTTCGACCTCGGGCTCGCGCTCGCTGACGAGTATGGGCTCGCGGCCCGCGTCTGGCTCGATGACGGCTGCCAGAAGGCCCGCAGCCTGGGCAAGCCGGTCATCGACGGCACCTGGCTCGACAGCTGTACCGTCGACGTGGAGGGCAAGCCGCAAACCTATGAGCGCCTGCTTCGTGCCCTGCCGCCGGGCCTCAACGAGTGGGCCGTTCACCCCGCGCTCGCCACGGAAGACTGGCGGGCGATCGAGCAGGGGTGGCAAGTGCGACAGAGCGACCACACGTTCCTTACGTCCGACCACGCCCGCAAGGTCCTCGCCGACGAGGGCATCGAGATCATCGACTACACCTCGCTCCAGAACGTCTGGCGGGCCTCGTCTGGGACCGCGTGACTGCCGGCTCGGTTGTCGGGTACGTACCGGTCTTCGGCGGACTGCACGGCCACCGCTCGGAATTCGCGGCCCGCTAATCCGTTGCGTCACTTCGACCCGGCGTTGTCGGACGCGAGCCGGCCGCAGTTCTGAGATGGCAGTTGGACGGTCTGTGGCGGTTCCGGGGCGAACCGCGGCCTTGATGGCGGTCACGGGTTCGTGCACGTCCCGTGCCACCCACCGGCGAAATAGGGCGGAGGCGGCGGTCCGTCGGGCTGCAGAGGCTCGGTGACGACGCCGGCGACAGCCAGGAAAGGCGCCTTCTGGTGCTGGGCGGCGCACGCCCGCCGGGG
>VAWP01000108.1:35008-36128 GCA_005888295.1 Actinomycetota bacterium
CGACGGCGGCGGCGGGTCGGTGCCGTACTGGTCGGCCCCGACGGGGCCGGCGTCGAAGAGCGCGATCGCCGAGCCGTCATAGGGAAATGAGGTGATCGGAGGGATGTGCCAGAACGGTGATGTCGCGTTGTAGGCGTAGGCCCCACCCGGGTCGTTCGAGCCCGATAGCCTCGCCGAGACAAGGGGCGGGACGATCGACCCGGCCCCGATCGTGCGGGCCTCGTCCTCGGCGGTGATGTTGGCCACCTGGTGGTCACCCCAGGCGATCTGCATGAGCACGTGGTGGTCGGGCGTGTCGGGCAGGGTGTGGCGGGCCTCGGCGGTGGCCGTCATGTGGGTGGCGTAGCCGTCGGGGTCAGCCCGGTCCCACAGTGTCTGGATGAGGTCGAAGAGAAGCATTCGCTGGGACTGGTCGGGATAGAAGAAGTCGAGGAACGATGAGTAGCCGATCTGGGACGTCGGGTCGGAGGGGTCGAAGGCGAGCGGGTTGAACGCCGTGAGGGGCTGGGACGCCACATAGTCGGTCGAGCGGGGCAAGAGGATCGAGTAGTCCATGCCGTTCACGCCCAGCACGCAGCGCTTGACATCGATGGACACCGAGCAGACGGTCCCGCCGTAGATGCCGCCCTGGCTGTTGCCGTCGTAGAAGACACCGCTGCGGTCGATGAACGAGGTGCGGTCGGGGTACTGGAACGCGGGGCTGGCGGCGAAGCCCTGGGGATGGACCATCAGGCGCTGGAGGTAGAGAAAGTCGAGCTGGCCCTGCTGGCTGCGGTCAGCCAGGATCGGGAAGCGCGAGAGGTCCTGGATGGCGAGGAAGGCGTCGGGCACGTCGGAGGTATCGAATCCCAGCCAGTCCGTTCCGCAGTACATCATCCCGAACTGGTTGGCCATCTCCTCCTGGGGCGCCACGTTCACCTCGGACGCGCTCCCGAACAGGCCGTGCCCGTACTCCACCGGTCTGAGTAGCCGGTGGCCGCCAAAGGCTGTCCTCCCCACGTTGCAGATGAACGTCGCGTGATAGGTCTGGCCCGCCACCTGGCTGGGAAGGGCATCGGGGTTGGTTGGGTCGAGGACGAACTGGCTGGGAGCGGGACAGTCATCGAACGGGGTGCCGACC
>VAWP01000108.1:36188-41063 GCA_005888295.1 Actinomycetota bacterium
GGTCACCGAGCTCACGGCGAAGGTCGGTGCGGAGCTGCCGGGTGTGATGCCGCCCTTGGCGGAGTCATTGGCCTTCTGGCCGAGCTGAGAGAACGCGTCGTCACGGATGTGGAGGAGCCGGCCGGTGACGTTGGTGGTGCTGGCCGTCGTGAAGTCCCACGCCAGGTAGAGGTTCGGCGCGCTCCAGCCGGCCTCGGCCAGGTCCGCGAGGACCCCCTTCATGTGGGCGGCGCGGGGGTCGGTCGGCGACGCCGTGCCATCCCGGTAGGACGCGAAGGCGGCCGGAGCGGGGGCAAGAGTGCCGTTGTCCTCGTGCAGGTGGCGGAGGGCGACGATGTAGCGGTGCCCGTCCAGGAGGTTCGCGGCCGGGTGGATCATCAGGTCATGCTGGACGTGGCCGACGGCACCGGCGGGCAGCACGCCGTCCTCCTGGCCGTATTGGTCGACTTCCACCCAGACTGGCCACGTGCGGCCGGTGTCGGCGTCGAGGAGGAGCACGCCGGGGTCGGGGTTGACGGTCGGGTCGTTCATGGCCAGGTTGGTGTCGGGTGGCAGCCCGGAGGGCGCGAGGTCGGCGTTGCTCGTCATCCCGGGCACGACGGTCAGGATCTGGGCCCCGGCGCTGAAGCCGTCGCTGCGGTTCCACTCGAGGGGCTCGATCGGCTTTCCCTCGGCGTTGTGCGGCATGGCCAGCACGTTCAGGTCGAGACGGCGACCGGTGGGGCTCGTCGCGTCGTGACGAGTGAACCAGTCGTTGGGGTAGGGGAGCAGGCACTGGGCCGAGTCAAGAGGGTCGCACCCCGCGGGGTTGGTGGCGAAACCGAGGTTTGCAGGGTCCGACCAGCCGCCCCAGTTGTCGTTGTCGTGGTTGGCCCATGTCGGGCTGCCCTCGGCAAGCGCCTTGGGAACGCCCGTCCCCGCCGAGACCATGGCCCCGAGAAAGGCGGACACCACGATGAGCAACGCAGCCGTCCTCATCCTTCGACGGCTGCGACCGAACGACGCCATCTCCGCTCCCTACCTGCCTGCCAGTGGGCACGCTCGCCTCGAGACGCGACGCCAGCGCGGTTGTGGGCGGCTCGTAGTTCGTCGAGGAATCGGGCGATTCCTCCCGCTCGAGACCACTTGTCATAGCCGATCGGAGCCCGACTCACATGATCGTCATCGTGCGCGCCGCGCCAGCCAGTCGTCGAACTCAGTTGCGACGATCCGCTCGTCGTGGACGCCAGCTGCCTGCGGGGAAGTGAGCCACACGATCGGCGGTCCCATGATCCCCGGATCGAGCAGCCGACTCCGTACCTCGTCTGAGACATCCTCTGGGACCATCCCGGTATCGGTTGCGCCGCCCGGCAGGAGTATGTTGACCGTGACCGCACTTCCAGTCAGGTCAGCTGCCATTACACGGGCGAGCGCCTCAACACCGGCACCCGACGGTCCGTAGGGCGCGAAGCCGCGCCGGGTCATCGTCTCGGTGTTCATCGAGATCATCACCACGCGCCCGCCGCCTGCCTGGAGCATGCGTGGAACCACGGCGCGGGCAACCAGGAACGAGCCAGTGAGCTTGGTCTCGACCACATCGCGAAACCCCGCTGGCGAGATCGCCCAGAATGGCTGTGGCTCAGTGAGGAAGCGCGGATTGACCGTCCGCATGCCAACGCCGGCATTGTTGACGAGCACATCGAGACGGCCGACACGATCGTCGATTTCCTCGACTCCGGTGTGGACCGAATCGTGGTCACGGACGTCCATTGCGATCCCGATGGCGTTGCCGCCGAGCTGCCTGGCCGACTGTTCGGCGCGACCAAGGTCGCGGCTGGTCACGACGGTCTGGGCGCCCGCTGACACGAGCGCCTGCGCCATGGCGCGGCCGAGCCCGCTCGTGCCGCCGGTCACGAGCGCGCGGATGTCGCGAAGGTCGGCGGTGGCAGGGGAAGCGGACATACCGGGCACAGTACTTGGCGGACTCACGCCCGCCCCACCCTCCTCATGCACACCGACCTATCTCGGCGGCTGGAGCCCGCGGATCTGGGCGGTCGGCTGGCGCGGTTAGGGGATGCTCATTATCGAACGGCTCGGTTTGGCGATTCACGTGTGTAGGCGATGTTGAAGTCGTGCTCCCATGCCCCGTCCGAGGCGCATTTCTCCCATCTACCCATGATCTCGTTGTGATCGGCGCTTACGGTCGCCTCGAAGCGCTGTGAGAACTCCAGGTTCTCTCTCCAGATGCGCCACTCTCTGTTCGACAATGTCATCTCGTACACTCTGGAAACGCCTCTGCTGTCGCTGTAGAGGACCGTGTACACATCGCGGGATTCGTCACGGCCGATGACCCAGGTTGCCGCCGGTGGTTTTGGAGGTTCAACGCCCTGTCGCATCGCCAGTAGGGTCCCTTCTTCGATCGGTCGGAACTCGACGTGGCCATGTACGACGTCGTCCTTGCTCGGCAAGAACGAGGCACGCGCGAGGGTCATCTCCCAGTCACCAACCAGGAAGGACACTTCAGCGAGAGCTGGGTTCGTCATCTCCGTCGCCATAGCTCGTTTCTCCTCAAGTCACTGTGCCGTCTCTGAATTCCTCAGGCTGCTCGGACACTAAGGGGTGTGACGAGTAGTCGAACTGTTCTTCCCAATCGGTCGGACGACCCTCTGGGGTCAGGTCGAAGAGGTTGAAGAGCGGCTCGATGGTGCCGGTATGGCGCGGATCCTGTCCAGCGTCGGCGGCGGCGTAGAGCATCTCGGAACCCCAGAAGTGGCGAATCACATCACCGTCGCGGTGAAACACGTTGACCATTGGTTGCTGCTCGCCGTTAATGTCCTCGCCGTGGTAGTCGCGCTTGAAGCTGTTGCCTTCTGATGAAATGAGACGAAGGTGTCGCCATCCGCGTTCCTCGGCGAAGTGGAGGACGTGCGGGAGCGGTGCCTTGGCGACGGCCACGAAGTTGACGCGGTCCGTGAGATGTTCGACGGCGCCATCGAGCTGGTCGAGAAGCGCGGTGCACGCAGAACACGGTCCCTCCGCGAGTGGCAGAAGCGCTGTTCGACCCGTCTTTGGCCCGGGTGCGTGGTCTTCAGAGTGGCGCGGGAACATGAAGCTGTAGGTGATGAGCGAGTCCTTGCCGGATGCGAACAGCTCGGATAGTCGAACGTGTGCCAAGGCGCCGTCGGCGTCTGTGCTCTGGAAGACGTAGTCGTCCGGCACGACTCCACCTGGTGGGAGGCGCCGCCTGGTCTCGGCGACTCGCTCCATGGCCCGACGCAGCTCGATCTCCTCGTCAAGCAGCCGATCACGTGCCGTCCGGTACTGCGCTGACTCTCCTGGGAAAGTCAACCCCATATCTACCCCTCTCGAAGATGAAGCAGAGGGTGGCGACGCAGCTGCGCAGCCCTCCAGACGCGTGTTCACCTGTTAGCTGGCGAGTGATCGCTCGTAGGCATCAAGGAAGTCGGGCCACCCGCGCTCGAATTCGTCACGCTGCTCCTCGGTCGGAAATCCCGTATCGAGAAGGGTCAGCAGCGTCTTGCCCTCTCGCTCCTCGAAGGTCACGATCACTCGGGTCTCAATCGAAGTCCTGCCTGGCACCGCCATGATCTGTCGGTAGACGAGCCGATGCGGCGGCTCGATCAGCTCGAAGATGCCTTCCTCGGTGTACATCGGATCTCCCGTGGGCCCGACGACCGACACCCGGTACGAACCACCGACACGCAAATCGGTCTCTGACTCCACGACGACTGATCCCTCATCAGGTGCGTACCAGCTACGCCGGCCGTCGGCGTCGACCCACTGGTGGAACGCCTGGTGGGGCAGGACGTTGATCAGGCGCTGGAGGCGGATGTCGAAGCCGGTCATCTTCATGTGGCCTTCGTCGCCTCGACGTGTCGTGCGAACCGGTCGAGCCGTCCATCCCAACGGTCGCGCCGTTGGTCGATCCATCGGGCGGCGTCATCCAACGGGCGTCGACGGAGCTGGCACCACCGAGTTCGCCCCTCCTTCGTGGTTTCGACCAGGTGCGCGTCTTCCAATGTACGGACGTGCTTCAGGACCCCGGGCAAGGACATGCGGAGAGGCGCCGCCAGGTCCGAGACCGACACTGGCCCGGTGCCCAGCCGATCAAGGATCTGGCGACGGTGCGGATCAGCGAGCGCCGAAAACGTGCGATCGAGCACCGAGGAATACTGAACCATTAAGTTCAGTATTGCAGCGCTGCAGGGTTGACGTCAAGCCGCCAAGCCGCGGCGGCCGCCAGCTCCGTCGCTCCAAGGCGTCTGCTCAGGGCTGCACAGTTGACAAACGGAGCTCGACGCAACACATGCCTTGACGGGGAGCCAGGATGGCGTCGACCGTTTCGCTGCCCAGGCCTCGCAACAGGCCTTCGAGATAGGCGCGATTGATGACGCAGACGAGATCGGGACCAACCAGCTGGGGTCTCGTGGCGCTCTCCGCGGCTGCGCTGGCGGTTCTCGTGCTATCGGGCTTCCTCGGCGGCATGCTCGCCTATCGCTATGGGGTCCGGGTGGCCGGCGAGGCGACGCAGGTGGAGGGCTTCCGCTGAGCGTCGATGCGGATCCGATGACCTACCTGGCGCGCAGCGCCGGTGAGGAGCGACACGGCACCGGACCAAGCTCCACGCCGTCGGCCCGTCGCTTCGCGCCCCGACGACCCGTCGTTGATCTCACGGCAGGATCGCCCGGTAGGGGCCTCTAACCTCTTGGGCTTGTGGAGGAAGTCTGTGTCTGGTTCAACCCCGGGTGTTCAAAGTGCCGGACCGCCCGCGAGCTGCTGGAGGAGAGGGACGTCGCCGCTGAGTACTTTCACTACCTCGACAGCGAACCGGGCCGTGCGGACATCGAGCGGGTCATGGAGCTGGCCCGGATCGAC
>VAWP01000109.1:0-13061 GCA_005888295.1 Actinomycetota bacterium
CCCGGACCAGGCCGCCCGGGCCACCGCCTACCAGAGCATCGGCTCCCGCTTCGGGGCCGACGTCCCCTACCTGTGGACCAACCGGAACATCTGGTCGGTGTCGGCCAAGCCTCGGGTCATGAACTTCAACGGCCCGACGCTCCCCGACGGGGGGAAGGCCCTCGGGCTGATCGGCGGCGTCATCTCCACGACGCAGATCTGGGTGAGCTCGTAGTCGATCCTCATGACAGCCGTCACCTCCGAGGTCGAGGAACGCTGTATGTTCACGAGTGACCCATGACGCAAGGGGGGACTGTGCCCAGGCCCGAACCCTTCGACCGGCGCACCTTTCTCGCCCGAGGTGCCAGAACGGCGGCCGGCCTCACCGTGCTCGGGAGCGCCCCGGCGATCCTCGCCGCGTGTGGCGGTGGGGGCTCGAGCGGCGGGAGCTCGACGTCCTCCGGTGCCGGCGTCTCGAGCGCCACACCCAAGCCGGGTGGCAGCATCACGATGGGGCTGACAGCCGACATCGACGGCTTCGACCCCACCAGCAATCGGTGGGACGCCAACGGCGTCATCTACGGGCGCACGGTCTACGATCCCCTGGCTGCGGTGGCGGCCGACGGGTCGATCAAGCCCTACCTGGCCCAGTCGATCACCCCCAACGGGGACTACACCAAGTGGACGATCACGCTTCGGCCGAACATCGTGTTCCACAACGGCACACCGCTCGACGCCGGCGCGGTGAAGGCGAACCTGGACGGCGCGAGGGCCTCGGCCCTCGCCGGCCCGGCGTTCACCAACATCTCCAGCGTGGACGTGACCGGACCACTCACCGTCACCGTGTCGATGAACAGCCCGTGGGTGCCCTTCCCCGTGTCCATCTCCGGGCAGTACCAGGTCGGCTACATCGCCGAGCCCAGCACGCTGGGGAAGACCGCCTCACAGCACCCGGTCGGGACCGGCCCCTTCGTCTTCCAGCAGTGGGTGCCGAACGATCACTTCACGGCCACGAAGAACCCCCACTACTGGCGTCCGGGCATGCCCTACCTGGACCAGATCACCTACAAACCCATCGTCGACTTCCAATCCCGAGAGAACACACTCAAGTCGGGCGGGATCAACATCCTCCACAGCGACACACTCCAGAACTACGTCGATCTCACGGGCGACTCGAGCTTCGTCACCGTCACCGACCTCCACTCCACGCTCGAGCCCGCCCAGTCCTTCTTCATGATCAACACCGCCGTGCCGCCCGTGAGCGACGTCCGGGTCCGACAGGCCCTGGCCTACGCCACCGACCGGCAGAAGTTCATCAACACCATCGACAACGGCATACCGCCACAGTCAACCGGTCCCTTCGCGCCGGGGTCCCCCTATTACGCGCCCACCGGATATCCCAACTACGACCTCAACAAGGCGAAGTCGCTCGTCGCCCAGTACGGCCAGCCGATCAACGTGCAGCTGGGGGTCACCAACAACCCCATCAACCTCCAGGGGGCGCAGCTGCTGCAGAGCATGTGGAAGCAGGCCGGCATCCAGTCCACCATCACCCAGACCGAGTCGGCCCAGTTCATTCTCAACGCCGTAGTGGGCACCGCCCCCGTGGGCTCGCTGGCCCTGAACTTCGCCCGCAACAAGGATCCCCAGATCCAGCAGGCGCTCGACACCGCGAGGTCCAACCCCGACCCGTCGGTCCGAACGGCCAGTTACCAGACCGTGGCCAAGCGCTTCGCGTCCGATGTTCCCTACCTGTGGATCGACAGAACGGTGTGGATCGTCTCGGCCAAGCCGAACGTCATGAACTTCAACGGGCCGACTTTCCCTGACGGCAGCAAGGGAGTCGGGCTCCAGGATGGCAGGATCTGGCCTACCCAGATCTGGATCAGCTAGGTGGGGGTGGATGTAGCGGGGTGAGCCGGCCAGGGAGGGGGCAGCGCAACAGATGGTCTTCGTAGCCAAACGGCTCGCCCTCGCCATCATCGTGCTGTTCGTGGTGACCCTCTTGTCGTTCGTGCTGCTGCACAACCTGCCCGGTGATCCCTGCGAAAGGCCTGGCTCAGTGCCGCCACCAGCTCGGCCTCGACCAGTCGCTACCAGGCCAGTACGTCCAGTACCTGGACAACAGCCTCCACGGCAACCTGGGTACCTCCTACCTCAACGGGCAGACGGTGGGCAAGGCCGTCAAGCAGGCCCTGCCGGTCACCGTCGAGCTCCTCGTGCTGTCCCAGCTCATCGCCCTGGTCGTCGCCGTACCCCTGGGCATCCTCGCCGCGCTGCGGCCCGACGGCGTGTTCGACCAGGTGTCGACCGGGGTCGCCTTCGGGCTGCTCGCCATCCCCGCCTTCATGCTGGGCGTGCTGCTCGTCTACCTCTTCGCAGTGAGCTTCCACGTCTTTCCGGCCACGGGGTGGACGCCGCTGACCCAGGACCTCGGCGACAATCTCAAACACGCCATTCTTCCGTCGTTGACCCTCGCCCTCGGGTCGCTCGCCGTCTACATGCGGGTCCTCCGCACCGACATGATCGCCACCTTGCGGGAGGACTTCATCACCACGGCGAGAGCGAAGGGGATGCCGACATCGCACATCCTGCTGCGACACGCCCTCCGGCCGTCGACGTTCGCGCTCGTCACGGTGGCCGGCATCAACATCGGCACCCTCATCACCGGGGCGTTCCTCGTCGAGTTCATCTTCCAGCTGCCCGGTATCGGGCTCCTCACGCTCAGCTCGATCTATGCTCGCGACTACGGGATCGTCCAGGCCACGGTGCTGGTGGTCGCCGTCGGCTTCGTCGTGATCAACCTCCTCGTCGACCTCCTCTACGCCGCCATCGACCCGAGGACCCGCCATGCCCGAGCCACCGTCTAGCAGACCACCGTCGCGGCCGGACGTGGTCCCGGCCGGGATCCCGTCGACCTCGCTCGGCGTCATGGCGGGAGCACCGGCGGGTGGCGAGGTGCTGGAGGGACCGGCCGACGTCCAGCTCGGTGAGGCCAAGACCGCCCGGGCGCCGTCGGCAGCCATCCGCCGGCTCGGTTTCGCCTTCTGGATCTCGGTCGGCTGGGTGGCCCTGGTCATCCTCCTCGCCGTGCTGGCCAACCTGCTGCCCCTGGACGACCCCAACGGCATCGGGTCGTCGCTTCCCAAGCAGAGCCCGAGCCTGCAGCACCTCCTCGGCACCGACAGCCTGGGCCGCGACATCTTCTCGAGGATCATCTTCGGCGCACGGGTCTCCCTGATCGTGGGGTTCACCTCGATCTTCATCGGAATGGTGGTCGGCGGGACGCTCGGTCTGATCGCCGGGTTCTACCGCGGGCCGCTCGACGCCATCTTCGACGGCGCCTCCACCGTGGCCCTGGCCTTTCCCGCCCTCGTCTTCCTGCTGGCGATCGTGGCCGCCGTCGGCCAGAGCCTGTTCACCGTGGTGGTGAGCATCGGGATCCTGTCGATCGCACCGCTCTTCCGGATCGTGCGGGCCAACACGATCGTCTACGCCCAACGCGAGTTCGTGCTGGCCGCCCGTGCCCTGGGCGCACGGAGGATCCGCATCATGGCGCGGGAGATCCTCCCCAACGTCCTGCCCACCGCCCTGTCGTTCGCCCTGGTGGCGGTGGCGATAGCCATCGTGGCCGAAGGCGCCCTGGCCTTCCTGGGGCTGTCGGTGCGCCCGCCCACACCCACCTGGGGCGGGATGATCAGCGAGGGCCGCACGTCCCTCGAGCAGGATGCGCTGATCTGCCTGTGGCCGTCGCTGGCGCTCTTCTTCACCGTGCTAGCCCTGAACTTCGCCGGCGACCGACTGCGGTCGTTCTTCGAGATCAGGGAGGGTGGCCTGTGAGGGCGCGGCGTGATCGTCAGACCACCGGCTACCCGGCTGCGCCGGAGACGTCCGGGCCACTGCTCGAGGTGGCCGACCTGACGACGCACTTCCGCACCGGGCGAGGCATGGTCCGCGCCGTCGACGGGGTGTCCTTCAGCCTCGACCGGGGACGGACCCTCGGTGTTGTCGGCGAGTCGGGTTCGGGCAAGACGGTTCTCTCCCGCTCGATCATGGGGCTCCTGCCCCGGACCAATGTGGTGCGCAGCGGTGAGGTGCGCTTCGCGGGACGGGAGCTGACCGCACTGACCGAAGCCGAGCTGCGGGACATCTGGGGCGTGGAGATCGGCATGGTCTTCCAGGACCCGATGACCTCGCTCAATCCCGTCATGCGCGTCGGGCGCCAGATCACCGAGTCCCTGCGCCATCACCTGGGCGTCGACCGAGCCGAAGGCCGCCGTCGCGCCGTCGCCCTGCTCGACTCCGTCGGCATCCCCGAGCCCGAGCAGCGCCTGGGCGACTTCCCCCACCAGCTGTCGGGGGGTATGCGGCAGCGGGTCACCATAGCCGTGGCCCTGGCCTGCGGTCCGCGGCTGCTGATGGCTGACGAGCCGACGACCGCGCTCGATGTCACCGTCCAGGCCCAGATCCTCGACCTCCTCGCCCGCCAGCAGCGGGAGCGGTACATGGCCATGGTGCTGGTGACCCACGACCTGGGCGTCGTCGCCGGACGCACCGACGAGATCGCGGTCATGTACGCGGGCAAGATCGTCGAGAAGGCACCGACCAGGACGCTGTTCTCGGACATGAAGATGCCCTACACCGAGGCCCTGCTGAAGTCGATCCCCAAGCTCGCCGATCCCAGCCACACGACGCTGTCGGTCATCCCAGGGCGGCCACCGGACCTGGTCAACCTGCCGACGGGGTGCCGCTTCTATCCTCGCTGTCCCTACGCCCAGCAGCGATGCAGGGACGAGGAGCCGCCGTTGCAGGAGGCGACCACGCCAGGCCACGTCTACCGGTGTTGGTTCCCCGTGGGAACGCCCGAGGGACGGGACGCGCTCGACCGCAACCGACGCGAGGGGCGCCTCGACGCCGGTGCGCCGGTGGCGCCCGCAGGAGCCTGATGGCCGGCAGCGGGACCGCCCAGTTGCGCACCGGTGACGCCCTGCTGCGGGTCGAGCACCTCGTCGTCAACTTCCATGCCGGACCGCGCCAACGCGTCCATGCCGTCTCGGATGTGAGCTTCGACGTGCTGGAGGGCGAGACGCTCGGCCTGGTCGGCGAGTCGGGGTGCGGGAAGTCGACGACCGGTCGCGCCGTGATGCAGCTTCCCCGTCCGACGTCGGGCTCGGTGCGCTTCGCCGGCCAGGAGCTCACAGCGCTCAAGCGCGGCGCTCTGCGCGAGACCCGGCCCCAGATGCAGATGATCTTCCAGGACCCGATCTCGTCGCTCAACCCCCGGCGCCGGGTCGTCGACATCGTGGCCGAGCCGCTGGCCATCTGGGGGCGGGGCGGCGGTGCCGAACGGGATGCGAAGGTCCGGGAGGTCTTCGATGCCGTCGGTCTCGACGTGGACGCCGCGGGTGACCGGCGGCCCTACCAGTTCTCTGGTGGGCAGTGCCAGCGCATCAGCATCGCCCGCTCGCTCATGCTCGACCCCAGGCTCCTCATCTGCGACGAGCCGGTGTCCGCCCTCGACGTCTCCGTTCAGGCCCAGATCCTCAACCTCCTGGCCGACACCAAGAAGCGCTACGGACTGACGATGATCTTCATCGCCCACGACCTCGCCGTGGTGAAGAACGTCAGCGACCGGGTTGCGGTGATGTACCTCGGCAAGCTGTGCGAGGTGGCGGGAGCGGACGACCTCTACGAGCACCCGACCCACCCGTACACCAACGCGCTCCTCGCGTCGATCCCCGAGCCCGACCCGCAGGTTCGGCCCTCGACCAACGGCGCCGGGCTGGCGGGTGAGATCCCGTCGCCGGTGTCACCACCGAGCGGCTGCCGCTTCCGGACCCGCTGTCCGCGGGCCCAGGACCGCTGTGCAGCCGAGGAGCCCCAGATGCGCCAGATGCGACCGGACCACTTCGTCGCCTGTCACTTCCCCGTGGAGTCCCCGGTCAGCTTCGGGGCGACCCGGTCGACTGCCAGCAATCAGTAGCTGCCGCCGGACGGGCGGTCAGCCAGCCGGTGCCTCGCCATCGGCCGGCGGCGGTGACGCGGGCGGCGGTGATGCGGGCGGCGGAGCAGCGGGGCCACCCTCGGACGCGCCCTCGGACGGACCCTTCTCCGACACGTACTCGGCCCACGCCTGCTGGGCCTCGGTCTCGGGCGTGAACTCCGTCTCCGTGAACCCGATGTAGTTTCCCTGCTCGTCGTAGGCGTGCTCGCCGAACGCCTCGCGGTACTCGGGCGCGACCTCGCCGCCCTCGGCGGCCTGCTTGATCGACAGGCTGATGCGGCGGCGCTGGAGGTCGATGTCGATGATCTTGACCCACAGCTCCTCGCCCGGGCTCACGACCTGCTCGGGCAGGTCGACGTGGTGCACGGCCATCTCCGAGATGTGCACAAGGCCCTCGATGCCGTCGCCCACCTGGATGAAGGCACCGAACGGGACCAGCTTGGTCACCCTCCCGTAGACCAGCTCGGCGACCCGGTGGGCGTTGGCGAACTCCTGCCAGGGGTCGGCCTGCGTCGCCTTGAGCGAGAGGCTGATGCGTTCCTTGTCGAGGTCGACGTCGAGCACCTGCACCTCGATCTCGTCGCCCACGCTGACGACCGAGGACGGGTGGTCGACGTGCTTCCACGACAGCTCCGACACGTGGACGAGCCCGTCCATCCCCCCGAGGTCGACGAAGGCCCCGAAGTTGACGACCGACGACACCGTGCCGCGGCGGACCTCGCCGGGCTTGAGGTTGACGAGGAACTCCTCCCGCTGCTCGCGCTGGGTCTCCTCCAGCCACGCCCGCCGCGAGAGCACGACGTTGTTGCGGTTCTTGTCCAGCTCGATGATCTTGGCGTCGAGGTTGCGACCCACGTAGGGCGCCAGGTCGCGCACCCGGCGCAGCTCGACGAGCGAGGCGGGCAGGAAGCCGCGCAGGCCGATGTCGAGGATGAGCCCGCCCTTGACGACCTCGATGACCGGACCGTTGACGACGCCCTCGGACTCCTTGATCTTCTCGATGGTTCCCCACGCCCGCTCGTACTGGGCCCGCTTCTTGGACAGGACCAGGCGCCCTTCCTTGTCCTCCTTCTGGAGGACGAGAGCCTCGATGCGGTCGCCGACGGTCACGATCTCCGACGGGTCGACGTCGTGACGGATCGACAGCTCCCGGGCCGGGATGACCCCCTCCGACTTGAACCCGATGTCGAGCAGGACCTCGTCCGCGTCCACCTTGACGACGCTGCCCTGGACGATGTCGCCGTCGTCGAACTCGACGATGGTGCCGGCGATGGCGTCCTCCAGGGACACGTCTCCCAGGTCGTCGGCGACGACCTGCCTCGGGGTGTACTTGCCTGCCTCGTCGAACGTGCCCATCTGCGCACCCTCATGCGAGGGCGACCCCTGGAGGCCGGCGCCGCCGTCGCCGGCATCGGTCACCGCCGGCTCCGGTGGTGCCGGGGGCGCGGCGTCAGCTGGTACGGACTTCGTGGCACGCTGCTCGGACATATCGATTGGTAGCCTTCTTTCCGGGCGGGCTCCCGCGGGTAGTGTCCCGGCGAGAGATCGTGGGAGCCCCGTCCCCCCCCGAGCAAGCTCGTCGGCCCGACGGCGGCGAAACACCCTCGTAGCATTTTACCACCAGGCCTCATCACTCCCGTGCCTGCCCTCGCTCGGCGACCACCAGCCACTCCGGGTGGTCGAGATCGGGTGGGCGCCGGCCGTACCGTCCGGGCCCGACCGACCACAGGTGGAGCACCGTCAGGCCGGACCGGGCGCACATCAGCCGGAGCTCTCGAGGGGTGAAGCAGGTCGTCCACAGGTCCAGCTCGGACTGGCCGCCCTCGTCGTCGCGCACCGTCGCCACCTCGTGATAGACGCCCTCGGCGGCGTCGAAGGTGTCGCCCTGCTCCGGGTACCGCAGCACGAAATAGGCCGAGACCGCCGACAGGGCCAGCCTCCCACCCACGCGCAGCGCGTCGGCCATCCCGTCCAGCGCCGCCTGCTCGCCCCCGCCCCCGCCGAGCAGCCCGAACCCTCCCTGGCACAGACAGAGCACCGCGTCCATGCTGCGGGGGGCGACCGGGAGGCGACGGGCGTCTCCCCGGACGAAGGCGGCGCCGTCGGGCGCGTCGCCGCAGGCGAGCTCGACGAAGCGCTGGGCCACGTCGACGCCCGCCATCCGGATGCCCCGTCGGGCCAGCGCGTGGCTGTGGCGACCGGGTCCGCACCCGACGTCCAGGACCCGATGACCCGGTGCCAGCCCGAGGGCGTCGGCGAGGAAGGTCACCTCGGACTCCGTGCCCCTCGTGAACGAGTAGCGCAGGTAGGCGGGGCCGACGATGTCGGCCAGCCGCTCGTAGAAGTGCGGCACCCTGGCGCTCAGCCCTTGGCTTCGGCCCAGGTCGATCCCCACGACAGGTTGACGGTGAGGGGCACGCTCAGCTCGGCGGCGTGCTGCATGGCGTCCACCGTCAGCTCGGTGGCCTGGTCCCGCTCCTCCGGGGGCACCTCGACGATCACCTCGTCGTGCACCTGCAGGATCAGGCGGCTGGCCAGGCCCTTCCGCTCGAGGGCGGCGTCCAGGCGCACGAGGGCGACCTTGAAGATGTCGGCAGCGAGACCCTGGATGCCTGCGTTCATGGCCTGGCGCTCACCCGCCTGGCGCACCCGGTAGTTGGACGCCGACAGCTCGGGGATGGGGCGCCGTCGACCGAACAGCGTCTGCGTGTAGCCCTTCTCCCTGGCCTCTGCGACTGTCGCGTCCATGTACGCCCGGACGTTGGGGAAGGCCTCGAAATAGGCGGCCAGGATGATGGCCGCCTCCTCGACCTCGATGCCCAGGCGCTGCGACAGGCCGTACGACTCCATGCCGTAGGCCAGCCCGTAGGAGACCATCTTGGCCTTCGACCGCTGAGAGATCGTCACGTCCTCGGGCTCGACGCTGAAGACGCGCGCTGCGGTGGCGTTGTGGATGTCCTGGCCCGACTCGAAGGCCTCGATCAGGCCCGGGTCGTTCGCCAGGTGGGCGATCACGCGCAGCTCGATCTGGTTGTAGTCGGCCACCAGCAGCGAGCAGCCCTCAGCAGGGATGAACGCGCGCCGCAGCTGACGCCCCTCCTCGCTGCGGATCGGGATGTTGTGCAGGTTGGGCTGGTCCGACGACAGCCGACCCGTGCGCGCCACGGTCTGGTTGAAGCTGGCGTGGATGCGCCCGTCGGCCGCCACCTCGGCCAGGAGGCTGTCGCCGTAGGTCGACCGCAGCTTCTCCATCTCCCGGTAGCGCAGCAGGGCCTCGATGACGGGGTGCTCACCGCGGAGGCGCTCCAGCGAGGCGGCGTCGGTGGAGTACCCCGTCTTGGTCTTCTTCTGGGGGGCCAGTCCCAGCTTGTCGAACAGGACCGTGCGCAGCTGTTGGGTCGAGTTGACCCGGAACTCCACCCCGGCGAGGTCCTGGATCTCGCCGTCGAGGCGCTGGACCTCGTCGGTCAGCGATCGCACCACGGCCGTGAGGTAGTCGACGTCGACCCGCACGCCGACGACCTCCATGCGGGCGAGGACGTGGACCAGCGGGCGCTCGACGTCGTCGTGCAGCTTCGACAGACCTCGGGCCTTCAGCGCTGCGCTGAGGGCGGGCGCCAGCCTGGCCACGGCGGCCGCTCGCCGGCCGGTCTCCTCGGCGGGGTCGCTCGCCGTCCCCTCGAGGTCGAGCTGGCCGGCCGGTGGGGCGGCGGGGGCACGGACGTCCACC
This sequence comes from Actinomycetota bacterium, assembly GCA_005888295.1. Lineage (GTDB taxonomy): Bacteria > Actinomycetota > Acidimicrobiia > Acidimicrobiales > AC-9 > AC-9. The sequence goes on from VAWP01000109.1 coordinate 9,714, forward strand.
CCGGCGTAGCGGGCGGCCAGCTCCTCGAGCGGGTAGGTGCTCTCCCCCGGCTCGACCAGATAGGCGGCCACGGCCGTGTCGAGCTCCAGGCCGGCGATGTCGACGCCTCTCGGTGCCAGTGCCCGCATCAGCTCCTTGGCCCGGTGGGCCACCGTGGGAACGCCGCCCGATCCCACTAGGCGGGCCAGCTCGGCCGAGACCTCGGGGGCATCCAGGGTGGCAGCGGGGATCCAAACGACCTCGTCGGGCCGGTCGTCCGCCTCGCTCCCATCGCCGCCGGGCGAGGTCGTCGTCGCCCCCGCCAGCGCCAGGCCCAGGATCGGTGAGCGCCCTGGCTGGCCCTCCCACGCCGCCTCGACGACCACCGCGCCACCGCGGGCGGCGAGCCTGGAGAGCGCCGCTGACGCGTCCTCGGGAGCGGAGGCCAGCTGGAGCTCGATCTCGAAGCGCTGGGCGCCAACCGGTCCGCTGAGGGCCTCTCCCTGCGGACCCAGCGCTTCGACCAGGCGATCCCAGAGGGTGCGGAACTCGAGGAAGCCGAAGAGACGGCGGACCTCCTCGGGGTCCCATCCGCCCATCGACAGCTTGTCGAGATCGACGTCCAGGGGCAGGTCCCGCACCAGCGGGATGACCTCGGCGTTGCGCCGCACCTGGGCCTCGTGGTCGGCCAGGGCCTGGCGGAGCTTGGGCGTCGCCGACTCGAGGTTGGCGAAGACCCCGTCAAGGTCGCCGTGGGCGGACACCAGCCGGGCCGCGGTCTTCTCGCCCACTCCGGGCACGCCGGGAAGGTTGTCGGACGGATCGCCCCGCAAGGCGGCGTACGCGGGGTACTCCGCGGGTGTCACCCCGGTGCGCTCCTTGATGCCCGTCTCGTCGTAGAGGACGTAGTCGCTCACGCCCCGGCGGTTGTAGAGCACCTTGACGTGCGGGTCCTCGACCAGCTGGTAGGTGTCCCGGTCACCGGTCACGATGACGATGTCGTCGCCGCGGTCGCGCGCCCTGGTTGCCAGCGTGGCGATCACGTCGTCGGCCTCGAAGCCCGCCAGCTCCACCGTCGGGACGTGAAGGACGTCGACGACCTGGCGGACCAGTCCCATCTGCTGACGCAGGATGTCGGGCGCCTCGGCTCGCCCCGCCTTGTAGTCGGCGACGACCTCGTGGCGGAACGTCGGCTCGGGCCGGTCGAAGGCGACGGCGATGGCGTCGGGACGGTGGTCCTTCAACAGGTTGACGAGCATCGAGGTGAAGCCGAACACCGCGTTGGTGACCTGGCCCGACGCCGTGGCCATGTCCGTGGGCAGGGCGAAGAAGGCGCGGTAGGCGAGCGAGTTGCCGTCCAGCAGCATCACCTTGGCCACAGACCGCATGCTATTGCGGACCGCCTCCGGAGCCGTGGCTCCCGGCTGGCCGGGACGGAGCGGGCCGGCCGCTGACGCGGGCCCCCGGGTAGGATTGGAGGTCGTGTCGAATGGCTTCCATCCTCCGGTCGAGGAGTACCTCGAGGCCATACACGCCCTCGAGGAGGAAGGCGTCCAGGTCATCCAGGCCCGGCTGGCCCAGCGCCTCGGCCACTCGGCGCCCACCGTCTCGGAGATGGTGCGGAGGCTGAAGAGCGAGGGCTACGTCAACGTGGCGGCGCGCTCGGTCACCCTCACGGCCAAGGGCCGCTCCCGAGCCGAGAGCGTGGTCCGCAAGCACCGGCTGGCCGAACGGCTCCTCACCGACGTGATCGGCCTCGAGTGGCACAAGGCCCACGACGAGGCCGGCCGCTGGGAGCACGTCATCTCCGACGAGGTCGAGGCCCGCCTGATCGAGCTCCTGGGCCATCCGCGCACCTGCCCCCACGGCAACCCCATCCCGGGCGCCAAGGGCAAGGCGCCGGCCCAGATGGCGCTGGCCGACGCCGAGCCGGGTGACCACGTCCGCCTCGAGCGGGTCACCGAGCAGGTGGAGATCGACCTCGAGTCGCTCAGCTACCTGAGCAGCCACGGTTTCGTGCCCGGCACCGACGCCCGGGTACAGGCGAAGGAGACCGACGGCAGCGTGACCCTGGTGCTGGACGAGGTCGGCACCGACGCCACGATCGAGCTGGAGGCGTCCATCGCCCAGCAGCTGTTCGTGGCGCCCGCCTGAGCCCGGCGCGGCCGGGCTGCCCCCTCAGGGGGTGAGGGAGCCGTCGATGACCTGGCGGGCCACCTCTTTCATCGTGAGCCGCAGACGCATCGCCGTGCGCTGGATGAAGGAGAAGGCGTCGGCCTCCTTCATGCCGTGGTTGTCCATGAGCAGACCCTTGGCCCGGTCCACCAGACGCTGGCGTTCCAGCAGGTCCTCCAGACTGCGGGTCTGTCCCTCGAGCCCCCGGTTCTCCGCCTCCAACGCCTTCAGCTCGGTGAACCGGCCCAGAGCGACCTCGATGGCGGGGATGAGCTCGGACTTCTGGAAGGGCTTCACCAGGTAGGCGAGAGCGCCGGCGTCGCGCGCCTCCTCGATGAGGTTGCGCTGGCTGAAGGCGGTGAGGATGAGCACCGCAGCCAATCGCTCACCCGAGATCTCCCGGGCGGCGGCCAGACCGTCGAGCCCGGGCATCTTGATGTCGAGGATGGCCAGCTCGGGACGGTGCTGGCGAACCAGGGTGACGGCCTCGTCGCCCCGCCCGGTCTCCCCGACGACCTCGTAGCCTTCCTCCTCCAGGACCTCCTTGAGGTCGAGGCGGATGATTCCCTCGTCCTCGGCGATGACCACGCGGACGGTCAAGGATCGCTCCTTCCGGACGGCTACTGGGGCTCGGTCACGAGCCGGTCGAGCAACTCGTCCTGGGCCCGCTCGAGCTCGGCGATCGACTCCATCACGGCGACTCGGCTGCGGGCCATGGCATCGGCATGCCGGCGCGCCTCGCGAAGCTCGCGGTCGGCGAGCGGTGTCTCCGACACGAGGTAGCGGATGCGCGCCTCGTCGGCTGCGTCCGCCAGGGCGGCCAGCTGCTCGTCCACCACGGCCAGCTCCCCTCGGACACGCTTGAGCCGGGAGTTGACCTCGATGAGGCGCCGCTCGACGAGTGACCGGTGCATGCCCGGCTCAGTGTAGAGCGCGACCTGCTCGCCCGAGGCAGGAATCGCTCCGCCACTGGCGGCTCTCCCCGATCAGGCGATCACCATGGCCGTACGGCCCGCCCGGGAGGCGGGCCCCATGAGATCGAGTGTCCTCGCGGGCCGATCAGGCGATCACCATGCCCGTGCTGATCGCTGCGGCCAGGACGATGACCGCCCCGTCGACCAGGCGGGGCCGCGGGCCACGGCGGCTGGCCGCGCCCAGCCCGCCTCTCGCCTCGATGGCGGCACCCATCTCCTG
>VAWP01000109.1:13111-15685 GCA_005888295.1 Actinomycetota bacterium
TCCGGCCGGCGGACCCGGCGGGCGGCGTAGAGCACCCGGAGCTCGTCCACCAGCAACGGAAGGCAGCGCACGCAGAGGGCCACGCTCGCCACGATCTCGTCGACGGGCACCTTGACGAGACGCAGCGGTGAGAGGAGGCGCGCCAGGGCGGGAGCGAGCTCGGCCAGCGGCGTGGTCCAGCCGATGAGGGCCGACCCCAACAGCAGGAGGATCGTGAGGACGGTGAACCGGGCCCACTGGTCGAGGCCGCCCAGGCCGATCGCCACCCGGCCGACGTGGACCTCGGGATGACCGCCGGCGAGGAACGCCAGGGTGGCGCCGATGGCGAGGCCGATGCCGACCCACGGCGGCAACCGAGGGGCGGCGCCCGGTGGGATCCGCGCCACGAAGACGGCGACGATCAGGGTCAGAGCCAGGATCCCCTCCGCCCGCCAGTTGGGCTCGAGCGAGAGGGCGACGCCGAAGGCGAACAGGGCGACCAGCTTGGTGCCCGCCCACAGACGGTGGACGGGACTGTCAGTCGGCACGTAGCGGAGCAGGTGCAGCTCGCTCGACCGTCGGGCCGTGGCGCTCATGCCGTTCCTCCCCCACTGCGCCCCGACTGGGTCGCTGCCTCGAGGCCGACAGAGCCATCGGTGATCAGGCGTCCCCCGTCGAGGACGACCAGACGGTCGGCAAGCCCCGGTGCGGCGTCGAGGTCGTGGGACACCACGACGGTGGCGACCCGGTGGCGGTCCCGGAGCCGGGCGAGCACGGACACCAGCGTCGCCCGGGTCTCGTCGTCCAAACCGGCCAGGGGCTCGTCCAGCACCAGGAGGCGCGGCCTGCGCACCAGCAGCCCGGCCAGGGCGACGCGCCGTTGCTGGCCGCCGCTGAGCTCGTCGATGCGGCGCTCCGACATCTCCTCCGGGTCCAGCCCGACCTCCACCAGGGCGCTGGCCACCGTGTCCCGGTCGAGGTCGGCGCCGAAAGCGACGTCGCCGAACACGGTCGGCCGAAACAGCTGCAGCCGCGCGTGCTGGAACGCCACGCCAACCTGTCCGACGCACTCGGGGAGCGGCTGGCCTTCCAGCGTCGCCTCCCCTTCGGTCGGAGCCAGCAGCCCGGCCATGATCCAGGCCAGGGTGGACTTCCCCGAGCCGTTGTGGCCGCACACGACGAGCCCCTCGCCCTGCTCGATCGACAGGTGCACGTCGGAGAGGGCCCGGTGTGCCCACGGGGACCCCTTGGCATAGACGAACCCGGCGCCGTCGAGACGGACCAACGGAGACGTGATGCTCGACCGGACGACATCCGGGGGCGTCATACGGCGCCACCCGTCCTGCTCTACCGGGATGACGTCGGGGTCCGCCGGTTCCCTCCCGACGCTCGCCACCCGACCTCCGACCAGCTCCACGACCAGGTCGGCGCCTCGGACCTCCTCCCGGCGATGCGTGATGTGGAGCACGGTGACGCCCTGGTTGCGGGCGAGCTCGCGCAGCAGACCCGTGAGATCCTCACGGCCGGCGTGATCCAGCATCGAGGTCGCCTCGTCCGAGATGAGCAGGGCCGGGCGCCGGGCCAGGGCGGCGGCGATCGCCAACCGCTGGAGCTGGCCGCCGCTGAGGGTCGCCGTCTCCCGGTCCTCCATGCCGGCCAGCCCGACCACCGCGAGCAGGTCGGCCACGTCGACCTCGTCCTCGGGCGGCATGCCCCACACCACGTCGTCGCGCACCCGTACGCCGAGGACCTGGCTCTCGGGTCGCTGGAACACCATCGCCGTGCCACCCCGGCGGCCCAGGCCCGCTGCCCCAGGTCTGGTGACGGTGCCCTCGGTGGGCGCCAGACCGGCCAGGATGCGGGCCAGGGTCGACTTGCCGGAGCCGTTGGGACCGAGAACGGCCACGAAGGCGTCGGCGGGGATCGTGAGGCTCACGTCGGACAGCGCATCGGTGTCCGAGCGGGGATAGCGGTATCCGATGCCGTCGAGCTCGATCGGCAGCGGCCCCACCGATGCATCGGGCGGCGGCGGAGGCAGGACCGGCGCCGGTCCGGTCGCCTTGGTCAGTCGCCTGAGTGCCGGCACGGCAAAGGCCCGGGCGATGACGGCGGAGCCCACGACCCCGACCAGCTCCCCGGCCGGGATGGCGAGCCACCAGTGGGCGATGATCCAGTCGACGGCGTGGTTTCCCCAGCCCACCACCGTGGTCAGCCCGATGTGACCGAGGATGCGGCTGGCACCCCGCCAGCCGATGCGGATCTGGGCCAGGGTGAGGTTGCGCAACTGGCTGAACGTGTACAGCAGGAGCAGCGTCAGGCCGATCACGGCCGTCCCCGTCGTCCCCACCGCCAGGGCGACGGTGCGGGCCATGCCCCAGCCCCTCCGCAGGGCGGTGCCGACGGCGAAGCCCAGGGCGCCGGCGCTGGCCACGTGGATGGCGAGGGCCACGCCGCCGATCAGGAAGGCGACCGCCGACCCGGCCACGGTCGCCACCACCATGGCCCGGAGGCGATGGCGCACGGCCAGTGCCGCCAACGGCGTGACGGCGGCGGCGTGCAGCACGCCGCCCAGGGGCATGAGCCAGCCGACGAGGA
>VAWP01000116.1 GCA_005888295.1 Actinomycetota bacterium
ATTCGCCACACTCCGCCCGGCGGGCAGGTGAGGATCGACGCCGGCTACGAGGGGAGCGCGGCCACGGTGACGGTGCTCGACTCCTGCGGGGGGATCCCGGCGGACGAGCTCGAGCGGGTCTTCGAGGTCGCCTACCGGGGCGACGCGGCCCGAGGCCGCGACGGCGGCGGGGGAGCGGGCCTCGGCCTGGCCATCGCCCGGGGTCTGATCGAGGCGCAGCGCGGCGAGATCGCGGTCCAGAACCAGGGAGCCGGTTGCGCCTTCACCGTGCGCATGCCGCTCGGCCACGACGGCTCCGACCGTCTCGCATCGCCGCCGGGTCCGGGAGCTCGACCCGCCGACGGTGAGGATGGTCTAACCAGAGCGAGCCTGTCGCGTTTGGGCCCCGGAAACCCGGCCTGATCGTGACAGGCCCGCCCGCCGGCTCTCAGCGCAGGTAGCGGGCGGCCCGCCTCGAGATCTGGTCGGCTAGGGCCTGGTCGTGGGTAGCCGCCCGGCGCAGCGCCTCCTCCAGCTCCGCCTGGTCGCTCAGGATGCGGATCGTCCTCGGCAGCGTGTGGTCCCCGAACGGAGCCCGCTGCTCCGACTTCTCACGGCCATTGGCACGAGGTTCCATCGTTCTTCACCCCTCCGCCGCCGAGTTGAGCGGACCCTGATCTTCTCGCCGCTGACGCCCAGTTTCCGCGACAACGCCGAGCCTGGCCCGAGTCTTCCCCACGGAACCCACCCGATGCTATTGAGGGCCCGTGTCGATGCGCGTACCGCGTGGCGGAATACCCGTGAAGGCTCGGTGAACTCCTGCTGACGACTTCTCTCCGTCGCTTCGGCCGCTCAACCTCCGGGCAGAGTGCTGGGCTGCGCCGGGCGCGGACACCGAAGACGGTGGAGTCCCGCCGGCAACGGTAGCTTGGCGAGATGGCGGAGCGTCTGGTCTACGTCTCGCGGCTCGTGCGGCTGTCGCTGCTCGGCGTCGACGGGGCAGCCGTCGGCCAGATCGCCGACGTGGTGCTCAGCGCGTGGGGCGGCCGGGAGGCGCCCGACGTGCGCGGGTTCGTCGTCGCTCTCCAGCGCCGGCGGGTCTTCGTCGCCGCCGGGCGCATGGCCGAGCTGGGCCACGAGGGCGCCCGCCTGCGGGGAGCGATCAATCTGCGCCAGTTCGAGCTGCGGCCCGGCGAGCTGCTCGTCGCTGGCCAGCTGCTCGGGCGCTCGCTTCGAGGCCGACGGGTCGTCGACCTGGCCATCCGCCCCGACCCGGTGGTGTCGTTCGCCTGGGAGGTGGCGACCGTCGCCCTCGCATCTCCGCGTCGGCTCGGCCGGCGCCGCCCGGTGGAGGTCGTCGACTGGCCGGAGGCGACCGAGCTGTTCAGCGTCCGCAGCCCGGTCGGCCGCGAGGCCGCAGCCATCGGTGCCCTGCACCCGGCGGAGATGGCGTCGGTCATCCGCGGTCTGCCGCTGGCCCGCCGGCGCGTGCTGGCCGCCGCCCTCGACGACGACCGCCTGGCCGACCTGCTCGAGGAGCTGTCCGAGGACGAGCAGCTGCGCATCGTCGAGGGTCTCGACGCGGAGCGGCTCGCCCACGTGCTCGACGAGATGGAGGCCGACGACGCCGCTGACCTGTTGGGTGAGTTCTCGACCGAGCGCCAGGGCGCCTTGCTGGAGGCGATGACGCCTGACGAAGCGGCGCCCGTGCGGCGCCTGCTCGACTACGACCCCGACACCGCGGGCGGGCTGATGAACCCCGAGCCGGTGATCCTCCGCCCCTCGGTCACGGTGGCCGAGGCCCTGGCTCGCATGCGCGACCCCGAGCTCTCGGCGACCCTGGCCGCCCAGGTGTTCGTCACCCAGCCGCCCACCGACACGCCGACCGGCCGGTACCTCGGCGTCGCCGGCTACCAGCGCCTGCTGCGCGAACCTCCTCCGAGGCCGATCGGTCGCTGTCTCGACGACCGGCCCGAGCCGGTCCCGGCCGACGCCAGCGCTGCCGAGGTCGCGGCGCGCGTCGCCGCCTACGACGCCCTGGCCGTGGCCGTGACCGACCCCACGGGGCGCCTGGTCGGCGCCGTCACCGTCGACGACGTCCTCGATCGGGTGTTGCCCCCCAACTGGCGAGACCACAGGAGGACGACCGCTCATGGCCCCTGAAGACACCCTGGCCATGCCCCGCGGCATCAGCGGCGGCATCCACTACGACCCCGAGGCGTTCGGGCGCTTCTCGGAGGGGATCGCCCGATTGTTCGGCACCGCTCGCTTCCTGGCCATCCAGACCGTTGCCGTGGCGGTGTGGATCACCTTCAATGCCGTCGCCGCCAGCCTGAGCTTCGACCCCTACCCGTTCATCCTCCTCAACCTGGCCTTCTCGACCCAGGCGGCCTACGCCGCGCCGCTGATCCTTCTGGCCCAGAACAGGCAGGCGGAGCGCGACCGGTCCGAGGCTGAGCACGACCGCGACGCCGACGCCCGCCAGCTGGCCGACACCGACTTCCTCGCGCGCGAGATGGCGGCTATCCGGATCGCTCTCGAGGCCAAGGCGACCCGCGAGGACCTCACCCGGCTCGTGGTCGAGCTGGGTGACAGATTGGACGCCGTGGCGATGGCCCCGTCGGCCTCGTCACCCGGCGACGACGTCAACGAGGTCTGACGTCGTAACAGCAGTCCCCATCGATCTCGAGCGGCACGTTGTCCGCCTCGGCCTGCGCGTTCGTCAACACGCCCTGCGGGTGGGACGAGGTGAAGGCGTACGCCCCCACCTCTTCCAGCAGTCCGCCCGGGGCGGGCGAGCCGACAGCAGACGTGTCGACCCGGACGGTCACCGTGCAGGGGTGGCTGACCGACGGTGCCGGCGGGCAGGAGACCTGACCCGGCTCGGCGGTTCCGCCCTGGCCCGCCTCCGGGTAGGTGAGCACGTGGGGATCGCAGGCGGACACCGAGCACAGGTCGACGGACTGGACTTTGCCGGCGAAGAAACTGGGTGAGTTGCTCGAGGTGTTCTCCATCGCCGCGTAGTAGAGCGTGTTGCCCATCTGCCAGCGGGTGACGTACTGGAGGTACGGGCCACCCACCGCTGCGGCCGTGGCGCCCGGGTTGCTCAGGTCGACGACCTTGGTGGTGACCGTCAGCGTGTGTCCCGACAGGGCCAGGCTGCTCCCGAGGATGTCCATACCAGGCACGTCGGCCCCGCCGATGACGGGGTAGCGGGCGTCGCCGGAGGAGTCGGCCAGCCGGGCGACGGGCGTGCTCGCTGTGCCGCTCACGTCGCTGCCGTACAGCCCCGGTCCGGACGACTGGCGGGCGACGGTGATGAGGGCGGCGCCGGCGTGATCGACCGTCTGGTTGCCGCCGGGGGTGAAGCCGGGCTGTACCAGCCCGTTGGACGTGTCGTCGTAGACGACCTCGGCGGCGCCGCTGTGGTCGACGGTGATCTTGAGGAAGTCGGCCAGGTTGCGGTTGCCCTGGGAGGTGATGCAGTCGGAGCCCTCGAGGCAGATGTCGTTGTAGTGCACGGGATGGGGCGAGACCTTGACCTGGGAGACCGTGGGAGCGCCTCCCGTCACCGCCCCGTGGCTGTCGGTCGGCCACACCACCTGGGACAGAAAGGTGTTCCACGCCTGCTGGTGTTGGCTGCTCGGGTCGACGGCGAGGTTCGAGCCGTACCAGGCCGCGTCGGCCCGCCCGGGGTCGCCGGCCACCACCCACGGGAAGACGTTGACCAGCGACGGAGCCTTGCTCACCTGGACGGGTCGGGCCCAGGTCCTCCAGCCGCTGGCGGCGCTGGCGACGCTCTCGAACACCTGGTCGGCCCCCGGCTTCGCGGGGTCGTTGACGGCGTAGGCCACGTGGAGGTTTCGTCCTTTGTCGAGGGAGAGCACGGTGAAGAGCGTGTCGGGTGAACCGGGGAGATCGCCGGCGATGGTGACGGGCCCCGGTTGCCCCGGATCGTCGAGGAAGGACAGGGTGCCGTCGGCCTTGGGCGTGCCGATGTTGAGCTCGAGCTTGAAGGTACCGTTGGCAGCCGGACCCACGCCGGCCGCTTGGAAGACCTTGCCCGTCGTCTGGTCGATCGCCGGATAGCCGTCGGCGCCCAGGTGGGCAGAGCTGCTCGCCGACGTGTAGCTCAGCCCGTCGCTGCTCTTGGTCCACGTGCCGCCGGTCGTCAGGTTGTTGTACTCCTGGTAGACGAGCGGGAAGGGCCCCTTGTAGGCGGAGGCGGTGACGCCGCCGGGAGGGTCGAAGACCGCCAGCCACGGTCGGTCGGCACCGGGCACGCCTGCGCACCCGCCCGGGAACACGTTCTGAGCCACCGTGGCCCCGCCG
>VAWP01000043.1 GCA_005888295.1 Actinomycetota bacterium
CTGTGGGCGACCGTGACCAGGGCGTGCAGCTGGTCGATGGCGTCGGCCCGCTCGGCCAGCGTGCTCGCCTCCAGCGCCCCAGCATCCATGAGCACCGATTGTACGGAGAGGGTGTATTACTCAACGAGAGTGGTCGAGGGATGCTGTTGTACCCGCACACCGGCGCTGAGCGGTGCTCCGGCTTGGCGCATCGTCCCGGTTCTCCGAAATCCGGTCCGATGCGCCAACCGGACCACCTCGTGGCTTCGGCCCTCTCGCACGTAACCTTGACCTCCCGTGCTCGCCGGCATGTGGTCTGGCCATGCTTCTGCCTATGGAGCCACCGGAGTCGCTGCAGTTTCTCGACCCAGACCCATTACCAGGTCTCGGCCGAGGCCAGCAGGGTGCGCGTCGTCCGGCGCCTTCCGCAGACCGCACCCCAGAAGTTGGCCACGCTTTGGCTCTGCACACAACGGTGAGAACCCAACCGGACGAAGCAGCGGGTGCCACGCCGCCAAGCCGAGACCATCCCGAGGCTCGGCTCGCTCTCCAGGCTGGGCGCGCGACCACGCCGATCGCACAGGGCGAGCCTGCTGGCGCACCGTCCGGATTTCGAAGAACCGGACGGTCGCCAGGCTGGCTTGCCCTGTTTCACCGCAGAGATCCACGTGGAACCAGATGCGGCGGTCAGAACAGCGGGCGCTTGGCCGGGACGCCAGACCGGCGGGGATAGGGCTCCGGACAGGCGCGCTCCTGGAGCAGGACCTGGTAGGAGAACTCCCCTTGATGGAGCTCCAGGGGACGGAGACCCAACTCGGCCAAGGCCGCTGGAGGCCACCGGGACGGTGTCTCGGCCCCGTCGGCCGGCGGCTCCGACACCACCATCCGACCGCCGACTCGGAGGAACGGGGCACCGCACTCGCTCGTCACAGCCGGTCGGCCGAAGCCACGGGCGACCACGAGATCGAAGCGTCCACGATGGGAGGGATCACGCCCGACCTCCTCCGCCCGGGCTCGTAGGACCGTGACCCGGTCGGCGAGATCGAGTGTCTCCACGGCTTCGCCGAGGAAGCTCGTTCCCCGGAGATTGGCGTCGAGGAGCACGACCTCGAGATCAGGCCGACCGGCGGCCAGCACGAGCCCGGGAAGACCGCCACCACTGCCGAGGTCGAGGACCCGAGGACCGTCCACCTCGAGACCCGCCGGGCCAGCCACCGACGTCGCCGCCCGGAGGAAGCCGAGGGCGTGCTCGATGTGCGCACTGATCTCGCCCGGTCCGATGAGCCCCCGACGCTGCCCCTCGGACAGCACACCCTCGAGCTGGCTCATCGGTGCCTGGGAGCGCCGGGGCTCAACCCCCGTCGGGTGCAACCACGACGCGGCGGTCGGGCTCGAGGCCTTCCGACCGCGTGACGACGCCGTCGATCACGTTCACGGTGTCGTGGATCACCTTGCGGTCGGGAGGGGTCATGGGCTCGAGCTGCTGCTCGCTGCCGGACTCCCGCACCTGCTCGGCGACCTGGCGGGCGAAGCGTTCGAGGGCAGCCCGTCGCTTCTGGCGGTAGCCGGCGACGTCGACGAGCACCCGTGCGGTCTGCCCGCCGGTGTGCCGCTGCACGACCGTACGGGTGAGCTCCTGGAGCGAGGTCAGGGTGGCCCCCTTGTGGCCGATCAACAGGCCCAGGTCGCTACCCGTGACCGAGACTTCGACAGTTTCGTCATCCAGCTCGGCGACCTCGGCCGTGCCCTGCACACCGAATCGCTCCACCAACTCAGCCACGAACAAGCGGGCCATCTCGCCCTGTTCGGCCACTGACGCGTCATCTTCCATCGTCTTCGCTCCATTCCCTCGCGACCGTCGCCCCTTCGCCGGAGCATCGACCACGGCCGCTGGCTCGGCCGAACCCTTTGGATGGCTGCCACCTCGCTGTCGCGAGCGTCGCCGGTGCTCGCGGCGGTCGTCCTTGGGACGGGGCCTGGTCGGCCGCACCCGGGCACGAACCCTCGCCTCGGACCTGATCCGCCCGAACAACCCGCTCTTGGGCTCGGCGAGCAGCTCGAACTCGGCGTCGTCCTCGCCGACACCCAGGCGATCGAGAGCAGCCTCCTTGGCCTCCTCGACGCTGCGGCCCGTTGTCTCGACCCACTCCATGGTTGCTACTGGCGCCGTCCGGAGAGCTCCGCCGTCACCGGCTCTTCCGGGTGCGCTTGGACTGGGACCGGGGGTGCGGCTTCTGCCGGGGCGCCTTCGACCAGTCAGCTCTCGAGCCGTCCGACGGCTTCTGCGACCCTCCTGGAGACTTCGCCCCGCCCGAAGCCGGAGACCTCCGCCCACCCGGAGACCTCGGACGGTCGGCCGACCTCGACGTCTCATTGCCCGACTCCGAGCCGTTCGTGCCCTTGGCCTCGATCGCCTTGGACGGCGTCGACTTCGACCCGTCACCCGACCGGGGCCGCTGCTGCCGATTTGCCCGCTGATCGGGCCGCTGATTGGCCCGCTGGCGATCGGCCTGTCCGTCCACAGCTGCCGGTGCAGCCGCCTCCCGAAGGCGCTGCAGGAACGACCCGAGACGCGACGTCGGTACACCGGGCTCGCTTGGCGCGTTGTCCGGTTTGACCTCTTTGACGTCGATGGGCCCCTTGTCCCGGGCGCGGTCGATGGGTTTCTCCCTCGCTGCGTGTTCCTTCACCTTGGGGTCGTACCGGAACATGAGCTCCTGCTGGCCGATCCGAGCCAAGCTGGAGACGATGAAATAGATGTTCACACCAGCCGGAATCCCAATGTAAATAACGCTGAAGAACAGCGGCATGAATTTCTGTATCTTCTGCATCTGGGGGTTGGCGGCCGCCGCAGCGGGGTTCCGGGCGCTGAGCTGACGCAGCTGTAGGTACTGCAGCCCAATGGCGAAAATGATGATGAGGTAGAAGGGAAGCGCAGTGAAGAATGCCCCGTGGACTGACGTCGCCGATTTGGACAGGTCGACGCCAAAGGAAACCATCTGGCCGCCGGCCTGATGGAGATCATGGTAGAGCTGAGTATTCGTGCTGATGTACTTCGGTGCACCGGTGCCGAACGTAGGCGGAGAACCAGCAACGAACCCGTGCGCATTTACGGTGGTCAGTCCCCGGATTACTGAATAGAGGATGAAGAAGACAGGGAGCTGCAAGATCAACGGCAGGCATCCGCCCAACGGATTGATCTTGTTCTCCTTGTAGAACTTCATCATTTCTTCGTTCAACTTCTGCCGGTCGCCCTTGTACTTCGCCTGCATCTTCTTCATTTCGGGCTGAAGACGCTGCATGGCGAGCATGGACCGGGTGCTCTTGAGTGTGAGGGGGCTCAAGACGACCATCACGATCAGGGTCAACATCCCGATGGCGACGGCGTAGTTGGGGATCAGCGCGTAGCAATAGGCGAGTAGCGACGCAATGGCCTGGTACAGCGGGTGCAGCGCTTGGCCGAGGTCCATGAATGCTCCCTAGCTGGGCACGGGGTCGACGCCATGGCCGCCCCAGGGATGGCAGCGGGCGACCCGGCGGGTGCCGAGCCAGACGCCGCGGGCGGCACCGTGTCGTTCGATCGCCTCCACTGCGTAGGCGGAGCAGGTCGGCCAGTAGCGGCAGTGGGAGGGACGACCGGATCCAACCGCCTGGTAGCCGCGAATGGCCAGGAGGAGGGCGCGCTGGGACCACTTCACGACCGGCCGCCTCCTGCGACGGTCTCGAAGCTCTCCGACACGATCGTCCTCAACTCTCCGTACGACAGCCCTGCAGCAGCCGGAGCCGCCGCAATCAGGTAGGCACCGGGCTGTAGATGGGGGCCGAGCTCGAAAGCGATGGCCCGCAACCGCCGGCGCAGGCGATTGCGGTGCACAGCTCCTCCGACTCTGCGGCCGATGGCGTAGCCAACCCGGGGAGTGCTCCCCGGTTCGTCTCTCACAAAGGATATCGTGATCGGCCCTCTACGTACCCGGCACGACGACCGGCGCAGGGCCTCGAACGTCGCCCGATCGGTGATGCGCCACGGCCCGCCAGGTGCCATCGCCCCGTCGACGGGATCACGCAGACAGCCGGTGTCGGCCCTTCCTCCGGCGGGCCTGGACGATGGCTCGACCGGCGCGTGTCGACATACGGTGACGAAACCCATGATTCTTGGCCCGCTTGCGGTTGTTCGGCTGGAACGTGCGCTTCACCCTGGCCTCCTCTGCGCTCACCCTAGACGGCCTGGGCAAGCGGGACGACTCGGGCTCCCGTCCAGCATTCGCTCGCCGGCACCGGATCCCCTCCCTGATGGGCCGGGACCGGCTCCGAACAGACCTGCGTCAACACCAATCAACGTCCGTCAGAACCATCTTGCTCCGGCATCGAGCGACGGCGCCCGCTTGCCGGTGCTACGGTGCCTGTTCCGGCGGAACCGCCCGGCGATGTCGGGCTCGGCTCTCCTTCCCCAGGGCCCAGCGCCTTCGTCGGCGGCGGGCTCCACCGAGGGAGAAAGACTTACACGGCTTATCCACAGTTGTGGATCTCCCTGTGGAGATCGGGTGACAGGGAGGCGGAAATCCTGGTGACGGAAGCCCAGCACCTGTGGACGCAGTGCTCGGCGTTGCTGCGTGCGCAGGTGTCCGATGCGACGTGGCGCACGTGGTTCGAGGCTGTGCATCCGGTCGCCGTCGAGGATGGGACCCTGGTCCTCGCCGTGCCCAGCGCCCTGGCCAAGGAACGGATCGAAGGCCGCTACCTGGGACTTGTCCGCGACGTCATGTCCGACGCCACCGGGAGCGAGCTTTCCGTGCGTTTCGACGTCCGGACCGAGCACCGCTCTCGGGACGATCTCTCCCAGCTCGGCATCATGGGCACCGCCGGGTGGCAGGACCCGACCCTCGCCACGGCCACGGCCGAGCCCCCGAAGGCCGTCCAGGTCAAGGAGACTCCACTCGATCTTCGTTACACCTTCGATGCCTTCGTGACCGGCGCTTCCAACCGTTTCGCACACGCCGCTGCGCTGTCGGTCGCCGAGACCCCCGCCAAGTCGTACAACCCGTTGTTCATTCATGGCAACGCCGGCTTGGGCAAGACCCATCTACTCCACGCCATAGGTAATTACGTCAGAGAGAACTTTCCGACACGCCACGTTCGATACGTCTCCACCGAGACGTTCATGAACGAGTTCGTGGATGCCATCCGAACCAACACGACGACATCGTTCAAACGCCGGTACCGGGAATGTGACGTTCTTCTGGTCGACGACATCCAGTTCATGGAGAACAAGGAAGGCCTCCAGGAGGAGTTCTTCCACACGTTCAACTCCCTCTATGGCGCGTCGAAGCAGATCGTGATCACGTCCGACCGGCCGCCGCGGTCGATCGCCACGCTCGAAGATCGGCTCCGCAGCCGGTTTCTCTCCGGCCTGGTCACGGATGTGCAGCCACCCGAGCTCGAGACCCGGCTCGCCATCCTGCGGGAAAAGGCCCAGGGCGAACAGGCCTCTATCCCCGCCGAAGTCCTCGAGTTCATCGCCACCAACGTCACCGACAACATCCGGGAGCTGGAGGGTGCCCTGATCCGGGTCGCCGCTTTCGCCAGCCTCAATGACCAGCCCGTCGACCTCGAGCTTGCCCAACGAGTCCTGTCAGACATCGTGGACACGCGTGAACCTCGTCGGATCACACCCCGCCTGATCCTGGAGTCCACGGCGACAACGTTCGGTTTCAGTGTCGAGGAGCTGTGTGGGACCAGCCGGCGCCGTCCGTTGGTGACCGCCCGCCAGATCGGCATGTACGTCTTCCGTGAGCTCACCGAGTTCAGCTATCCCGCCATCGCCCGAGAGTTCGGCGGGCGAGATCACACGACTGTGATCCACGCGGTGGAGAAGGTCTCCGCCCTGATGAAGGAGCGTCGCCAGATCTACGACCAGGTCACCGAGCTCCTCCACCTGATCAGAAGCGGTGGATGACCCTGTGGTTCGGGCCGCTCGACCTGGGGACGACGGCCGCCTCGTCCCCCGCGGTGTCTCCGCTCACTGGGATGCCTGTGAGATCCTGGGGACAATGCGCGCGAACCCACAACCACCCTGACCTGGTAGTTCACCGCTTCATCCACAATCCACAGCCCTTATTGTCATTGCTGAAAGATCCTTACTTCGTACAAAGGAAAGGGAAGAGCCCACAGTGAAGCTCCGTTGCGAACGCGACGTGCTGGTGGAAGCCCTGACGACAGCGGGGCGGGCGGTGAGCAGCCGCGGGGGAGCCACCCAGGTTCTGTCGGGGATACGTCTGGAAGTGACCGGCGATCGCTTGCACGTCGCCGGCAGCGACCTGGATCTCACCATCGAAGTCGAGCTGACGGCGGCCGGGGGAGAGGATGGCGCCTGCGTTCTGCCCGCTCGCCTGGTCGCTGACATCGTCCGGGCTCTGGAGCCAGGTGCCGTGACGCTCGAGGCCGACGACGACGAGGCCCGGATCGTCGCCGGGCGGTCGCAGTTTGCGGTGCGGACGTTTCCGATCGGTGACTTCCCTCGGCTCCCTCGGGTTGGTGGCGAAGGAGTTGTCATCACGGCCGGCGACTTCACCGAAGCACTGCGACAGGTCGTGCGGGCCGCGTCCAGCGACGACGCCCGACCGATGCTGACCGGTGTGCTCATGTCGGCGGAAGAGAGCGGGCTGCGACTCGTGGCAACCGACTCCTACCGCCTCGCCGTGCGCGACCTGCCGGGAACCACCGTGTTGTCCGAAGGCCAACACGTCCTGGTCCCCGCCCGAGCTCTCGGTGAGCTGCAGCGGTTGTTGTCGGGTACGTCGGGTGGAGCGGATCGTCCAGTGACCCTGTACATCGGTGAGTTCGAGGCCAGCTTCGAGACCGGCACGGTCCGACTGACCACGCGCCTCATCGAAGGTGAGTTCCCCAACTACCGGCAGCTGCTGCCGGCCACGTATCCCAACCGTTTGTCTGTCGACAAGGAGACCCTCCTGGATGCGGTGCGGAGGGTCAAGTTGTTGGTCAAGGACGCCACCACACCGGTGCGTGTCGCCCTTCGACCCGAGGGCATCGACCTTCGTGTCGTGACCCAGGAGGTCGGCCAGGCCAGCGAGGACGTGGATGCGAAGTACGAAGGTGGACCCGACCTCACGATCGCTTTCAACCCCAGCTACCTGATGGACGGCGTCGAAGCAATAGTGGGCTCGGAGGTGATCCTGGAGACCATCGACTCGACGAAGCCGGCGACGGTTCGGAGCACGGAGAACGACAACTTTCGCTACCTCCTGATGCCGGTCAGGGTGTCGTAGCATGTGACCGTGCTTTGCGCCTCGTTCTGATCATGCGGATCAACCGTCTGTGGCTCACGGATTTCCGCAGCTTCGACAGCGCCGAGCTCGCGCCGGCAGCCGATGGGTTGACCGTGATCCAGGGCGACAACGGCGTGGGGAAGACCAATCTTCTCGAGGCGGTCGGTTATCTGGCCACCATGGGCTCGTTTCGAGGCGCCCCTCACGAAGCGTTGGTCCGGACAGGATGCGAACGGGGGGCGGTGCGGGCCGAGGTGGAGCGTGAGCAGCGACGCTTGTTGATCGAGGTCGACATCCCGCTGTCTGGACGCGAGCGCGCCCAGATCAATCGCCAACCGCTGCGCCGGGCGCGGGACCTCCTCGGGGCCCTGCGGGTCAGCGTGTTCTCACCCGACGATCTCGTCCTGGTGAAAGGCGCACCCGGTGAGCGTCGGCGGTTCCTGGACGACGCCCTGGTCGCGCTCCAGCCTCGTTACGACGGGACGCGTGGCGACCTGGACCGGGCTCTTCGCCAGCGGGCCAGTTTGCTCAAGCAGGCAGGCCCGCAACCCGACGCCGGCACATTGGCCGCCCTCGACGTGTGGGACGCCAAGCTGGCCGAGGTCGGCGAGGCGGTCGCCGCGTCTCGGGCTCGCCTTGTGCTCGACCTCGAGCCCGAGGTGGCCAAGTCGTACGGCCGCCTGGCCGGCGAGGACGGCGCCGTGGCCCTGACATACCGGCGTTCGTGGGAGGGAGGCCTCGACGAGGCGCTCGGTCGGGCCCGTGGCGAGGACCTCCGGCGGGGGACGACGAGCGTCGGTCCTCATCGCGACGACCTGATCGTGGAGCTCGCCGGTCTGCCAGCCCGCTCGCACGCCTCCCAGGGCGAGCAGCGGACCCTGGCGTTGGCACTCCGCCTGGCCGTGCACGGCATCGTCACCGACGCCGTGGGGAGTCCTCCGGTGCTGCTCCTGGACGACGTCTTCTCGGAGCTCGACGAGGCCCGCAGCGCCGCCGTCATCACCCATCTCCCTGGAGCCCAGGCCCTGCTGACCACCGTCTCGTCACCCCCACCTGGGGTGACGCCAGCGCGCATCCTGCGGGTCACGGCCGGGACGATCGTTTCATGAGGGGCAAAATGGCCTGGGTGTGCCGATGACGTGGCGCCCACTTCCGAACCAGCCCGGCGAGGACCAACCCCGCCGCCTGGCCAGGTCGCTCGACGACGTCTCGCGAGCCATTGGCGCGCCACCAGTGGAGGTCCTGTCGGTGATCTTCTCCCGCTGGGAGGAGGTGGTCGGCGCCGCCGTCGCGGCCCACAGCCGTCCCGTGTCGTTGCGCCGCTCGACCCTCGTGGTGTCGGTCGACCACCCCGCCTGGGCCACCCAACTGAGGTACCTCGGGGCGACGATCCTGGCCCGGATCACCGAGTCCGTCGGCCACGAGGTCGCCTCCCGCTTGGAGGTGCGTGTCGGGGCCTGAGTGACCTGAGCTGTCACCCCTCTCTGGTAGAATTTGAAGCTAGTTCAGGGCTTCTGACCTGCGGGTTCTGGTGGCTCTGACGATTCCGAGACCGTGTTGGAAAGGTCGCGCCCGTGGCGCTGAAGCAGAACGTCGACACCGCCAAGCCAGCCTCGTCGTACGGGGCCAGGGACATCACCGTCCTCGAGGGCCTCGAGCCGGTTCGCAAGCGGCCAGGCATGTACATCGGGTCGACGGGTCCGAGCGGCCTGCACCACCTCATCTGGGAGGTGGTGGACAACTCGGTCGACGAGGCCATGGCCGGAGAGGCCACCCGGATCGACGTCACGCTCCTGGCCGACGGGGGATGTCGGGTCGCGGACAACGGACGGGGCATTCCGACCGAGCCCCATCACCAGTTCCCGCGCAAGTCCACGGCCGAGGTCGTACTCACGATGCTCCACGCCGGAGGCAAGTTCGGCGGCGCCGGTTACAAGGTGTCGGGCGGGCTCCACGGGGTCGGCGTATCGGTCGTGAACGCCCTGTCCCGCCGGCTCCTGCTGGAGATCGACCGGGACGGCACCCGTCACCGGCTGGAGTTCACCAACGGCGGCAAGCCCAAGGGCAAGCTGGAGGCGGTAGGGCCGTCGCCGCGTGGTCGGCGGGGCACGATCGTCACCTTCTGGCCCGACCCCGGCGTCTTCGAGGAGACCGAGTTCCGGGCGACGACGGTGGTCGAGCGCCTGCAGGTGATGGCGTTCCTGAACCGGGCCCTGGAGATCCGCTTCCGCGACGAACGTCCGGACCACGCCCAGGACGTCGTGTACCGCTATACCGGCGGGATCGTCGACTACGCCCGCCACCTCAACGCGTCGAAGGAGGCGCTGTTCAAGAAGGTCGTGTCCTACGGCCAGGACGAGGCCCATCAGGAGGTCGAGGTCGCCCTCCAGTGGAACACCGGCTTCTACGAGAGCATCCACTCGTTCGCCAACGGCATCGAGACGAGCGAGGGCGGGATGCACGAGGAGGGCTTCAAGAAGGCTCTGACCAACGTGCTCAACAAGTACGCCCGGGCCAAGAACCAGCTGAAGGAGAAGGACGACAACCTCCTCGGCGAGGACATCCGCGAGGGCTTGACTGCCATTCTCACCGTGCGGCTGCGCGACCCGCAGTTCGAGGGGCAGACCAAGGCCAAGCTGGGCAACGTCTCGATCCGGTCGCTGGTGGAGCGGGCGACCAACGAGAAGCTGGCCGAGTGGCTCGAGGAGAACCCCCGCGAAGCCAACCAGATCGTGCAGAAGTCGACGCTCGCCGCCCGCGCCCGGGTGGCCGCCCGGCAGGCGAGGGACCTGACCCGGCGCAAGACTGCGCTCGAGGGCGCCGGCCTGCCGGGAAAGCTCGTCGATTGCTCGTCTCGTGATCCTCGCGAGTCGGAGCTGTTCATCGTCGAGGGCAACAGCGCCGGCGGCTCGGCCAAGGACGCCCGTGATCCCCGGACCCAGGCGATCCTGCCGATCCGGGGCAAGATCCTGAACGTCGAGCGGGCGCGGGTCGACAAGATGCTGCGCAACACCGAGATCCAGGCCCTGATCGCGGCCATCGGCGCCGGCCTGGCCGACGACTTCGACGTGTCGAAGATCCGCTACGACAAGGTCATCGTGCTGGCCGACGCCGACCCGGACGGGTCACACATCCGGACCCTGCTGCTCACGTTCTTCTTCCGGCAGATGAGCGACCTGGTCGAGAAGGGACACGTCTACGCGGCGCAGCCACCGCTGTACTCGACCCTGGTGGGCAAGGAGAAGATCTACCTCAAGGACGATGTGGCCAAGGCCAGGTTCCTGAACGAGCACCCGGACCACAAGCCCGAGTTCCAGCGTCTCAAGGGCCTGGGCGAGATGGACTTCGACGAGCTGAAAGAGACCACGATGGACCCGGCCAAGCGGTCCCTCCTCCAGATCGGACTGGAGCAGGCCGCCATCGCCGACGAGGTGTGCTCGATCCTCATGGGTGACGATGTCGAGCTGCGCCGGCACTTCATCGTGTCGAACGCCAAGGACGTTCGCTTCCTCGACGTCTAGGGGAGCGGAGAGCACATGAGTGACACGACCATGGATGACGGCAGCGGGGACGGCGAGGCCGGTTTCGCAGCCATAGAGCCCATCGACATCCAGGAGGAGATGGAGCGCTCGTTCCTCGAGTACTCCATGTCGGTCATCGTCTCCAGAGCGCTGCCCGACGCCCGCGATGGGTTGAAGCCGGTCCATCGCCGCATCCTCTACGGGATGTACGACCAGGGCCTCCGCCCCGACCGCCCGCACGCCAAGTGCGCCCGCGTGGTCGGCGAGGTGATGGGCAAGTTCCATCCTCACGGCGAGGGCGCCATCTACGACGCCCTGGCCCGCATGGTGCAGGACTTCAGCCTGCGGCACCCGCTGATCGACGGGCACGGCAACTTCGGGTCGCCCGATCCCGACACCGGACCAGCCGCCATGCGCTACACCGAATGCCGGCTGGCGCCCCTGGCCCTCCAGCTCATGGCGGGCATCGACGAGGAGACCGTCGACCAGGGCGCCAACTACGACGGGTCCGAGGCCGAGCCGATCGTCCTCCCGTCGCGGTTCCCCAACCTCATGGTCAACGGGTCCCAGGGCATCGCGGTGGGCATGGCGACCAACATTCCCCCGCACAACCTCGGCGAGGTCATCGACGCCACGATCCACCTCCTGGAGCATCCCGAGGCCACCGTCGACGAGCTGATGCGGTTCGTGCAGGGCCCGGACTTTCCGACCGGGGCCCTCATCCTGGGGCGGGCGGGGATCCTCGACGCCTACCGGACGGGTCGAGGGTCGATCAAGCTGCGGGCGGTGGCCGAGATCGACCAGACCAAGAGCGGCGACCGCATCGTCGTCAGCGAGATCCCCTATCAGACCTCGATCGAGGTCATCGAGCGCAAGATCGCCGAGCTGGTCAACGGTCGGGAGCTGGAGGGTATCCGGAGCACCCAGAACGACTCGGCCGGCCGTCAGGCCCGCCTGGTCATCGACCTCAAGCGGGACGCCAACTCCATGGTCGTCCTCAACAATCTCTACAAGTACACGCCGATGCAGACCAGCTTCGGCGTCAACATGCTGGCGCTGGTCGACGGGGTGCCCCGCACGCTCGATCTCGTTCAAGCGCTCGGTGCCTACATCGACCACCAGGTCGACGTGATCACGCGCCGGTCCGAGTACCGCCTCGAGAAGGCCAGAGCCCGGGCGCACATCGTCGAGGGCCTGCTCCGCTGCCTCGACCAGCTCGATGCCGTGATCGCCTTGATCAGAGGGTCCGAGGACCGCGGTGACGCCCGGCGGGGGCTGATGGGAGACCCGTTCGGGTTCACCGAGATCCAGGCCAACCACATCCTCGACATGACGCTGAGCAGGCTGACCCGCCTGGGCCGGTCCGAGCTCGACCAGGAGATGGCCCGGCTGCGGGAGACCATCGGGGAGCTGGAGGCGATCCTGGGCGATCCGGCCCGCCTGCGTCAGGTGATCAAGGACGAGCTCACCGAGATCAGGGGATCCTTCGCCCAGCCCCGACGCTCCCGGATCATCCTGGATCCGGGCGATCTCGGGGCCGAGGACCTGATCGAGGACGAGGAGCTGGTCGTCACGATGACCAAGGCCGGCTACGTGAAGTCGGTGCCGGTGGGGGCCTTCCGCACCCAGGGCCGCGGCGGCCGGGGGATCCAGGGGGCTCGGCTCAAGGAGGAGGACATCGTCAGCCACGTGGTCCACACCACGGCCCACGCCTACCTGCTGTTTTTCTCCAACAGGGGCCGGGTGTACCGCCTCAAGGGCCACGAGGTGCCCATGAAGGAGCGGACCGCTCGGGGCACCGCCATCGTGAATCTCCTGCCCCTTGCCCCCAACGAGCGGATCCAGGCTATCGTCGAGACCCGCGATTACGACACGGGTCGCTTTCTGATCTTCGCTACTCGCCTGGGGCAGGTGAAGAAGACCCTCCTTTCCGAATACGACAAATCCCGCCGGGAGGGCTTCATCGCCATCAACCTCCGAGACGACGACGAGCTCGTGCGGGTGGTGCAGACCAGCAACGGTGAGGACCTTTTCATGGTGAGCCGCAACGGCATGACGATCCGCTTCGGCGAGAACGAGGTACGCCCGATGGGACGGGATGCCGGGGGAGTGCGTGGGATGCGCCTCCGCCAGGGCGACGAGGTCGTGTCTCTCGACGTGGCCAGCGACGATGCCGACATCCTGATGGTCACCGATGTCGGGTACGGCAAGCGAACGAAGCTCGAGCGCTTCAACCGACAGGCGCGGGGAGGTCAGGGAGTTCGGGGCATCCGGCTGACGGCACGGCGAGGCTACGTGGCGTCCGCCTTCATGGTCGGCCTGGACGACGAGATCCTGCTGGTCTCCTCGTCGGGCGTGACCATCCGCACACCGGTGCGTGAGATCGCCTCCCAGGGCAGGGACGCGACCGGGGTGCGAGTCATGAGCCTGGACGAGGGTCAGTCCGTCGCGTCGGTCGCCCGGGTCCTGTCCCCGGTGGAAGTGGGGTAGACGGCAATGGCGCGGGTGGAGGAAGTGAAGACATCGGACGGGGAGTCCGGTAGATCCGAGCCGTTGAGCGGTCCTCCTCCCTGGCCGAGCCCGCCGTTGCCGCCGGGGACCCCTCCCAAGGCATCTGGCCGTTCGCCCCGCCCGCCGCTCAAGCTGTCAGCCCGCCGGGAGGCGCCTTCGGAGAGCCGGTTGGTCGGGCGGACGATCGTGAAGATCGACACCCGGACGGTATTCGTGGTGTCGCTGCTCTTCTACCTGTGCGGGCTGGTCGTGGTGCTCGTCGCCGGCATCGTGCTGTGGATCGTCGCCTCCCTGGCCGGGGGCATCAACAGCATCGACCACTTCATCCAGCAGCTGTTCGGCTACAAGTCCTTCAACCTCATCGGCATTCGGGTGCTTCTCGTGACCATCGTGGCGGGCATCGTCGTGACGCTCCTCGGCACCCTCGTGAACGTCGTCATCGCGGCCGTCTTCAACCTGGTCAGTGACGTCGTCGGTGGGATCCGGATCGCCGTCGTGGAGGAGCGATCCGAGCGACAGCCGCTGGTGTAGCGTCGACAGTCCGTCGGGGGCTATAGCTCAGTTGGTTAGAGCGCAGCACTGATAATGCTGAGGTCACTGGTTCGAGTCCAGTTAGCCCCACTCTCCGAGGACAACACGAGGCGGGCGATGTCGCGGCCCTCTGAAAGCTCCCGGTGAATTACGACGCGGCGGCGTGGCACGAGTACTTCGTGGCCCAGGCGGGTGCAGCTGCCGCCCTCGCAGGACTCATCTTCGTGGCGGTCTCGATCAACCTCAGAGAGATCCTCCGGTTTCCGCAGTTGCCCGGACGGGTCGCGGAGGCACTGATCGCGCTGGTGCAGTTGCTGGTCGTGGCCATGATCGTGCTGATCCCGGACCAGAGCGCTCGGGCGCTCGGAGCCGAGCTGCTGATCATCGGCGTCGTGGTCGTGCTGTCCCTGCTGACGTTTCAGCTACAAAGCCTCCGCGCTGTACCTGCCGGAGCCGAGGGCGAGAGCGCGGGGAGCCCCCGGGCGAGGGTTCTCATCGCCAGCCAGGTCGTGGGTCTCCCGGTCATCCTTGCCGGTGCGACCCTGGTAGCTCATGCCGGTGGTGGTCTCTACTGGCTGGCGGCCGGAACCGGCCTCGCCGTGGTCGCGGGGATCACCGACGCCTGGGTCCTTTTGATCGAGATACTGCGGTGAGGCGCCCCTGCATCCCGTCAAGCGCCGGCGGTCACCTGCCGCCACATGACGACATGTGGCCCCAGGTCCGGCTCGATCCAGGGCTCTCCCCGGGTGACGAAGCCGGCGTGCTCGTAGAAGCGCTGCGCTGGCAGGCGGGCGTTGCACCAGACGAGACCCCCGCCGTGAGCATCCACGTGGGCCAGCACGGATTGGAGCAGGCGCGCACCGATGCCGCGTCCCCGGAGCTCCGGGCTCGTCGCCATACCGCGCAGCCGCCATGTGTCGTCGGCACCTGGCTCCCAGGGCGGGGCCTGACGCCGAACGTTTGCGGTGCCCACGACCTCCCCGGCTGGTGTCAGGGCGGCGACGTGGCAGGTGTCGGGGTCGTCATCACCCGGTAGGGCGAGCTGCCCGGGCGCCTGATGGGTGCGGAGCACCTGTTGCCGCAGCGGAAACGTGATGGACGCCGGCACAGCCTCGACGCGGACGTCCACCGCCTATGGTGTGCGCGGCTCACGCCACATGGGCGTGAGAACCGGGGCCCCAGGCGGCAGGGGGACCGGGTCACGGACCTCGAACCCGTGTCGGGCGTAGAACGGGATGTTCCGTGGGTTCGACGACTCCAGGTAGGCCGGCACTCCCTCGCGGTCACAGCGCTCGAGCATCGGCGACATGACCGCCGACCCGAGACCCTTGCCCTGGACCGCCTTTCTCGTCCCGAGGGTCTCCAGGTAGTAGTGCGGCTCGCGAGGGTGCACCTTCTCCATCACGCCCAGGATCTGCAGCGGTCGCCGGTTGCGGACGCCAAAGGCCAGCGTCGCCCCCGGCATCTGGCGCACGATCGAGGAGATCGGCGTCTTCCATCGGTCGATGCCCTTCCAGATCGCCCCGCCGGACCCGTCGTCAGCCACGTAGATCTCGTGGTCGGGCTGGCGCAGCTCGTCGCGGAGGAGGGCCCGGAAGAACCGCTCGAGGCGCCGCTCGGTGTTCGGCTTTCCAGCCAGCAGCCAGGCGAAGATGGGATCCTCGGCGAAGGCGTCGGCGAACGTCGTTGCCAGCCGTTCCCGGTCGGCGGACCTCGCCTTGGTGACGGTGACCTGTGTCATCTGCGCTCCCGTGAGAACGCGTGATCGTAGTCGAGCGCCACGAGGATGACTCGTCCTTGTGCTGCCGCCTGCCCATCGCTTGACCGGTGGCCGCGTCACGTGGTGAGACGAGGGCGGTGAGGTTACGGCGACGAAGCTTTGTGGTCTCGGCCCGCTGGCTCGCCTCCTGTATTGCGTGCCGGTAGAGTCCGTGACAGTCCAGGGGCCCCCGGGTCCTCGGTGCTCGATGCTGGTGCCGAGGTCGCTGGTTCGACTCCAGCTGGCTCCACCATGCGAGCTCTCCGCCGAACGCTTGTGGCCCTCGGCGCTGCCGGCCTGATCGCCGGGCTGCTGCGCCTCCGGGGCTCGGGTGGTGACCCGCCGCGACCCGGAGGATGGCGGGAGCTCTCCGGCCCCGACCTCCGGTAGTGCGCGCCCTCGTGCTCGGCGCTGGGGCGGTGGGAGCTCGTGCGGCACGGCAGCTCTCGTCGAGGGACATCGACGCCTCTCTCGTGGTCGTCGACCAGGTCGAGGCTCGGGCTCGGGCGCTGGTCGAGAGCATCGGCCCCGGTGCCGAGTGGCAACCGTGGTCGGAGGATCTGATGACGGGTTGCGACGTCGTCGTCCTCGCCGGGCCCCGAGAGGTGCGAGCGCTGGCCGAGACCGCCCTCGAGCGAGGGGTGCACGTGGTGTCGGTGGGTGGGCAGGAGTGGGACGTCAGGCCCCTGCTGGAGCTCGACTCCGAGGCCCGTGAGCGGTCGCGCCACGTGGTGGTGGGGGCCGGCTTCTCGCCTGGACTGTCGTGCCTGCTGGGCCGTCACGCTGGGGCCACCTTCGACGCCGTCGAGGAGATCCACGTGGCGAGGGTCGGAAGTGGGGGGCCCGCCTGCGCTCGCCAGCACCGGCGGGCGCTCCTCCGCTCGTGCGTCGACTGGCGTGACGGGACCTGGGTGCGGCGGCGAGGGGGTTCCGGTCGGGAGCTGTGCTGGTTCCCCGACCCGCTGCGGGGTCGGGACTGCTATCGGGCCGGATCGGGGGACACGTTGCTCCTGGCTCCGGCCTTTCCGGGCGTCGATCGGGTGACGACTCGCGTCGCAGCGTCTCCGAGGGAGCGGGTGACGTCGGTGCTGCCGCGCCCTCGTTCGCCACAGCCCGAGGGACCCATCGGTGGGATCCGGGTCGAGGTACGAGGGCGGCGGGGGAGGGCCAGCGACGTCGTCGTCCTGGGCGTGGTCGACCGTCCGGCGGCCGCCGCCGGCACGGTCGCTGCTGTCGCCGCCATCTGGGCCGTGGAGTCCCGACTGGCGCGGACGGGCGCGGCCGGCCTGGCCGAGCTGGTGCCCGATGCCCTGCCGTTCTTGCGCCAGCTGGCGGACCGGGGTGTGCGGGCCGCCGTCTTCGAGGGGACTGGCTCCTCGACCGGCTGAGGGGCTGTGGAGGTGCTGTGGCGAGGGTTCCGTTGCTTGCCGGGGCGGGAGGCTTGCTCCAAGATGGCGACTTGGCAGCTGCCGGGAGGTCGAGGGAGCTGTGACGTCCGTCCCCCCTGAGGAACCCGGCGGGATGCAGCCGGCTCAGCCCGAGGTGCCTGCGGCTCCGCCCGGGATCGTGCGCAACGGGCTGGGCGTGGCGGCGCTCGTGCTGGGGGTTCTCAGCCTGGTGTTCATGTTGCTGTTCCCGCCCGGCGGCGTGATCGTCGGGATCCTTGCCGTGGTCTTCGGGATCATCGGGGTCCGGCGGGTGGGGCGCGGCGAGGCCACGAACCGGGGCCAGGCCGTGGCCGGCGCGATCACCGGTGGCATCGGCTTGCTCGTCTCGGTCGTGCTCCTGGCCATCCTCGGGTCGTTCATCTTCACCCACCGCCAGCAGATCGACACCTACACCCAGTGCCTGCGGAACGCCCACACGCAGCAGGCCCGCGACGTGTGCCAGACACAGTTCCAGAACAGCGTGCGCGGTCGCTGACGGGGTCGACCCGACCGGTCCCGCCAGCCGGACCGAGGCCGTCGAGTGGCCGATCTGTCCCTTGACTGGTTCGGTTGGTCCCGACGAACCTGGAGGGGTCATGCCGTTCCGGTAGCTCTGACTCACCCCTTCTGACGGCGCCGGTGCCGCTTTCGGCACCCCGTGGTGCGCGCCTCAGTGCTCGAGCGGCCTTCGCGGCCGCGCCCGTGGGCCTCCTCGCCCGCTCGGTCCCCACCCGGTCCGAGCGAGAGGAGATCCACCGTGTGCCCCCGATCGCGCGCCACGTTCGTCGCGCTCACAGGCCTGCTGCGTCGCCGATACCCCGGCATCGACGACCCGACCACGCTCGTGCGAGACGGCCATGTGCTGGTCGACGGAGCTCCGGTGCTCAACCCGAGGGCCCAGGTTCGCTCCGACGCCCGTCTCCAGCTGGTCCGGACCAGACCGCTGCGCGGCACCCTCAAGCTCCGGCACGCCCTCGGCGCCTTTGCCATCCAGGTGTCCGGCATGGTCGTGGTCGACGTGGGCGCGGCGGCAGGCGGCTTTACTCGGGCCCTCCTCGATGCCGGCGCGGCTCGGGTCTACGCCGTCGACGTCGGCGTGGGCCAGCTGAGGGGCGCCCTTCGTGCGCATCCCCGCGTCGTCAACCTCGAGGGGACGAACCTCGCGCGACTCGATGACCGCGTGGTCCCCGAGTGCGTCGACCTGGTGACCATGGACCTGTCCTACCTGGCCGTTGCCAACGCCGTACGCCAGCTCGACCGATTGGCACTCGCTGGCGACGCCCAACTGGTCGCGTTGGTGAAGCCGACCTACGAGCTCCGGGCACCGACCCTCGCCGCTCGCCCGGAGGACATCGCCGAGGCGGCTGCCACCGCGACCAAGGGCATCGTCGCCAGCGAGTGGGTGGTCCTCGACGAGGTGACTTCGCCCATCCCCGGGTCTCGAGGAGCCGTCGAGGTGTTTCTTCATGCACGCCGGATCGAGTCAGGTAGCTGAGTGGTGCGGGCTTGTCGAGCATGCTGCTGTACCTCGCTGTCACGCTCGGGTCTCAGCATGAGGTCGTCCGATGGCGGGCTGCGCAGATAGGCTCGGACGAGCGCTGGCGGTAGCAGCGGTCCGAGGGTTTTTGAGATTTCTTGGACGGCCAGAGTTAGTACCCTGCGAGCGCGGTGTGAGCACCAGGGGACGTAGCTCAGTCCGGTCAGAGCACCTGCTTTGCAAGCAGGGGGTCGTGGGTTCGAGTCCCACCGTCTCCACAGTCTTCAGAGGCTTCGCTCCTGGTCAGGGCATTCCTGGCTTCTCGCCTCGCGGGCCTTGACACTTCTCGATCCCCGACCATGGTGCCGGCGGTGCGCCCTTATTCCGCGATCAGACCGTTCTTGACAGCGAACGGGTCCCAGGTGGGATCTCGGTGCCAGTCGAGCTCAACGCCATCGGCGACTGCAGCCGCGACGTCCTCCGTGTGCAGCTTCGCCATCAGGGCAAGGGTCATGTCCATGCCTGCCGCCACGCCGGACGAGGTCCACCGATTCCGGTCCTCGACCCAGCGCGCCTGGGCGACCCATTCCACTCTCGGACCTTGTTCGCGGGCCCAGGCGAAGGCGCGCTTGTTGGATGTCGCGCGGTAGCCGTCCAGGAGCCCCGCCGAGGCGAGGACCCCGGAGCCAGTGCACACCGAGGCGAGGATCTCCGCCCTCCCAGCCCAACTGTTCAACCAGTCGCGAAACCCATGGTCCTTGACCAACGTTCGAGTCCCGATGCCGCCGGGTACCAGCACGATTTCGGGATCAGGAGCGTCTTCGTAGGAGCGTTCGGCTAGGACCTTCGGCCCCTGCGCGCTTCGCACCGGCCCTGCTTCAGGTGCGAGGAGATTGATCCCGAACCGGTCGGACAGGTTGGCGAGCAGTTCCAAGGGTCCAAATACGTCGAGCAGCTCGAACCGGTCGAAGAGCACCACGCTGACCCGCTTCTTTCCACCGCGTTCAACCATCACGACAGTCTGCCGCGGGCATCTTCGGCAGGCTTCGGGCCGCCGTGGAAGCGCGAGATTCATCGCCGCAAGGGCAGACACCCCGCACCTCCGGCGTGGCCTCCTGACCAGCGAGGCGCTGCGGCGGCTTCAACGTAACCGCACCACGACTCTTCACGACCGGAGGCAACGATGCCACGACGCAAGAGTATTCGGAGTCAACTCTACCGAGCGGCTCGTGAACTGGGGGACCTCGAGGCAGCGGAGAACGGTCCGAGCGCCTACGGCCACCGGGTGGCCCGCCGGTACGTCTACCGACAGACCAACCGGGCCACAGCGAGTTTCCTTCGGGCCCTCGGGCTCAGTGCTCGGCGCTAGCGGCACGGTTCTCAGGGACGATCATCCGTTGGACACCGCCTTGGCTAGGGCGCAAGTCGTGGAGAAGCGAGAACTGGTCAACCCGCTGTCAGGTGCTCGTTCCGGAGACACAGCAAACACCGCGACGCTGACCCGCAGTCGGTGCCCGAAGAGATCCTCCATCGGCGCCGTGGCCGACCTCAACTGGTCGTCGACTCTCCCCTCCGGCCAGAGCTTGGCAAGGGCCCGCAAGAACCGTGGTCCCGTTTCGTCGTTTGAGACCATTCGCGCACCTCGCGGGTTCGGTGCCTTCGACAATGATAAAGACGTAGGAGGTTCTCGGCTGACTCTCAGGTGGCTCTGAGGAACCGGACGTTGGAAGCAGATGAAGGACGAAAAGCCGACGTACCGGAGGAGCCATGAGCAACAGCCACGAGGATCGCGAGAGCTCGGCCGCGGACAGCGAGCAGGCGGCGTCTGCGCCGCGTGACGACACGTGGACCAGCTCCGCCCTGGGCGACTTGGGCGTCGAGGGTAACGACGCGCGATCGCGGCGCCCTCGTTGGCGGCTGCCGGCCGCGATCGGTGCTGCGGCTGTGGTGGCCGCGACCGGGGTCGGCGTCGGCATCAACCAGGCCGTCTGGGCGTCCCCGTCGGCTGCCCGCGGTAGCACGGCGTCGCTCGGCAACCCCGGAGGGTACGGATCCTATGGCGGCCAGTCGCCGTTCGGGTCGGGCGGGTCGTCCAGCGGCGGTTCCGGTGCCAGCAGCGGGCCCTCGAATGTGCAGGGGATAGCGGCGAAGGTCTCCCCCGGCCTGGTCGACGTCAACTCGAACTTCGGCTACCAGAGCAGCCAGGGCGCGGGAACGGGCATCGTGTTGAGCTCCAACGGCGAGGTCCTGACCAACAACCACGTCATCAACGGGGCGACCAAGATCAGCGTCACCGACGTCGGCAACGGCAAGACCTACGACGCCAGCGTCGTCGGCTACGACCCGTCCCACGATCTCGCCGTGCTGCAACTGCAGGGAGCATCAGGGTTGCAGACCGCCAAGCTCGGCGACTCCTCCAAGACCGCCGTGGGCGACCCGGTCGTGGCCGTCGGCAACGCCGGAGGTAGCGGCGGCACGCCCACCAGCGCGGGCGGATCGATCACCGCGCTCAACCAGTCGATCACCGCCGGCGACGAGCTGGGCGGCACGAGCGAGCAGCTGTCGGGGCTGATCGAGGTCAACGCCAACATCCAGCCCGGGGACTCGGGAGGGTCGTTGGTCAATGCCTCGGGCCAGGTCATCGGCATTGACACAGCGGCGTCCTCGCAGGGGTCCGCGCTCACGTCGTCGGAGAACCAGGGCTTTGCCGTCCCGATCAACCAGGCCCTTGCCACGGCCAAGGCCATCGAGGCCGGTCACGGCTCATCGGTCGTCCACGTCGGTCCCGCCGCCTTTCTCGGGGCGGAGATCAGCACCAGTGGCAGCCAGGGGTCGTCGAGAGGACTGGGCAGCGGTGACGCCGGGTTCGGTAGCTCGAGCTCGAGCGCCTCGGGTGCGCCCCTCGCCGGCGTGGTGAGCGGCGGTCCCGCCGCCCAGGCCGGCCTCAGCGCAGGAGACGTGATCACCTCGCTCAACGGGACGACCATCGACTCGCCGTCGACCTTGAGCTCGACGATGGTCCAGTACCACCCTGGTGACAAGGTCCAGCTCGGCTGGGTCGACTCGTCCGGACAGTCCCATACCAGCACGGTGACGCTGGCGAGCGGCCCCCCGGCGTAGCTCCATCGAGCGGACGACCTCAGCCGGGACCCGAGGCGGTCTCCTCGGTGAACACGACCTCGGCGGCCTGGAGGTCAACGATCCGGTCTGAGCCGTAGCCGAGCTCGCCGAGCACCTCGACAGTGTGCTCACCGAGGCGAGGCGCCCGGAACCGCGGACCGGCGGGATGCTCGCGGAAGTCGGCCGGTGTGGCCAGCATCGTCATGCTGCCCATCTCGTCTGGGACCTCCACCAGCCCTCCGCCGGCCGCGAACTGCGGATCGCCGACGAGCTCGTCGATCGTCTGCACCGGAGCCCAGAAGAACTCCGGCTCCGTGGCGAAGACCTCGGCCCACTCGGCCAGGGTGCGGGTGGCGAAGACCTCGTCGAGCTCGGCGATCAGGGCAGGAGCATTCCGGAACCGGTCGGCCGGGGTGGCGAAGCGCGCGTCGGTCAGCCACTCGGGATGGCCGACCGCCCGAGCCAGCGGCGGCCAGTGGCGTTCGCCCTCCAGCCCGACGATCCAGAAGCGCCGGCCGTCGGCGGCGGTGTAGTTGTTCACCGTCGGGTTGCCCATGGTGTCGCGGGTGCCGACCCGAACGGGCACGCCCCACATGAGGGAGATGTTCACGTCGAACCCGATGGTGTACGCGCCCTGACGCAGCAACGAGGACGAAACGAGGTCGCCTCGGCCCGTCCGCTCCCGGGCGAAGAGCGCCGCGCTCACCATCCCGGCCGCGGTCATGCCGATCGAGTGGTCACCCATACCGCCGCGCTGGAAGGGAAGTTGCGCGCCGGGCGGGGTCAGGGCGGCGGCCAACCCGCTGCGGGCCCAGTAGGCGGCGATGTCGTAGGCCGGCTTGTCGGCGTCGGGGCCGTCCAGGCCGTAGCCGGTGACGATGGCGTACACCAGGCGGGGGTTGCGGGCCCGCAGCGCCGACTCGCCGAGGCCGACCCGCTCCAGGGCGGCGATGCGGATGTTGGTGAGGAAAACGTCGGCGCCGTCGATCAGGGCCAGAGCCACCTGCCGTCCCTGCTCGGTGGAGAGGTCGACGGCGATGCTCCGCTTCGAGCGGTTGTCCAGCTCGAACACCGGATTGGTCGGGAGCTGGCCTCCCAGCATGCGACGGAAGGTGCGAGCGGGATCGCCCCGAGGCGGCTCGATCTTGACCACGTCGGCGCCCCAGTCGGCGAGGATCCCGCCGGCCGCGGGTCCGGCCACCCACACGCCCAGCTCCACGACCTTCACGCCTGACAACGGGCCGGTCGGCCGCCCGGCGGGCATCTACTCCACCGTCGCCCGGGCGACGAGCTGGTCCGGGCTGAGACCGGTGAAGGGCCGGAAGTCGGGCCCTGAGCGCAGGTTGTGGCCTCCGTCGACTGCCACCGCCTGGCCCGTGATGCGCGCCGAGGCGGGACCGAGCAGAAAGGCGACGACCGACGCCACGTCCTCGGGCGCCGAGACGCCCCCGAGCGGCGTGTTGGCGACATAGCTCTCGAACACCGAGCTATCGCGGGGGATCCCCTCCATGAGCTCGGTGGTGACGAAGCCGGGCTGCACCGAGTTGAACCGCACGCCGGCAGGGCCGTACTCGTCGGCTGCGTTGCGCATCATGGAGTCGATGGCCGCCTTGGAGACCGGGTACGCACCGAACACGGGATGGGGGGCGGTCGCCGCGATCGAGGACATCCCGACGAAGCTGCCTCCGCCCGCAGCCACGAGCCTGGGCGCGGCGTGCTTCACGCAGAGCATGGTCCCGACCACGTTGAGGTCGAGCACGCGACGGAACTCGGCGACGTCCTGGAGGTGGTAGGGGGCGAGCATCCCGCCCCCGCCGGCGTTCGCTACCACGCCCTTGAGATTGCCCGCCCACGTCACGGTCGCGTCCACGGCCGCGACAACGTCGGTCTCGACCGTGACATCGGCCGTGGTGACCTCGATCTCGGTCCCTGCTTCGGCGAGCGAGGATGCCGCCTCCTCCAGCCGCGACCGGGTCCGCCCGCAGATCATCACCTTGGCTCCCTGGCGCGCCGCCTCGGCGGCACAGGCCCTGCCGATGCCCGTGCCTCCGCCGGTCACCAGCACCCCGTGGTCTTCGAGCAAGCCTCCCGACCGCAACTGAGCCCTCCGTCGCCCGAGCGTCGAAGGAGCATTAGATCACACGGGGCGTGCGACCCTCGTGGCCACGCCGGCCGCCAACGGTGAGCGGGTTGGGCGTTGCACGGAGTCGCCACCGCCTCCTGGCTGCGCCATGATGCGCCGATGACCCAGATCACGGGAACGGGGATATGGAGCGCCGGGCTGCGGTACGGGGATCGGGCCGAGGCCGCCGAGGCTTCGGCCGAGCTCGATGAGCTCGGCTACTCGGCCTTGTGGGTCCCCGACATCGGAGGCGACGTGTTCAGCGTGGTCGAGAGTCTGATGGCGGCGACGAGGACAGCGACCATCGCCACCGGCATCCTCAACCTCTGGATGCACTCGCCCGAGGAGACTGCGGACGCCCACCGTCGCATCACGACGGCGCACGGAGACCGGTTCCTCGTCGGGATCGGTGTCAGTCACCGACCACTGATCGACGCGGGCGAACCCGGCCGATACCGCAGGCCGCTCGCCGCCATGGCGGCGTTCCTCGACGGGCTCGACTCGGCAGCGACGCCGCTTGCGACGTCGAGCCGGGTCTTGGCGGCGCTCGGGCCCAAGATGCTCCAGCTGGGTCGGGACCGTGCGGCCGGCGTCCATCCCTACAACGTCACCCCCGAGCACACGGCCGTGGCCCGCGAGGCGGTGGGCCCGACCAAGCTCGTACTGCCCGAGCAGGCCGTCGCCGTGACCACCGATCCCGAGCGCGCCCGCAAGCTCGGGCGCGACCACCTTGCCACCTACATGGGGCTGCCCAACTACACGAACAACCTGCGCCGCCTCGGGTTCACCGATGCCGATTTCGCCGGAGCCGGCAGCGACCGGCTCGTCGATGCCCTGGTCGCCTGGGGCGACGACGCCGCCATCGCAGCGCGGGTTCGGCAGCACCGCGACGCCGGTGCGGACCACGTGTGCATCCAGGTGCTCAGTGACGAGGGCCCGTTCCCACGCCAGGCGTGGAGAGAGCTGGCTCCCGCACTGACGAGCTCACCCGCCTGAAACAGGCTCAGCGGCGGTATGGCGTCATGTCCATACCGGAGTAGCGCAGGGCGACGTCGTCGATGGTCTGCTCGTGGAGACGGCGATCGACCGGGGCAGCTCACACGCCATCAAGGTCGTGTTCCGTCCCCGAGCGACCACTTGCAGTCGTGCCCGGTATGCCCGGTTCAGTGAACCTCGTTTACGGGTATCCGCCCCGAACGCATAGGGCCCAAGAACGGCAAAAAGGCAGGAGAGCCGGTTCGGTTCGGCGAAGAAGCATCGACGCGAATCCTTCGCAGCACGAACTGGCGCACTCCACCGCCATCGCGGTGGGGGTGCGCCCGTCGAACAAGGCGGATCGTGATCCATCGGGAAGAGACCCGCTCGAGGCGGATACTCCGCTCAGTCGGAGAGGGCCTGGGTGCCAGGCTGGGGCCGGCAGCCCGGCGCCGCCGGCCGTCGCGCCTGTTGCTGGGCGGCGCGGCCACGCTCGCAGCTGCCCTGGTGGCCGCGTTCGGAGCCAGCGGTACCGTGTCCCTTCCCGTCATTGCCCCGCTGGCGCTGGTGCAGGCGCCGGTGAACTCCTCCTCGCTGACAACCCCGCCGCCTCCATCGGTGCCCCTGACGATCCCGGGCACGACGACGACCACCCAGCCGCACCACAACCCGCCGCCCCCGCCTCCTCCCGCGGCCCAGGGTCAACCGCCGCAGAGTGCTGCCAGTCCACCGGCGTCCGGCTTGCCCGCCACGAGCAACCCTGGTTCTCGTCCCGCAGCTGGCCCTGGATCCCTCCCGGCTCCGCTGGGGGCCGGCGAGGCGGCACCGCCCCAATCGGGGCCCGCCGTCCCCGCACTGCGAGGGCCTGCGCCGGTCGGCAAGGGCATGTGGATATGGGCGCCCCCGCAACAACCGGGACCGTCTGACACCACGATCCGCACGCCGTCGGACTTCTCGAGAGCACTCCTTGCTGCCCTCGGCCTGCCGAACACCGGCCCCAACGTCCAGGCGCTCGATGCCTGGCAACAGGCCGAGGGTGGCTTCGTCCACGTGAACCCGCTCAACACGACCCAGGCCGCGCCCGGGTCCACCACGTGGAACTCGGTCGGGGTCAAGACCTATCCGGACTGGAAGACCGCCATCCGAGCGACCGCCCAGACGCTCAAGAACGGCCAGTACCGCGGGGTCATCGCCGCCTTGAAGAAGGGAAACGACGTCCAGGGCGTGGCGCGCGCGGTGGCCGCTTCCCCGTGGGGTACGGGCGACTTCTCGGGGTTCATCGGACAGAAGTACGCCCCGACGACGAACGGGGCCGACGTCCCGGCCATCGATGCCATGGTGACCAAAGCCCAGGCCGCCGGCTTGACCTACGTCGTGGTGCTGCTGGGGTCGAGCAACGGCGCCTTCAACCAGCAGGGCTTCCTCGACGCGTTCCTGCCCATGGCCCACGCCGCCAACATTCGGGTCTACGGCGCCGACCTGCCCAGCCTCACCAACCCGCAAGCCGACATCGCGCGCGCGGTCTCGGAGGTCACCTACACCACTCCGGACCAGGATCGGATCGACGGCCTCGTCGCCGACCTGGAGACACCGCCCGGCAGCAATGTCGACCCGGCGGCCGCGCAGGCCTACGGCACCGGTCTCAGGACAGCGGTCGGTTCCGACCTTCCGCTCGTCGCCGCCGTCCCGGCACCGCCGGCCGTCGCCGGCTACCCGTACGCGCAGGTGGTCGCGCCGTTCGACGCCGTGGCGGTCATGGACCCGTCAGCGGGCGGTGGTCACGAGGACCTGGCCGCGGCCATGGGCGCGTTGGCTCCTCTCGGCAAGCCGCTCGTCGCCGTTGACCAGAGCCCGACGCCAACCCCGCCGGCCGCGCCGCCGGCCCCGGATCCGGCGCGCGACCAGGTGCTCGGCTTCATCAACGCCGCTGATGCCGCCAAGGCGAGCTCGGTGTCGTTCTGGAGCTG
>VAWP01000110.1 GCA_005888295.1 Actinomycetota bacterium
CGCCGCGCCCCCGTGGGCCCGGCCGGCGGCCTTCCGCACCGCGATCTGGCCCGGCTCCACCCGGTTCTGCTGGCCGGCGCCGACACCGACGGCCTGCCCCCCGGCGACGAGCACGATGGCGTTGGACGAGGTGAAGGCGCAGATCCGCCAGGCCAGCTCCAGGTCACCCCACTGGGCCTCGGTGGGGGCGACCTTCGTCACGACCCGCCAGGCGTCCCGGCCGGCGGGAAAGTGGTCCGCCTCCTGCACCAGGTACCCCCCGTCGAGCCGGCGCAGCTCCCTGACGTGGGGTCCCGGCGGTGGCGCCTCCAACACCCGCATGTTCTTGCGCTTGGCCACGAAGAGCTCGAGGGCGGCAGAGGTGTAGCCGGGCGCCACCATGACGTCGGCCATCGGGTTGGCCACGATCTCGGCCGCCAGCTCCTCGCCGACGGGACGGTTCAGCGCCACGATCCCCCCGAAGGCCGACATCGGGTCGCACTCGAAGGCCCGCCGGTAGGCGCCGGCGATGTCCTCCGCCACGGCCGCTCCGCAGGGGTTGGCGTGCTTCATGATGGCGACGGCGGGCGTGCCTCCCAGCTGGTGCACCAGCTGCCAGGCGGCCTCGGCGTCGAACAGGTTGAGGTAGGAGAGCATCTTCCCGCTGTGCTGGACGGCGGCGTCCCACCACCCTCGGCCGCCGACGTCGCGGTAGCGCGCCCCCTCCTGGTGCGGGTTCTCCCCGTAGCGGAGATCCTGCACGCGCTCCAGGGCCAGGTGGAGAGTCGGCGGCAGCTTGTGGGCAGGACCGCCGGCGCCTCCGTCGTCGAGCCACCCGACGATGGCGGCGTCGTAGGCAGCAGTGTGGGCAAAGGCGGCGCGGGCAAGGCGACGACGCGTGTCGTCCGACAAGGCGCCGTCCCGGCGGAGCTCGTCGAGCACGGGTCCGTAGTCGGCGGGGTCCACGATCACGCCCACGTGGTCGTGGTTCTTGGCCGCGGCGCGGACCATGCTCGGTCCACCGATGTCGATCGTCTCGATCCCGGGGCGGGAGCGGAACGGGTAGAGGTTGCACACCACCAGGTCGACGGGCGTGATGCCCCGCCGGTCCAGGTCGGCGACGTGGGCGGGGTTGCGTCGGTCGGCCAGGATGGCGCCGTGGATGCCCGGGTGCAGGGTCTTCACCCGCCCGTCGAGCATCTCCGGAGCACCGGTCACCGCCTCCACCGGCGTGGCGGGGATGCCCAGGTCGTCCAGGGCGGAGGCGGTGCCCCCACTCGCCACGAGCTCCCATCCCAGCTCGGACAGGCCACGCGCGAACGCCGTCAGACCGGTCTTGTCGTACACCGACAGCAGGGCCCTCATGTGGTCGGAATCCCCTTCGTCGCGATCACCTCGGCGATGGTGGCGGGGTAGAGCCGGCGCTCGACGTCCTTGATCCGCTCGTGCAGAGAGTCCACGGTG
The DNA here is from genome assembly GCA_005888295.1 of Actinomycetota bacterium. Lineage (GTDB taxonomy): Bacteria > Actinomycetota > Acidimicrobiia > Acidimicrobiales > AC-9 > AC-9. The sequence continues at coordinate 1,444 of VAWP01000110.1, forward strand.
TCTCCGGGCAGCACGGGCACGGCCTCCTGGGCGAGGATCGGCCCGTCGTCGACCTCGAGCGTGGCCACGTGCACCGTGCACCCGGTGACCTTGACCCCGGCGGCGAGGGCCTCCTCGACCGCGTGCCACCCGCGGAAGGCGGGCAACAGGGCCGGGTGGGTGTTGAGGATCTGGCCGGGGTAGGCGTCGTGCACCGGCTTGTCCAGGATGGTGCCGAATCCCGCCATCACGACCAGCTCGACGCCATGGGCGCGCAGCACGTCGACGACCTGCTCGGTGTAGGCGACGCGGTCGAAGTCCTTGCCGAAGCTGGTGCGCTCGACGAGCTGGGCCGGCACCCCGGCGTTCGTCGCCACCTCGAGGGCCCGGCACGGCCGGTCCACCACGACCACGGCCACGGGCACGTCCGCCTCGAGGATGGCCTCGAGGTTGGTCCCGCTCCCCGACGCCAGCACCCCGACTCGCACCCCTCGCACGCTACCAGCGCGGCCCGTTCCGGCCGGTCATTGGCTCAACCCGGCCGGCCCGCGCGGGTGATCCGGCTCGGCGTCAGGCGAGCTTGTGCACCACCTCGACCATGAGCTCGCCGGCCTCGGTGGGGTTCTGGGCCACGATCGCTCCGGCCGCATCGAGGGCGTCCATCTTGGCCCTGGCCGTACCCGACGAGCCGGAGATGATCGCACCCGCGTGTCCCATGCGCTTGCCCGACGGGGCCGTGACGCCGGCGATATAGGCGACGACCGGCTTGCTCATGTCCTTGGCCATGAACTCGGCCGCCCGCTCCTCCTCGGTGCCGCCGATCTCGCCGATCATCATCACCGCACGGGTCTCCGGATCGGCTTCGAACGCGGCAAGGCAGTCGATGAACCCGGTGCCGGGTACGGGATCCCCGCCGATACCCACGCAGGTGGTCTGGCCGACGCCCTGCAGGGACAGCTCGTTGAGCGCCTGGTAGGTGAGCGTCCCCGACCGGCTGACGATCCCGACCGGCCCGCCGGGCAGGGCGATGTCGCCCGACGTGATGCCGATGTTGCACTTCCCGGGCGAGATGATGCCGGGGCAGTTGGGTCCGAGCAGCCGGGACGCGGGGTGGTCCCGCCGCAGCTGGTTGTAGAGCAGCGCCTCGTCCTGGGCGGGGATGAACTCGGTGATGCAGACGATGAAGGGAATGCCTGCGGCCGCCGCCTCGAGCGTCGCCGCGGGCGCGGCTCTGGGCGGCACCGAGACGAAGGAGGCGTTGGCCCCGGTCGCCGCCACCGCCTCGGCCACGGTGTCGAAGACCGGTATGCCCTCGACGTCCTGGCCGCCCTTGCCCGGGGTGACACCGGCGACCACCTTGGTGCCGTAGTCGCGGTTGCGCAGCCCGTGGAAGCGGCCCTGGCCGCCGGTCAGTCCTTGGATGGCGACCTTGGTGTGCTCGTCGACGAAGATGCTCACCTCGTCCCCCCCGCGCCCCCGGCCAGCTCCACTGCCTTGCGGGCGGCCTCCAGCATGGTCGGCAACGAGATCAGGCGATCGGACTGGTGATCGGCGAGCAGGGCCCGGCCCTCGGCGACGTTGGTGCCGTCGAGACGCATGGCGATCGGCGCCCGCAGCTTCACCCGGCCCAGGGCCTCGACGATGCCCTTGGCCACCTCGTCGACGCGGGTGATACCGCCGAAGATGTTGACGAGGATGGAGCGGACGTTGTCGTCGGTGTTGATGACCTCCAGGGCGTTGGCCATGACATCGGCGTTCGCACCGCCGCCGACGTCCAGGAAGTTGGCGGCCGACCCGCCGACCTGGTTCACCACGTCGAGCGTGCTCATGGCCAGCCCGGCGCCGTTGGCGATGATGCCCACTGTGCCTGACAGCCCGATGTAGTTGAGCCCCTTCTCTCGAGCCAGACGTTCCCGGTCGTCGAGGTCCTGGAAGTTGGTGAGCTCGGCCCACTCCGGATGGCGGAAGGCTGCGCTCTCGTCGAGGGTCACCTTGGCGTCCAGAGCGTGGACCCGGCCGTCGGGGGTGAGGATCATCGGGTTGACCTCCACCAGCTCCGCATCGCCCTCGACGAAGCAGCGGTAGAGCTTGACCAACAGCTCGATGGCGCCCTCTCTCGCCTCCTTGTCCAGCCCGGCCCGGCCAACCAGGCTGGCCGCAGCCTCGGCCGTGAGCCCTTCGACGGGATCGATGTGGTGCCGGGCGATCGCGTCCGGCTCCTCGGCCGCCACCTGCTCGATGTCGACCCCACCCCGGCTCGACACCATGCCAAGGTGCAGCTTCGCCGAACGATCGAGCGTGAAGCTGGCGTAGTACTCCCTGGCGATGTCCGACGCGTGCTCGATCCACAGCCGGCGCACGACGTGGCCCTTGATGTCCATCCCGAGGATGGCCTCGGCGTGGCGCCGGACCTCGGCGGCGTCGCCCGCCAGCTTGATGCCGCCGGCCTTGCCTCGACCGCCCACCTGGACCTGCGCCTTCACCACGACGGGGTAGCCGGCCCGGTCGGCCTCGGCGACGGCCTCGTCGGCCGTGTCGGCCACGCCACCCGGTGACACCGGGATCCCGTAGCGGGCGAAGTACTGCTTGCCCTGGTACTCGAACAGGTCCACCTGGCTGCCTCTCTCGTCTGGTCTAGGTCTGGCTGCTCTCGGCTGCGGCCTCCCGCCGGTCGAGCTCGCCGGCCAGCCACTCGGAGATGGCAGGCAGCGGCGCACCGGGGGTGAAGACCTGGGCCACGCCGATCTCCTTCAGCTTGGGGATGTCGGCCTCGGGGATGATCCCCCCGCACACCACGAGCACGTCGTCGGCACCGTGGGACCTGAGGGCCTCCATGATCTTGGGCACGAGGGTCAGGTGGGCGCCCGAGAGCAGGGAGAGCCCGACGGCGTCGGCGTCCTCCTGGATCACGGCCTGGACGACCTGGTCCGGCGTCTGGTGCAGGCCGGTGTAGATGACCTCGAACCCGGCGTCGCGCAGCGCACGAGCGATCACCTTGGCCCCCCGGTCGTGCCCGTCGAGGCCAGGCTTGGCCACGATGACGCGGTAGGGCCTGTTCATCGGAGGGAATACTACGGCAGGCCGGTGCGGGGGCTGAGAAGCGTCAGGCCCGCTTGAGCGGGGCCCAGGCCAGCAGCAGCTGCTTCTCGCCGATGCCCGGGAACCGGATCGTGGCCTCCGACTTGTCTCCGGTGCCGCGCAGCTCGAGGACGACGCCCTCTCCCCACTTGCCGTGCACGACGTCGTCGCCGACCTTCAGGCCCAGCCGCTCGGCGCCCGTCGTCCGCGCCGGGCTGGTACGCCCCGCCCGGCGGGCCTCCTCGACGAGGGCGTCGCGGCCCCTGGTGCCCGAACGGCCGGCGCCGTTGCTCGAGCTCGTCGGGGCGCCGTTCCCCGCCGCCCGGAGCAGCATCTCGGGGACCTCCTTGAGGAAGCGGCTGGGCGGGTTCCACTGGACCGAGCCCCACAGTCCCCGGCAGGTGGCGTGGGACAGGTGGAGGTACTCGCGGGCCCGGGTCATGCCGACGTAGCACAGCCGGCGTTCTTCCTCGAGCTCGTCCGGCTCGCCCAGGGCCCGCATGTGCGGGAACACGCCCTCCTCCATGCCGACCATGAACACCGCCGGGAACTCGAGGCCCTTGGCCGTGTGCAGGGTCATCAGGGCGACCCGCGAGTCGTCGTCGTCAAGATCGTCGGCGTCGTTGACCAGCGCCACGGCCTCGAGGAAGGCGGCGAGCTCCTCGTGCTCGCTGGCCACGCCGACCAGCTCGGCCAGGTTCTCGAGCCTCCCGGTCGCTTCGAGGCTGTGCTCGGCCTCCAGGTCGGCCCGGTAGCCGGTGAGCTCCAGCACGGCCTCGAGCACGACAGCCGGGTTGGTGCTGGAGACGTCACCATCGGCCCCGCTGCGCAAGCGCTCGAGCAGCTGGAGCAGGCTGCGGACCCCGGCGGCCGCCTTCCCCGCGACACCGGCCCGGTCGGCCTCGGCGAGGGCGGCGCCAAAGGTCGTTCCGTGGGCCGAGGCCCACGCCTCGATGCGCCGGACGCTCGTGTCCCCCACCCCGCGGCGGGGGACGTTGACGATGCGCCGGAAGGAGACCTCGTCGTCGGGGTTCACCAGGACGCGCAGGTAGGCGAGCACGTCCTTGACCTCGCGCCGGTCGTAGAAGCGTGGCCCGCCGACGACGACGTAGGGGACGTTCCGGCGGACGAGCTCCTCCTCGACCACCCGGCTCTGGGCGTTGGTGCGGTAGAACACGGCGACGTCGCCCCACCGGCACCGCCCGCTGCGGTGCAGACGCGCCATCTCCTCGGCCACCCAGAAGGCTTCGTCCCGCTCGTCCTCGGCCTGGTAGTAGGAGATCCGCTCGCCGCCCAGCCGCTCAGTCCGCAGGACCTTGGGCTTGCGCATCATGTTGTTGGAGATGACGGCGTTGGCCGCGTCGAGAATGGTCTGTGTGGAGCGGTAGTTCTCCTCCAGCAGCACGACCGTGGCGTCCGGGAAGGCCTTCTCGAACTCCAGGATGTTGCGGATGTCCGCCCCCCGGAAGCGGTAGATGCTCTGGTCGGTGTCCCCCACCACGAAGACGTTGCCGTGGCCCTGGCCCAACAGCAGGATCAGCTCGTTCTGGGCGCGGTTGATGTCCTGGTACTCGTCCACGAGGATGTGGGCGAACCGGCGCTGGTACTCCTCGATCACCTCGGGGTGGCTCTGGAACAGGTTGACCGTGACCATGAGCAGATCGTCGAAGTCCATGGCGCTGGCGGCCAGGAGCCGCTGCTGATAGTCGCGGTAGACCTCGGCGATCCGCTCTTCCTTGACGTTCATCGCCCGGGCCGAGTAGGTCTCGAAGTCGACCAGCTCGTTCTTGGCGTTGCTGATGGCGGCGTGCACGGCTCGCGGAGGAAAGCGCTTGGGGTCGAGGTCGAGGTCGCGCAGCACGTAGCCGGTGAGCCGCACGGCGTCCGCCTCGTCATAGATCGTGAACGACGACCGGTAGCCGAGCTTGTCGGCGTGGCGGCGCAGGATCCGCACGCACGCCGAGTGGAACGTCGACACCCACATCCGCTCGGCCACGGGGCCGACGAGGGCGGCGACCCGCTGGCGCATCTCGTCGGCCGCCTTGTTGGTGAAGGTGATGGCGAGCAACCGGAACGGCGACACGTCGCGCGCCGCGATCAGGTGGGCGATGCGTCGGGTGAGCACCCGGGTCTTGCCCGAGCCGGCGCCGGCGACCACCAGCAACGGACCGTCGCCGTGCAGCACGGCGCGACGCTGGGCCGGGTTGAGCCCGGCCAGCAGCTCGTCCTCCCCCGGCCGATCCGCCCCGGCCCTGGCCGACTCGCTCATCTCGTGGCCACCATACCGGTGGTCACTCCCACTCGATGGTGCCGGGAGGCTTGGACGTGACGTCGAAGGCCACCCGGTTGACCCCGGCGACCTCACCGATGATGCGGCTCGAGAGCCGCTCGAGGAGGTCGTAGGGCAGCCGGGCCCAGTCCGCGGTCATGGCGTCATCCGAGGTGACGGCGCGGATGACCACCGGGTAGGCGTAGGTCCGCTCGTCGCCCATCACACCGACCGTGTGGACGGCCGGCAGCACGGCGAAGCTCTGCCACAGGCTGCGGTACAGGCCGGCCCGTTTCACCTCCTCGAGGACGATGGCGTCGGCGGCCCGCAGCAGCTCGAGGCGCTCGGGGGTCACGGCGCCGACGATCCGCACCGCCAGCCCCGGACCGGGGAAGGGCTGACGCCACACGATCTCCTCGGGCAGCCCGAGCTCCTCGCCCACGGCCCGCACCTCGTCCTTGAACAGGGAGCGAAGGGGTTCGATCAGCTCGAGGTTCATCTCGGCGGGAAGGCCGCCCACGTTGTGATGCGACTTGATCCTCGCCGCGTCCTCGGTCCCGGACTCGATGACGTCGGGGTACAGCGTTCCCTGGACGAGGAAGCGGGCGTTGTCGACGTCGGCGGCCACCTCCTCGAAGACCCTGATGAACGTGGCCCCGATGGCCTTGCGCTTCTCCTCGGGCTCCACGACCTCGTGCAGCGCCTCGAGGAACCGGTCGCCCGCCTTGGCCCGCACCAGGTCGATCTGGAACTGGCCCCGGAACGTGTCCTCCACCTGCTCAGCCTCGCCCGCCCGCATGAGGCCGGTGTCGACGTACACACAGGTCAGCTGGGAGCCGATGGCCTTGTGGACCAGGGCGGCGGCGACGCTCGAGTCCACCCCTCCCGAGAGGGCGCACAGCACGCGGTCGGACCCGACCTGGGCCTGGATGGCCTGCACCGAGGCCTCGATGATCGACGTGCGGGTCCAGTTGGGACGGCAGCCGCAGACGTCGTACAGGAACCGCTTGAGGATCTCCTGACCCCGAGCGGTGTGGACGACCTCGGGGTGGAACTGGACGCCGTAGAGCCGGCGGCCCCGATGCTCGAAAGCAGCCACGGGGGCATCGGGAGCGCGCGCCGTGGCGACGAAGCCGTCCGGCGTGGTCGCTATGGCATCGAAGTGGCTCATCCACACGTCCTGGGTGTCGGGCTGATCGGCGAAGAGCAGCGACGACGCCAGCAACGTCAGAGGCGTGCGCCCGTACTCGCCCCGGCCCGTTCGGGCGACCGAGCCCCCGAGCTGGTGGGCCAGCAGCTGGGCGCCGTAGCAGATCCCGAGGACCGGTACCCCGGAGTCGTAGACCTCGGGATCGATGGCCGGCGCGGATTCGACGTGCACGGACTTGGGACCGCCCGAGAGGATGATGGCCTTCGGTCGGCGGGCCAGCATCTCCGCCACGGGCATGGTGTGGGGAACGATCTCCGAGTAGACGTGGGCCTCGCGCACGCGGCGGGCGATGAGCTGGGCGTACTGGGCCCCGAAGTCGACGACCAGGACCGTGTCGAAAGCCGGGTCACCCGCGAGGGGACCCGTCGAGCTCAAGGGTGCCCCATGCCGACGCCCTGGGACCGCTGGGCCGCCTTGCCCTCGGTCTGCAGCGCCGGTGCCACCATGACCTCGGCCTTCTGGAACTCCTTGACCGTCTCGTAGCCGGTGGTCGCCATCGAGGTGCGCAGGGCGCCGAAGAGGTTGAAGCGGCCGTCGTTCTCGTGCGCGGGCCCCTGGAGGATCTCGCTCAGCGTCCCACGCACGCCGGTGCGGATCCGGGCACCCCGCGGCAAGGAGGGGTGGAACGTGGCCATGCCCCAGTGGTAGCCGCGGCCGGGCGCCTCGTTGGCGGCGGCGAGGGGCGAGCCGAGCATCACGGCGTCGGCCCCGCAGGCGATCGCCTTGGCCACGTCGCCGCCGCGGCTCATGCCGCCGTCGGCGATGACGTGGCAGTACACGCCGGTCTCGTCGAGGTGGCGGATGCGCGCCCCGGCACCGTCGGCGATGGCCGTGGCCTGAGGGACGCCCACGCCCAGCACGCCGCGACTGGTGCAGGCGTTGCCCGGCCCCACACCCACCAGGATCCCCACGGCGCCGGTGCGCATCAGGTGCAGGGCCGCCTGGTAGGACGCACAGCCCCCGACGATCACGGGGATCTCGAACTCGCGGATGAAGCGCTTGAGGTTGAGCGGCTCGGTGGTCTTGGACACGTGCTCGGCCGACACGACCGTCCCCTGGATCACGAGCAGGTCGAGCTCGGCCTCCAGGATGGCCGGCGCCAGGCTCCGCGTCCGCTGCGGGGTCACCGCCGCGCAGGAGACGACCCCGGCGCTCTTGATCTCCCGGATGCGCTCGGTGACCAGCTCGGGCTTGATGGGCTCGGTGTAGATCTGCTGCATGCGGGCCGTGGCCTTGTCGTCGTCGAGGCGGGAGATCTCCTCGAACAGCGGCTCGGGGTCCTCGTAGCGGGTCCACAGGCCCTCGAGGTTGAGCACGCCGGTCCCGCCCAGCTGGCCCACCTGGACGGCGATGGCCGGGCTCGTGACGCCGTCCATTGCCGCGGCCATCAGGGGGAGCTCGAACCGGTAGGCGTCGATCTCCCAGGAGATGTCCACGTCCTCGGGGTCGCGGGTCCGCCGGCTGGGGACGATGGCGATGTCGTCGAACCCGTACGCCCGCCGACCCGACTTGCCGATGCCGATCTCGACCTCAGCCATCTGCGCTCCTCACGACTCAGGGAAGCCTCAAGATTACAGCGGTGAAGTCCCGACCAGGCGGCTCCGCACGCCGATCTTCCCGGGCGGCTCGGCCGGGCCTGCCCGGCCTCAGGCCGCGCCGACCACCAGCTCCAGGAGCTCCATGAGGATGCGGGCCGTGGCGCCCCACACCGTCTCGTCGGCGAGCTCGAAGAAGTGCATGGGCCGGTCCTCGAGCCCGGGCAGGTCCCAGCGCTCCTCGCGGTACACGCCGTCGGAGACCAGCTCGGCCAGGCTGACGTCGAAGATGCGGGCCACCTCGGCGGGGTTGGGGGCGAGGGGGGGTCGCCGCCCGAGCGCCCCGACGAAGGGGGTGATCCTCGATCCGCTCGACACGGTCTGCAGCGGGGCGAGCGACCCGAGGATCTCCACCTCGGCGGGATCGAGCCCGACCTCCTCGTGGGCCTCCCGGAGCGCACCGGCGACGGGCTCCTCTCCCGGCTCCAGCCGCCCACCCGGGAAGGCGACCTCGCCGGTGTGCGACCGGAGGTGGGCGGCGCGCCGGGTGAGGACGACCCGCGCCTCACGCGCCTCCTCGAACAGCGGCACCAGGACCCCGGCCTCCCTGGCCGACGCCACCTCCAGCCCCGTGACGGGCTCGGACGTGGCCGGACCCTGGAGCTCGAGCGACGCCCGCACCCGCTCCATGGTGACGCCCCTGGTGGCATCAGGGCCGAGGTCCGCCCACGGCGGCGGCGCGCCCGGGCGGGCTCCGGCGGGACGGGGAATCAGCTGCTGGCCGGGCACCCTTCGGCTAGCTCGCCACCGGGCGGCCCTCGACCAGCGCCTCCAGCAGCTCGCGCAGGCCCCCGGTCTTGAGGTTGCTCATGACCCGGCCCGGCGGTGTCTCGGCCCGCTCCCACTCCATCCAGAAGCCCAGGAGCTTGGCGGGATCGGGCGGCGGCCGGGGGTCCATGTCGGCAGAATCTAGCGGTGGCATGCAGACGGCCGGGCCCTCGGGCCCGGCCGTCGGCTACGCGGGTACCGCAGGGGTCACATCATCCCGCCCATGCCGCCCATACCTCCCATGCCGCCCATGCCACCGCCGGCGGCGGCAGCAGCGGCCGCGGCGGGGTCGGGGCCCTTCTCGGGCTTGTCGGCCACCAGCACCTCGGTCGTGAGGAGCAGGCCGGCGATGGAAGCGGCGTTCTGCAGGGCCGAGCGGGTCACCTTGGCCGGGTCGATGACCCCGGCCTTGAGGAGATCCTCGAAGGCACCGCTGATGGCGTTGAGGCCGGTCGTGCCACTCTCGGCCTCGACCTGGCGCACGACCACGGCGCCCTCGAACCCGGCGTTGGCGGCGATCCAGCGCGTGGGCTCCTCCAGGGCCTTGCGGACTATGTCGGCCCCGGTGGCCTCGTCATGAGGGCGGTACCCCCACCGGCCACCACGCCTTCCTCGATGGCCGCCCGGGTCGCCGAGAGCGCATCCTCGATGCGGTGCTTCTTCTCCTTGAGCTCCACCTCGGTGGCGGCGCCCACCTTCACCACGGCGACGCCCCCGGCCAGCTTGGCCAGGCGCTCCTGGAGCTTCTCCCTGTCCCAGTCGGAGTCGGTGTCGTCGATCTCCCGCTTGATCTGGGCGATGCGGCCCTTGATGTCGTCCTGGCTGCCGGTGCCCTCGATGATCGTGGTGTCGTCCTTGGTCACGATGACGCGGCGGGCCTGACCCAGCAGGTCGAGGGTCGCGTTCTCCAGCTTGAGGCCGATCTCCTCGGAGATGACCTGGGCACCGGTGAGTACGGCCATGTCCTCGAGCATGGCCTTGCGGCGCTCGCCGAACCCCGGCGCCTTGACCGACACCGAGTTGAACGTGCCCCGGATCTTGTTGACCACGAGGGTGGCCAGCGCCTCGCCCTCGACGTCCTCGGCGATGATGAGCAGCGGCTTGCCGCCCTGCATGACCTTCTCCAGGACCGGGACGAGGTCGTGGACGGCGCTGATCTTCTGGTTGGTGATCAGGAGCAGCGGGTCGTCGAGCACGGCCTCCTGGCGCTCCGGGTCGGTCACGAAGTACGGCGACAGGAAGCCCTTGTCGAACTGCATGCCCTCGGTGAAGTCCAGCTCCAGGCCGAAGGTGTTCGACTCCTCGACCGTCACCGTGCCGTCCTTGCCCACCCGGTCGATGGCGTCGGCCAGGACCTCGCCGATCGAGGTGTCGGCGGCCGAGATGGCAGCCACCTGGGCGATCTCGCTGCGGTCGTCGATCTCCTTGGCCTGCTCGAGGATGGAGTCGACCGCGGCGGCCACGGCCGTGTCGATGCCCCGCTTGAGGGCGGCCGGGCTGGCACCGGCGGCCACGTTGCGCAGGCCCTCCCGCACCAGCGCCTGGGCCAGCACCGTCGCCGTGGTCGTGCCGTCGCCGGCCACGTCGTTGGTCTTGGTGGCGACCTCCTTGACCAGCTGGGCGCCCATGTTCTCGAAGGCGTCCTCCAGCTCCACCTCACGGGCGATCGTGACGCCGTCGTTGGTGATGGTGGGCGCGCCGAACTTCTTCTCGAGGACGACGTTGCGGCCCTTGGGGCCGAGCGTGACCTTGACGGAGTCGGCGAGCCTGTTGACGCCCGCCTCGAGGCCGCGCCGGGCGTTCTCGTCGAACTTGAGGATCTTCGGCATTACTTCTTGCCCTTCTTGGCCACCTTGGCCAGGACGTCACGGCCGGTGAGGATCAGCAGGTCCTCGCCCTCGATGGTGATCTCGGTGCCGCCGTACTTCGAGTACACGACGGTGTCGCCCACGGCGACCTCGAGAGGGATGAGCTCGCCAGTGTTCTCCGCCCGCCGGCCGGGGCCCACGGCCAGTACCTCGCCCTGCTGGGGCTTCTCTTTGGCGGTGTCGGGAATGACCAGGCCGGACGCCGTGGTCTCCTCCGACTCGCTGGGACGCACGACGATCCTGTCGTCGAGGGGCTGAAGGTTCATCTCCGCAGGCCTCCCTTTGGCACGGGTGTTGGCTTCCGTGCTGCTTAGCACTCTCAGATGTCGAGTGCTAACCCTAGCGACGGGCCCGTCGGCACGCAACCCCGCACCTCCGCCCGCGGGGCCGGCGGCGGCTCAGCGGGCCCCGGCCAGGCGCAGGCCAGGATCGGCCCCGGTGTCGAGGGGGCTGGGGCCGTCGCTGCGCAGCCGCCACCACCCGGCGGCCGCGACCATGGCCGCGTTGTCGGTGCACATCGACCGGCTGGGGACGAAGGCCCGGAGGCCGTCGGCGGCACAGGCGTCGAGGATCCGCTCCCGGAGGACCGAGTTGGCCGCCACCCCACCGGCCAGGCACAGCCCCCGGGCGCCGACGGCGGTCGCCGCCCGCCGGGCCTTGGAGACGAGCACGTCCACCACGGCCTCCTGGAAGGAGGCGGCGACGTCGGCGATCGAAACCTCGGGGTGCTTGCGCACGTGGGTGATCACCGCCGTCTTGAGCCCGCTGAACGAAAAGTCCAGGCCCTCGTCGGACAGCGCACGTGGGAAGGCGATGGCGTCACCGCGCCCGTCGGACGCCTGCCGGTCGATGGCGGGACCACCCGGGTAGCCCAGGCCGAGGAAGCGCGCCACCTTGTCGAAGGCCTCCCCGGCGGCGTCGTCGATGGTCTGACCCAGCAGCCGGTAGCGGCCGTGATCCTCCATGGCGACCAGGAGCGTGTGGCCCCCGGAGACCAGCAGCACGACCAGGGGCAGCTCCAGGTCGGGCTCCTCCAGGAAGGCCCCGTACAGGTGGGCCTCGAGGTGGTTCACGGCCACGAAGGGCACGTCCCACACCAGCGCCAGCGACTTGGCCGCGCTCACCCCGACGAGGAGCGAGCCGATCAGGCCGGGGCCGACCGTGGCCGCCACGGCGGCCACTCCGGGGGCACCGTCACCGTCTGCGCCCCGTGCGTCGAGGCCGGCCTCGACCAGGGCCTCGGCGACCACCGGCGTCAGGAGGTCGACGTGGGCCCGCCCGGCGATCTCCGGCACGACGCCGCCGTAGCGGGCGTGGATGTCCACCTGGCTGCTGACCACCGACGAGAGCACCCGGTTGCCCTCGACGACCACCGCTGCCGCCGTCTCGTCGCAGGAGGTCTCGATGCCGAGGATGCGGCCCGGCCCGTTCATCGGGTCACCGGCGCCGGTCGCGGCCCACCGTCGACTCCAGCCGCGCCTCCAGGGCGTCGAGCCGAGCGGCGTAGTCGTCGGTGTCGATGTCGTCGACCCACATGACCAGGGCGTCCTCGTTGGTCTCGGTGTAGTAGTTCTTGCGGATGCCAGCGGGCTGGAACCCGAACCGGTAGTAGAGCACCTCGACGCCGGGCCAGCCAGGCCATGTTGAGCATGAGCCGGGTGCCGACCTTGTGCCGCTGCCAGGCGGGGTCGACGGCGATGGTGGTCACGTGGGCGTCGGCGCCGCTGAACATCAGGCCCGAGTAGCCGACCACCGTGCCCTGGGCCCGGGCGACGTGGTAGGCGCGGGTCGACCGCAGGGCGAGCTCGCTCATGAACAGGCTGAGCGACCAGGGCCGTGGATAGACCTGGGCCTCGATGCGCAGCACCGAGCGGAGATGCCGGCGGCGCATGGCCAGGATCTGCACCTCGGGCACCCCGCCGCGACGTGGCGAGACGAGCGTCCGCGGGGCGTCTTCTTCGGGTACGCGAGCAGCGGCCACGGTCAGCCTCGCCCCCCGACAGGGGCCCCGTCGCCTGCGGCCCGGCGCTGGTCCCAGTTGATCTCGGCGTCGGACTTGCGAAGGTAGAGCACCTGCAGATCGCGCGGCTGGACGAACTCCTCGCGGAGGGCTCGCGGCTGCGACAGCTCGACCAGTGCCGACGCCAGCGGGTAGGCGTAGCCGAGCCCTCCCAGCTCGACACGGCTGTCGGCCGCCAGCACGTCGGCGTAGCGGACCGCCCCGTCGCCCACGACGAGGCACTCGTCGCCGCTGGCTTCGAGCTCGCAGGCCAGCTCGGCGGGCGGCTGGAGCCGGTAGTCGGACAGGCGCTGCACCCCGCCCTGGACCTGGCGGTACAGGGCGCTGTAGACCTCGCCCCGGCGAGCGTCGATGACGGCGGCGATGAGCCGGCGGGTGTGCCGCAGCGGGAAGGCGAGCAGGTCGAGGCTGGACAGCCCGATCATCGGCAGCCGGAGGGCCTGGGCCGTCGCCTTGGCCGCCGCCACGCCCACCCGCAGGCCGGTGAAGAGGCCGGGCCCGATGTCGACGGCCACGATGCCCACCTCGCCCATGTCCACCTGGGCCTGGCGGCAGACGAAGTCGATGGCGGGGGCGAGCGTCTCGGCGTGCCGGCGCCCACGGGCCACCCCGAAGGACGCGATCACACCCTCCTGGCCCCCCAGGGCGACCCCGACGTGCTGCGTGGCGGTCTCGATGCCGAGGATGATCACCGCAGGTCCCCCGGGCTCGCTTCGGGGTCCGGTCCCCGGTCGACCAGCCAGCGGTCGACGGCCACGGCCAGGGAACGGAGCCGCGCCGACCAGCGACCACCCACCGCTCGCAGCGTGAGCGTCCGATCATCGTCGCCCGCTCCCAGCTCCAGGCACACCTCGAGGAAGTCGGGGGCCAGAGCGGCGGCGGCGACGTCGCCCCACTCGACCAGCGCCACGGCGCCCTCGTCGAGCAGCTCGGGCAGAGCCAGGTCGACGACCTCCTGCAGATGGTCGAGGCGGTACACGTCGGCGTGGACCAGGGTGAGCCGCCCCTCGTAGGTCGAAGCCTTGCGCGAACGCGGTCTTGCCGGCACCGAGCTCACCGGCAAGAAGCACCACGTCGCCCGGACAGGCGAGCTCGGCGATCGCGGCAGCGACGGAACGCGTCCCTTCGACGGAGTCGGTCCGCAGCGAGTACATCACGCGGGGACGCCCGCCGCCGCCAGCGCCCGCTTGGCCCGCACGAGGTCGGCGCGCATCTCGGCCAGGACCTCGCCGCCCCCGCCCCGCAACGCGGCAGCCGGATGGTAGGTGGGCACGAGGCTCCGCTCGCCGAAGCGGTACGTCCGTCCCCGCAGTCGACGGATGCCTTCGGACGTGTCGAGCAGCAGGCGGCTGGCGAAGTTGCCCAGGGTCACCAGGACGTCGGGTCCCACCATGCCGATCTGGGCCTCGAGGTACGGACGGCACGACGCGATCTCCTCCGGCCGGGGATCGCGATTGCCCGGCGGCCGGCACTTGACGACGTTGGCGATGTAGACCTGCCGTCGCTCCAGGCCGACCTCCTGGCGCAGCAGGCGGTCGAGGAGCTGGCCCGACCGCCCCACGAACGGCTCTCCTGCGAGGTCCTCGTCCCGGCCTGGCCCCTCGCCGACGAGCATGAGCGAGGCGTTGGGATCACCCACGCCGAAGACCACGTTCGTGCGGCCTGCCGACAGCGGGCAGCGGACGCAGACGTGTGCTTCCCGCTCGAGCTCGACGAGCGTCGCCACACCAGCATGGTAATCGCAGGGGTGGCCGAAAGCGCTGGGCAGCTCGACCGGTCACGACCCGGTGGCCGGCGGCCCAGCCGTCGAGCGCACGGCCTCGGCGACCGCCCGCGCCGCGAGGAAGCGCACGAGATCGACCGGCGCCTCCACCTCCCCCAGGGCGGCGGCCACGATGGCGTCGCCGTCCACGGTCGTGTGGGCCGGCTCGATGGCGCGGGCCAGGCCGTCGTGCCCCGACTGGGCCACGAGGAAGCAACCCGCCTTGGTCAGGGCGGCGTTGGTCACCACCATCCCGATGGTGGTGCTCTCCAAGGCTCCGAACGTCGCCCCGGCTTCGGGCCAGCGGGCGTCCGGTCCGGGCGCCGGGCGCGGGCGCCCGCCGGCGCCGGACGCCTCGACCACGTCACCGAAGGCATTGACGGCCATGAGCGCCGAGACGATCAACCCGTCCTGCCGCTCGCTGGCCGTGCCGATCCCCGCCGGCTGGGCGGCGTCAGCGCCCCTCCACTTGCCGACCGTCGCACCGGTGCCTGCTCCCACCGTCCCGATCGCCACGGCACCGCCCGTCGCGGCGTCGGCCGCGGCGTAGCCGGCCTCGGGGCCCGGCCGGACGGACGGATCACCGACACCGAGATCGAAGAGGACCGCGCCCACCACGATGGGCACGCAGCCGGCGGGCGTCTCCAGGCCGATGCCCCGCTCCTCACACCACCTCGCCACGCCGTCGCAGGCGGCAAGGCCGAAGGCCGACCCACCGCTCAGCACCACGGCGTCGACGTGGGGCGCCATCCGCTCCGGGGCCAGCAGATCCCATTCCCTGGTTCCGGGCGCACCGCCGCGGACCTCTCCCGAGGCCACCGTCCGGCGGGGAAGGAGGACGACGGTGCAGCCCGTTCGGGCCGCCGGATCGGTCCAGTGGCCGACCCGCACACCGGGCAGCTCGGTGATCACGGCCTCATGCGCTCGTGGCCTCCCGCCGCAGGGTCGGGCCAGCGAACCGCTCGAGGGCGGCGGCGAGCTCGCCCGGTCGCTCCAGCATGACCATGTGCCCGCACCCCGGCAGGACGAGCAGCTCGGCGCTGGGCAGCGCGGCGGCCAGCCCCCGGGCGTGCCAGGGCGGGGTCAGCCGGTCCTTCGAGCCGACGACGACCAGGGCCGGCAGGTCGGCGGCGCCGAGGCGGCCGGACAGGTCCACCGTCATCACGTCGCCCAGGAGCTCGGCCACGACCGCCACCGAGGTGTCGTCGATGATGGATCTGGTCAGCTCGACGTCGGCCGGCCGCGGGGCGGCTCCGAACGAGCGCCGGGCGATCAGGTAGGCCAGATCACCGGGCGGCAGCAGCCCCCGCCCGACCCCGTCCAACCGGTGCAGCCGCAGGGCGACGAGGCGGGCCAGCGTCCGGGCCAGGAGCTCCCAGTACGGCAGCTTCGAGAGCGGGCCGCCCGAGGTGGCCACCAGGCCCAGCCCGACCACCCGCTCGGCGAGGGCATCCGGGCGATCGGCCAGCAGGCGCAGCACGACCATGCCCCCCATCGAGTGGCCGACCAGGACGGCGTCGTGGACGTCCAGGGCCTCGAGGACGGCGAGGAGATCGGTCCCCAGGCGGGCGAGGTCCGCCGGCTCCCGTCCCGGCCGGGAGCGGCCGTGGCCGCGCTGGTCGATGGCGATCACCCGATGCGTCGCCGCCAGGTCGCGCAACTGGTTGCCCCAGATGGCGGCAGCCAGGGTGATCCCGTGCAACAGCACGATCGTCGGTCCCTCGCCCCGCTCGACGACGTGGATGGCGGCACCGTCGTCGGTCTCGATCGTCCGCTCGGTCACCGGGGGGACGAAATCGCCCTCGCCTCCCGGCTCGATCCGCGCCCGCTCTCGTCGGACGAGCTGGCGCTGGACGACGGACCCGACACCGACGGCGGCGCCGACCCCCAGGGCGACCCACCGCGCCTTCATCGGGCCATCACCCCGGACAGCCAGCGCGGTAGGAGCCCGACCAGGTCCCCGGCGAGCAGACCCTCGGGCAACCCGAGCCCTGCGGCTCGACCGTGGGCGTGGGCGCCGAGGGCGGCTGCCTCCATGGGGTGCAAGCCACGCGCCAGGAAGGCACCGATGACCCCGGAGAGGACGTCGCCCGTCCCGGCGGTCGCCAGTCGCTGCGAGCCCGAGCTCGACAGGAGCGACCGGCCGTCGGGCGCGGCCACGACGGTCGTCGAGCCCTTGAGGAGGACGACGGCGCCGGACCGCCGGGCCAGGTCGCGGGCCGACGCCAGCCGGTCGGGGCCGGGAGCGGAGCCCGCCAGGCGGGCGAACTCGCCGTCGTGCGGGGTGAGGACCACCGGCGTCGACCGGCGGGCGGTGAGCTGGGCGACCTCCCGTGCCTCGCCGAGGACGTTGAGACCGTCGGCGTCGACGAGGACGGGCACCGGGCACTCTGCGACCAGCCGGCGCACGACGGCCGCAGCGGCGTCCGAGCGTCCGAGGCCCGGCCCCAGGACGAGGGCGCGGCAGCGTCCGACGACACCGAGCACATCGATGTCCCACCGCTCCGCAGGCAGCCCGTGGGCGACGACCTCGCTGCTGGGGAGGTCGCGGGGGCCGGCTCCGGGCACGCCCAGCTGCACCATCCCCGCCCCCGCCCGCATCGCTGCCAACGAGCAGAAGGTGGCCGATCCCATCATCCCGGGCGAACCGGCGGCCACGTAGACCGCGGTCTCCCACTTGTGGGTGTCCCGAGGGCGCCTGGGCAGCAGGTCGGTGACGTCGGCATCCTCCACCAGATGGGCGCCGGCGCCGCTGACGTCGAGCCCGATGTCGACGACCTCGACCGATCCGGAGCGAAGGGGCCCCTCAGCGAACAGCAGTCCGGGCTTGAGGGCGGCGAAGGTCACGGTGACATCGGCGCGCACCGCCCCGGTGGCCGCTTCGCCGGTGTCGCCGTTGACGCCCGACGGAATGTCGATCGCCACGACGCGGGCGTGCTCCGGGACCTCCGGCTCCCGGTACTCGCCTCGAAAGCCCGTGCCATAGGCGGCATCCACGACGATGTCGCAGGCCGGCAGCCGCTCGTCGGCTGCCGCCGCGTCGACGACGCTGACTCCGACGCCGCGACGCCGGAGCCGGGACGCCGCCACCCTGCCGTCGTCGCCGTTGTGGCCCTTGCCGGCCACCACCACGACCCGACGCCCGTAGGCGCCGCCCAACTGGCGGAGCACGGACCGGGCCACCGCCGCTCCTGCCCGGGCGACGAGCGCGTCCAGGCTCACGTGCTGCTGGGCCTCGGCGTCGACGACCTTCATCTCCTCGACGGTGACGACGGGCCTCATCGTCTGCCCCCGAGAGCCAGCACGACGGCCTCGGCCATCAGGTCGGTGTGGGTGATCGACACCCGCCAGTCCGTCACGTCCAGTCGCCCCGCCAGCTCCGACGCCCGGCCGCCGACGGAGAGACCCGGCGCCCCCCCGGGTTGGCGCACGACCTCGACGTCGTGGAAGCGGAAGGCACCGAGTCCCACGCCGAGGGACTTCATGGTCGCTTCCTTGACCGCGAAGCGCGCCGCCAACCTCGGGGCCGGGTCGGCGAAACGGGCCGCGTAGGCGAGCTCGCCGCCGGTGAACAGGCGCTCCCGTAGACCGGGCCGACGGGCGAGCACCCGACGGAACCTCGGCACCTCGACGGCGTCGATGCCGATCCCCACACCATCGATCGCCGCCGTCACTCGACGGTGACGGTCTTGGCCAGGTTGCGTGGACGGTCGACGTCGTTGCCCCGCGCGATGGCCAGGGCGTAGGCGAACAGCTGGAGGGGCACCACGTCGACCACCGGCTGGAACAGCTCGTGACCCGCGTCCGGAACCGACAGCACGTGGTCCGAGAGCGCTCGCACGTGGGCGTCGTCGGCGTCCTCGTCGTCGACCAGTGCGACGACGACCGCGCCTCGGGCCTTGACCTCCTGCATGTTGGCCAGCAGCTTGTCCCGCAGCCGGCTGCGGGTGGCGATCGCCACCACCACCACGCCGGGTTCGATGAGAGCGATCGGGCCGTGCTTGAGCTCACCGGCCGGATAGCCCTCGGCCCGGAGGTAGCTGATCTCCTTGAGCTTGAGCGCACCCTCCAAGGCCATGGCGTTGCCGACGCCCCGCCCGATGAAGAAGAAGTCGCGGGCCCCTTCGACCCGCCGGGCCACCTCGGTCACGGCCGGGGCGGTGTCGATGGCAGCTTGGACGCGGTCGGGGAGGCGCTGCAGGCACGCCAGCTGGTGGGCCACCTCCTCGGGGTAGTACTTGCCGCGCACCTGGGCCAGGTACAGGGCCAGGACGTGCATGGCCACCAGCTGGGCGACGTGGCACTTGGTCGACGCCACCGCGACCTCCGGCCCCGCCCGGGTGTAGAGCGTGGCGTCGGCGTCCCGACCGAGCGAGGAGTCGACCACGATGGTGACCGCCAGCACCCGGGCCTTGCTCATGGCCTTGGTGTGGGCCACCGCTTCCATCGTGTCCAGCGTCTCGCCCGACTGGCTGATGGCCACGACGAGGCTGGAGGAATCGAGCACGGGGTCGCGGTAGCGGAACTCGCTGGCGATCTCGAGCTCGGTGGGCAGCTGGGCGAAGTGCTCGATGGACAGCCGGCCCACCATCCCGGCGTGGTAGCTCGAGCCGGTCGCAACGACGAAGACCTTGTCGACCTGACGCACGTCGTCGTCCGACAGCCGCATCTGGTCGAGCACCAGCCGCCCGGCCACGATGCGGCCCAGCAGCGTGTCGCGCACGGCGGCCGGCTGCTCGTGGATCTCCTTGAGCATGAAGTCCGGGTATCCACCCTTCTCGGCCGCCTCGAGGTCCCAGCCGACCTCCCGCCCGACCAGCTCCACCTCGCGGCCCGACAGGTCGGTGATGCGGACGCTGCCGGGTCGCACCTCCACGACCCTGTCGTTGTCGATCACGAAGAACTGGTCGGCCCGGCCGTGGATGGCGGGGATGTCGGAGGCGAGCAGCCCGGTGCCGTCGGCCTGGCCGGCGATGAGCGGCGAGCCCCGGCGGGCACCGACGATGAGCCCGGGCTCGTCGGCGTGGACGACGGCGAGGGCGAACTTGCCCTGGACCTCGGCCAGGGCGGCCCGCACGGCGTCGGCCAGGCCCAGCCCGTGGTGCATGCGGGCGGCGACCAGGTGGGCCAGCACCTCGGTGTCGGTGTCGCTGGTGACCTCGTCGCCGCCCTGGGGCAGGGTCCGGGCCAGCTCCCGGTAGTTCTCGATGATCCCGTTGTGGGCGAGAGCCAGACGACCGGTGGCGTCGGTGTGGGGGTGGGCGTTGGGCTCGGTCGGGGCGCCATGGGTCGCCCACCGCGAGTGGCCGATGCCCGTCGTCGCGGGCGGAGCGTCGCCCACCGCCTCGGTCAGCTCGGCCACGCTCTTGTTGCCGCCCGCCCGTCGGCGTCGCCACACACCGTCGTCGGCCAGGAGGGCGACACCGGCCGAGTCGTAGCCCCGGTACTCGAGGCGGGCCAGCCCCTCGAGGAGGACAGGGAGGACAGGCTCCGAGCCGGTGGCGCCGATGATCCCGCACATGGCCCCAAGGCTACGGCGTCCCGTCACCCGTCGTGGGCAGCGGAGGCGACTCGCCGGCGGCGCCCTCGCCTACTGCTTCTGTTCCGCATTGCGTCGAAAGCGGCGACGCCAGGCTCGGTGAGGGAGCGGCACCCGTCGCTGGCCGCCAGTTCTTACGAAATGGCGGCCGGCCGAGATGTCGCTCCCTCTGGCCCCGTACGGGGTGAGGCCGGAGACTTGCTCGGTTCCACATCTTGTCGAAAGGGGGCGCCGCGCCTGCAGCCGCCTCGCCCACTTTCGACCAGATGTGGAACAGGGGTAGTTCCCCACGCGGCCCGGCCGGGGGCGAAAGTCCCGGCACGAAACGGCCAATGCCACAAGCTGATCCGGTCGGCGTGTCGGCCCGGATTTCGACGAACCGGGCCGAGACGCCGGGCCGGATCGCCTGCGTGCCCCCCGCCTCAGCCGTCTCCGAGGTGGCGGCGAACGGCGGTGCACAGGCGGTCGGCGGCGGCGCGCGCCGCCTCGAGGCTCTGGGCCTCGACCATGACCCGCACGACGGGCCCGGTGCCGCTGGCCCGGAGCAGCACCCGGCCGGAGCGGCCCAGCTCGGCCTCGACGGCCGCCACCTCGTCCCAGACGGCGCCGGCCGTCTCCAGCCGGCCGGGGTCGGGGACGGCCAGGCTGACGAGCTCCTGCGGCAGGCGGGTCATCGCCTCGGCCGCCAGTGCAGCAAGCGGCCGGGCGCGACGGCGAAGCAGGTCGAGGAGCTGGAGCCCCGTCAGTATCCCGTCGCCGGTGGTGGCGAGACGACGGAAGATGATGTGCCCCGACTGCTCGCCACCGAGAACGAACCCACCCTCCTCGATGGCCTCCAGCACGTGGCGGTCGCCCACCTTGGTCTGACGCACCTGGATACCTTTTGCTTGGAGGGCTTGCAGCATCCCGAGGTTGGTCATCACGGTCACCACCACGGTGTCCGAGGCGAGCAGACCGCGTTCGTGGAGATCAGTGGCGAACATGGCCATGAGGTGGTCACCGTCGACCAGGGCTCCGGTGTGGTCGACGGCGAGCATGCGATCGGCGTCGCCATCGAAGGCCAACCCCACGTCGGCGCCCGCCTCGACCACGGCGCGCTGCAACCCCTCGGGGTGGGTCGAGCCGCAGCCGTCGTTGATGTTGGTGCCGTCGGGCGCGGCGGCCATCACCTGCACGACGGCGCCCAGCCGCTCGAGGACCGACGGAGCGACATGGCTCGCTGCGCCGCTGGCGCAGTCCAGCACGCAGCGGATGCCGTCGAGCCGCCGGCCCTCCAGGCAGGTGACGAGGTGGTCGCCGTACGCGTCGATCGCAGCTGGGTCCGAGTAGATGCTGCCCACCGAGCCTCCCACGACCGGCTTGACGCCGGCCGCCGACTGGGACGCGGCGATCGCCGACCCGACGCCCTCGCCGACGAGACGACCGAGCTCAGCCTCCAGGGCCCGTTCGACCGGGTCGGACAGCTTGACCCCGCCCGCGGCGAAGAGCTTGATGCCGTTGTCGGGAAACGGATTGTGCGAGGCCGAGATCACGGCCGCCGGGGTGTCTCTCGTCGCCGAGAGCCACGCCACGCCGGGGGTGGGGATGACACCGGCGTCGGCCACGCTCACACCCTCACTGGCGAGCCCGGCAGCCAGCGCCGCCTGCAGGAGGGGGCCCGATACGCGCGTGTCCCGACCCACCACGAACTCCCGGCCAGGGACGACGCGAGCCGCCGCCCGTCCGAGAGCGAGGACGAGCTCGGGGCTGAGCTCGTCGTTGGCGACGCCCCGGAGCCCGTCGGTGCCGAACTTGAGGCTCAAGCGGCGCTACCGCTTCGAGTACTGGGGCGCCTTGCGGGCCTTCTTGAGGCCGTACTTCTTGCTCTCCTTCTCCCTCGCGTCGCGGGTCAAGAACCCCGCCCGCTTGAGGGGGACACGCAGGTCACTGTCCAGCTCCGCCAGGCCTCGGGCGATCCCGAGGCGGAGGGCCCCGGCCTGGCCCGACGTACCTCCGCCGCCGATGGTCGCCTCGATGTCGTAGGAGTCCACGGCGGTCGCCAGTCGCAGCGGCTCGGTGGCGATCATCCGATGGGTCGCCGACGGGAAGTACTCCTCGATGGGACGCCGGTTGATCGTGATGGTGCCGCCGCCGGAACGGAAACGAACCCGCGCCACCGCCGCTTTGCGGCGACCTGTGGTCTTGATGAGGGGTTGGGGCATGCTGGCGCTCCTCAGGCCGGGTGGGACCGCGCATCCTCCAGCGGCAGGGGCTGGGGGTCCTGGGCGGTGTGCGGATGTTCGGGGCCGGCGTAGACCTTGAGCTTCTTCAGCGTGCGTCGGCCGAGGGGACCCTTGGGCAGCATCCCCCGCACCGCCCGGCGAACGGTCTCCTCGGGCCGGGTGGCCAACAGCTCCGCGTAGGTACGGCTCGTCAGGCTCCCCGGGTAGCCGCTGTGGCGGTAGTAGAGCTTCTTGTCGGCCTTGTCGGCGGTCATCACGACCTTGGCCGCGTTGACGACGACCACGTGGTCACCCATGTCGACGTGCGGCGCGAAGACGGGCTTGTGCTTGCCCCGCAGGACCCGCGCCACCTCGGAGCACATGCGCCCGAGCACGAGGCCGTCCGCATCGACCACGTACCAGGCGCGGTCGACGTCGCTGGGCTTTGGAGAGAACGTACGCACAGAGAGCTCTTTCAGGGACACAGGCCGCGCCAATCCGGCGCCCGGGCCGACCTAGAAGGATAGATCGCCGGTCCGGGACCGGCAAACGGGGGTTCGACGACGAGCAGTAGGCTGACGCCGGCGTGATCGACCTCCGCGACATCGAGGACGCCCGGGCGACGATCGGGCCGGTCCTGCGGGTGACGCCGGTGACCCATTCCCATTCGCTCTCGGGGCTGGCCGGACGCGACGTCCTGCTCAAGGGCGAGCAGCTCCAGAGGACCGGCTCGTTCAAGATCCGTGGGGCCCGCAACTTCGTGGCCCACCTGGAGGAAGCGGGCTCGGGGAGACCGGAGGTGGTTGCGGCCTCGGCCGGGAACCACGCCCAGGGCGTGGCCCTGGCGGCCCGTCTGTCCGGCCTACCGGCCACCATCTTCATGCCCGCCAACGCCGCCCTGCCCAAGGTCGAGGCGACACGGTCCTACGGCGCGACCGTACTGCTCGAGGGCGCCGTCGTCGACGACGCCATGGCCGCCGCTCGCGATCACGCCGACCGGACCGGTGCCGTGCTGGTGCCACCGTTCGACGACCCACTGGTCGTGGCCGGGCAGGGCACCGTCGGCCTCGAGCTGGCCGAGCAGGCGCCACGGGCCACGGCGGTGGCCGTACCCGTGGGCGGCGGCGGGCTGCTCGCCGGCGTGGCCACGGCCCTGGCCACCACCCGGCCCGAGGTGAAGGTCGTCGGCGTCGAGGCCGCGGGGGCGGCGGCCATGCGGGCATCGCTCGACGCCGGGCGGTGCGTGACGCTCGACAGCGTGGCGACGATGGCGGACGGCATCGCCGTGCGCTGTGTGTCCGATCTGACGCTCGCCCACGCCCAGGCCTACGTGCACGACGTGGTCACGGTGACCGAAGAAGAGATCAGTCAGGCCCTGCTGCTGCTGGCGGAACGGGCCAAGGTCGTTGTCGAGCCGGCCGGGGCGGTGGGCCTGGCGGCCATCCTCGCCGGTCGGGTGCCTGGTACGGGCCCCGCCCTGGCGGTGCTGTCGGGAGGCAATGTCGACCCGCCGGGCGCCCTGGCCGCCCTCACCGACGCAGTGGCCAAGATGCGGCTCAACGTGCTGTCGGTCGAGCATCACAGGGCCGGCCTCGAGCTCGGCGTGGACGAGGTCGAGGTCCTGCTGACCGTGGAAACGCGCGATCCGTCCCACCGCCACGAGGTGGTTCGCACCCTGCGGGATCAGGGGTTCAACGTCGAGCTAGCGCGGTGACGCGCCGTCTTCCGGATAGGTGACCGCCCACAGGCACAGGCCGTGCGGGGGTGCCGGAGATCCGGCCAGGGCGCGATCACCCGACCGCAGCACCCAGGACAGGTCGCCGGCCCGCTTGCGGCCACGTCCCACCTCGACCAGCGTGCCGACGACAGAGCGGACCATCTGGTGGCAGAACGCGGTGGCCGCCATCTCGAAGCGCAGCACGTCGCCCTCGCCCAGGCCGCCGTGGCCTCGGGTCCAGCGGGCGTCGACGACGCGCCGCACCAGCGAGCCGCCGTCGGGAGGGCGACGGCAGAAGGTCGAGAAGGCGTGCTCTCCGAGCAGGGGATCGCTGGCCTGCTCCATGGCCCGAAGGTCGAGGGGGTCCTCGACGTGCCAGGCCGTGGTGGCGAGGAAGGGATCCGGTGTCGGCGAGTTGAGCACGCTGTAGCGATAGCGGCGCGAGACGGCCGAGCGGCGGGCGTCGAAGCCAACCGGAGCCACCGCCGCCTCCCGGACGACGATGGCCGGGGCCAGCATGGCGTTGCACGATCGCACGAGGGCCTCGAGGTCGAGCCTCCCGCGCGCCGGCGCCAGGTCGGCGTGGACCACCTGGCCCCACGCGTGGACCCCCGAGTCGGTCCGTCCGGCGCAGGTCAGGCTGACCGCGTGGCCCACCACCTTCTCGATGGCCTCCGCCAGGGTCCCGCCCACGGTGGTCTGGCCGGGCTGGGCGGCGAAGCCGTGGAAGCCGGTGCCGTCGTAGGCGACGGTGAGGCGGACCCGCACACGTCCCCCCGGCTCCGAGGGCCCGGTGGTCGGTTCGTCGGGCCCGAAGAGTGTCAAACGAGCTCGATACGGGCCATGGGGGCGTTGTCCCCATGGCGCGGCCCGAGCTTGAGGATGCGGGTGTAGCCCCCAGGGCGGTCGGAGTAGCGGGGCGCGATCTCCTCGAACAGCTTGTTGGCCATGTCCTTGTCCCTGATGAGGGCCACGACCTGACGCTGGTTGTGGACGCCCCCCTTGCGGGCCTTGGTGATGACCTTCTCGACCACGGGTCGCATGGCCTTGGCCTTGGACTCGGTGGTCACCAGCGCCTCGGCGGCCACCAGCGACGCCACGAGGTTGCCCAGCATGGCCTTCTGGTGGGCGGCGTCGCCACCGAGCCGTCGACCCTTGGTCGGGGTGCCCTGCACCTCACTCCTCCTTGGTGCGCAGCGACAGGCCCCGCTCGTCGAGACGCTGGATGACCTCGTCGAGGGACTTCTGGCCGAAGTTGGTGATGGCGAGCAGGTCGTCATGCGTGCGCTCGACGAGCTCGCCGATGCTGTTGACCTGCGCCCGCTTCAGGCAGTTGCGGGGCCGCTCGGACAGATCGAGGTCCTCGATGGGAAGGTCGAGGTCGGGCGAGCCGCTCGTCATCGTGCTGACGTCGCCGAGCTCGAGACCCTGGGGATGGTCGCTCATGTCCGCCACCAGGCCGACCAGGGACCGTAGGGTCTCACCGGCCGAGGCCAGGGCGTCCCGTGGCGAAATCGAACCGTCGGTCTCGACGTCGAGGACGAGCAGGTCGAAGTTGGTCGACTGCTCGACGCGGGTGGGCTCGATCGTGAACGCGACCCGCCGGACGGGCGAGAAGATCGAGTCCACCGGGATGATGCCGATGGTCGAGGTGCGCTTGTTGAGCTCGGCCGAGACGTAGCCGCGGCCACGCTCGACGGTCACGTCCATGGCCAGCCGACCCTTGGGATCCAACGTGGCCAGCGTCAGCTCGGGGTTCAGCACCTCGACGTCGGCCGGGGTCTGCAGGTCTCCCGCGGTGACCGGGGCCGGACCGCGCACGTCCAGACGGAGCGTGACGGGCTCGTCCGACTCGACCCGGAGGACGATGTCCTTCAGGTTGAGGATGATGTCGGTCACGTCCTCCTTGACGCCGGGAAGCGTGGTGAACTCGTGGAGGGCGTCATCGAAGCGAACCTGGGTGACCGCCGCTCCCGGGATCGACGAGAGCAGGGTCCGCCGCAGCGTATTGCCCATGGTGTGGCCGAACCCCGGCTCGAGGGGTCCGATGGCGAAGCGCTGGCGACCGTTCTCCTCCTCGCCGAGCGGCTCCACGGTGGGGCGTTGGATGATGAGCATGGCGACACTGGCTCCTTGACGCTGGTGCTGCTACTTGGAGTACAGCTCGATGATGAGCTGCTCTCGCACGGGCACGTCGATGTGCTCCCTCTCGGGCAGGCTCCGCACGGTGACCTGGAGGCCGCCAGCCTCGGCCTCCAGCCAGGGTGGGACCTGCCGGTCCAGGGTGTCGACGTTGTGACGGATGATGATGAGCTGGCGGGACTTCTCGACCAGGGCCACGACATCGCCCTGGCGCACCCGGTAGCTGGGGATGGTGACCCGCTTGCCGTTGACCTGCACGTGCCCGTGGCGGACGAGCTGGCGGGCCTGGGACCTGCTGGCGCCCCAGCCGGCGCGGTAGGCGACGTTGTCGAGGCGCAGCTCGAGCATGCGCAGGAGGTTCTCGCCGGTGATGCCCGACTGGTGCGTCGCCTGCTCGTAGAGGTTGACGAACTGCTTCTCGAGCACGCCGTAGATGCGGCGGGCCTTCTGCTTCTCACGCAGCTGGGCCAGGTACTCGGAGCCCTGGCGGACGCGATCACGCCCGTGCTCGCCAGGGGGGTAGGGCCGTCGCTCGATGGGGCACTTCATCGAGTCGCACTTGGCGCCCTTCAGGAACAACTTCATCTTCTCCCGGCGGCACAGACGGCAGACGGGGCCGGTGTATCGGGCCATGGGGTGCGGTGCTCTCCTCCTACCTCTGTCCGTTCCTGTCGACCTCGGCGCGGGTCACACCCGCCGCCGCTTCTTGGGTCGGCAGCCGTTGTGGGGGATCGGGGTGACGTCCTTGATCCCGGACACCTCGATGCCGGTGTTGGTGAGGGACCGGATGGCGGTCTCCCGCCCCGACCCCGGGCCCTTCACCAGCACGTCGACCTTGCGCACTCCGTGCTCCATGGCCCGGCGGGCGCAGGCCTCGGCGGCCAGCTGGGCCGCGAAGGGCGTCGACTTGCGGGATCCCTTGAAGCCGACGTTGCCCGCCGACGCCCAGGCCAGGACGTTGCCTTCGGGATCGGTGATCGACACGATCGTATTGTTGAACGAGCTCTTGATGTGGGCCACGCCGTAGGCGATGTTCTTGCGCTCGCGGCGGCGGGGGCGCCGCCCTCCTGGCTTGGGCTTGGGCATGTCAGTGCTTGCGAACCTTCTTCTTTCCGGCGACGGTCTTCTTGGGTCCCTTGCGGGTGCGGGCGTTGGTATGGGTGCGCTGGCCGTTGACCGGCAGCCCGCGGCGGTGACGGACGCCCTGGTAGGAGCCGATCTCCATCTTGCGCTTGATGTCCTGGGCGACATCTCGGCGCAGGTCGCCCTCCACCTTGAGGTTGGAGTCCACCCACGACCGCAGGCGACCGACCTCCTCGTCGGTGAGGTCCCGGACCCGGGTGTCGCTGGCGATCCCGGTGGCCTCGCAGACGTTGTGGGCGGCGGTCCGGCCCATGCCGTAGATGTAGGTGAGGGAGACCTCCAGCCGCTTCTCCCTGGGGATGTCCACTCCGGCGATGCGCGCCATCGCTAGCCCTGCCTCTGCTTGTGTCGGGGGTTGGTGCAGATGACCATCACCCGCCGGTGGCGGCGGATGACCTTGCACTTCTCACAGATGGGTTTGACGCTCGGTCGTACCTTCATTTCCTGCTCATTTGTAGCGGTAGGTGATCCTGCCCCTCGACAGATCGTAGGGCGTGATCTCCACCTGGACACGGTCTCCGGGCAGGATACGGATGCGATGCATTCGCATCTTTCCCGAGCTGTGGGCGAGCACCTTGTGCCCGTTCTCGAGCTCGACTCGGAACATGGCGTTGGGGAGCGGCTCGACAACCGTCCCCTCGAGCACGATCGCGTCCTCTTTGGGCTTCGGCAGATGATCCTCCTACGGATGCGGCAATGGTCGGATGCTGCTAGAGAGAGGCGGCCGGCGGGCAGCCGCCTGGGGTCGGACGGTGGATGGTCGGACGAGGTGGTACGAACCCCGGAGACCCGTACCCCCGCCCGAGACCGCGGGCCCGGAGGGCTCCGAGCCCGGCCAAACTGACATCTTAGCAAGTCAGGGCACTGTGAGCACCTCCGGGCCGTCCTCGGTCACGGCGATCGTGTGCTCGAAATGGGCCGACCGGCGGCCGTCAGCGGTGACCACGCTCCAGCCGTCGCCCAGCAGCCGGGTGCCGGCGCCACCGGCGTTGACCATGGGTTCGACGGCGAAGACGTTGCCCGACTTGAGCTTGGGACCCGGGCTGCCCGGCCAGTAGTTGGGGACCTGGGGCTCCTCGTGCATGGCCGTGCCGATGGCGTGGCCGACGTACTCCCGCACCACCGAGAACCCGGCCTTCTCCACCACCGCTTGCACGGCCCTGCCGATGTCGTTGAGCCGGTTGCCGTCCCGCATCTGGTCGATCCCGGCCCACAGGCTCTGCTCGGTGACCTGCATGAGGGCCTCGTCCTCGGCCGTCACGTCCCCGATGCCCATGGTGAAGGCGGCGTCGGCGTGGTACCCCTCCACGATCGCCCCGCAGTCGATGGACAGGATGTCGCCCTCGGCCAGCCGGTACCCGCCGGGGATGCCGTGGACGATCATGTCGTTGGGCGAGGTGCAGATGACGGCGGGGAAGCCGTGGTAGTTGAGGAAGTTCGAGCGGGCGTGGCGGCGGGCCAGCACCTCAACGGCCACGGCGTCCAGGTCGGCGGTCGTCGCCCCCGGGCGGGCTGCCGCCCGGGTGCGCTCGTGCATCTCGGCCACGATGCGCCCAGCCCGGCGCATCTTGGCGATCTCGTCGGCGCTGCGCCTCACGTCCTCCACCCCCGCGGTCTCATACCCGGCGCCCCAGGCTGTGCTCGCGTCGTTGGTCGACCACCCTCACCAGGCCGCCGGTGATCTCGTCAGGGTCGCCCACTCCCTCCACCTCCGCCAACAGGTCGCGCTCGGCGTACCAGTCGACCAGCGGCCGGGTCTCCCGCTCGTACAGATCGAGGCGGCGACGGATGGCCGCCTCGGTGTCGTCCTGACGCTGGACGACCTCGCCGCCGCAGATGTCACAGGTCCAGTTCAGCCGCGGTGGGCTGTCCACGCTGTAGTTCGCCCCGCAGTCGACGCACACCCGCCGGCCGGCCAGACGGCGCAGGACGACCTCGGTCGGGACCTCGAGGTTGACCACGAGGTCGATCTCGTCGGGCGCCAGCAGCTCGGCCAGACCCTTGGCCTGATGCACGGTCCTCGGGAAGCCATCCAGCACGAAACCCCGCGCCTTGGTGTCGTCGAGCCCGAGCCGCTCGGCCACCAGGCCCATCACCACCTCGTCGGGTACCAGCTCGCCGGTGTCCATATACTCCTTGGCCTTCGCACCCAGCTCCGAGCGGGACTTCACCGCCGCCCGGAACATGTCACCGGTGGAGATGTGGGGCACGACGTAGTGGCGCGACAACCGAACGCACTGTGTCCCCTTCCCCGCGCCCTGCTTGCCGAGAATGATCAAGCGGGCGCCTGGTACCACCGGTGCTCCTGGGCACGTAAGCAGGCCACTATTTGAGGAAGCCCTCGTAGTTCCGCATCATGAGCTGGCTGTCGATCTGTTTCATCGTCTCCAGGGCCACGCCGACCGCGATGAGCAGGGTCGTGCCGGCGAAGGGGAACCGGGTGATGCCCCAGACGGCCAGGGCGATCGACGGAAGCAGGGCCACGAAGGCCAGGAACAGCGAGCCGGGCAGCGTGATGCGGTTGAGGATGCCGGCGAGGTAACGCTCGGTCGGGTAGCCGGGCCGGATGCCGGGGATGTAGCCGCCCTGTTTCCGGATGACGTCGGCCTGCTGGTGCGGATCGAACGTGATGGTGACGTAGAAGTACGTGAACAGGATGATGAGCACCCCGTACAGGCCGATGTAATAGCCGCTCGTCGGCTGCACCAGGTGGTTGTTGATGAAGTTGCGCAGCGATCCCGACGGGATGACGTTCGTCAGGAGCACGGGGAAGTAGAGCACCGAGCTGGCGAAGATGATCGGTATGACCCCGGCCTGGTTGACCTTGAGCGGGATGTAGGTGCTCTGGCCGCCGTACATCCGCCGGCCGGTGACCCGTTTTGCGAAGGTGACGGGGATGCGCCGCTGACCCTGCTCGACGAAGACGATCGCCACCAGCAGGAAGAGGGCGAGGGCCAGGACGATCCCGAACTTGAACCGGCCCCCCTCGGCCAGGATCACCGCTCCGCCCGCAGGGATGCTGGCCACCACGTTGGCGAAGATGAGGATCGACATGCCCTGACCGATCCCCCGCTGGGTGATGAGCTCGGCCAGCCACATGACGAAGGCCGTGCCGGCGGTGAGGGTCAGCACGATGAACAGCACCCTCGGGACGGTGAACTTCGGGATGAGGTCGATGTTCTGCCCGTTGCCGAGCAGGCCCCCACCCCCGCCGTGGAACACGAAGGCGAGCCCGGTGGACTGCATGAGGGCCAGGGCCACGGTCAGGTAGCGGGTGACCTGGGTCAGCTTGCGCTGGCCGACGGCCCCTTGCTCCCGCCACTCCTCCAGCTTGGGAATCACGGTCACGAGCAGCTGGATGATGATCGAGCTGGTGATGTAGGGCATGATCCCCAGCCCGAACACGGCGAACCGGGTCAGGGCGCCCCCGGAGAACAGGTTGAGGAAGCCCAGGACGCCGCCCGCTTTGGCCTGCTGCTCCAGCTGGCGTACGGCGTTGAAGTCGATGCCCGGCACCGGCACGTTCGCCCCGAACTGGTAGAGCGAGATGATGAGCAGGGTGAAGAGGACCTTGTTCCGCAGGTCCGGGACCTTGAACATGTTCTTGAGGCTGGAGAGCATGGAGGCTCCTCGTCCTGCGAACTGCTCAGCGGTTGGTCAAGGCGTTGCCCTTCGCCGGCGGACGACCGCCGCCGAAGGGGGGCGGGATGACCCTCACGGTACCGCCTGCTGCGGTGATGGCCGCCTCGGCCGAGGCCGAGAAGGCGTGCGCCTCGACGCGCAGGGCCCGGTGGATCTCGCCACCGCCCAGAACCTTCACCAGGCCTCGCTTGTGGACCAACCCGGCCGCACGGAGCGTCTCGGGGTTGACCTCGTCGCCCTCGGCGGCGTTCAGCGCATCGAGGTTGACGACGTTGTACTCCACCCGGAAGGGGTTCTTGAACCCCTTGAGCTTGGGGATCCGCTGGGTCAGCGGCAGCTGGCCACCCTCGAAGCCCGGCTTCACCGTGTCCCGCGCCCGCTGGCCCTTCATGCCCCGGCCGGCGGTCTTGCCGCCCTTGCCGGCGATGCCCCGGCCGACGCGCCGGCGGGGCCGGGTGGCACCCGGCGGCGGCTTGAGGTCGTGCAGCTTCATCGCCCGCCTCCTTGGTCTGCCGCACCGTCGCCCGGCGCGGGCGAGACCGACACCAGGTGGGGCACCCGGGCGATCATCCCCCGGATCTCGGGCCGGTCGGGGAGCACCGAGCGGTGCCCGATGCGGCGCAGGCCCAGGGCCCGCAGGGTGCCGCGGTGCTTGGGCTTGCTCCCGATGGCCGACCGCACCTGGGTGACGACCAGCTGGGTCGGTGGGTCGGCTGGCTTCGTGCGGGAGCGGGGTGCTCTGTCTCCCGGAGCCATGGGCTAGGCCACCTCCGTGGGCACGTGGGCGCCGCGCTGGCGCTCCTGGTAGGCCCTGAGCACACCGGCGGGGCAGACCTCCTGGGGCGACAGGCCCCGCAGCCGGGCGACCTCGTCGGGTCGCTTCAGCGACTTCAGCCCGGCGATCGTGGCGTGGGCCACGTTGATCCCGTTCGACGAGCCCAGCGACTTGGCCAGGATGTCGTGGATGCCGGCCATCTCGAGGATGGCCCGGGCTGCGCCTCCGGCGATCACGCCGGTCCCGGGGGCCGCCGGCTTGAGGAGCACGCGGCCCGCCCCGCTCTCGCCGATGACGGGATGGGTGATGGTGGACCCCGCCAGGGCCACGTCGAAGAGGTTCTTGCGCGCCTCGTCGATGCCCTTCTGCACGGCCAGACCGGCCTCCTTGGCCTTGCCGTACCCCAGGCCCACCTTGCCGTTGCCGTCACCGATGACCATGAGGGCGGTGAAGGAGAACCGCCGGCCCCCCTTCACCACCTTGGCCACACGGTTCACCTTGATGGTCCGCTCTTCGTACTGTGACTCGGGCATCTCGCTACAGCTCCAATCCGGTCTGGCGGGCGGCTTCGGCGACGGCGGCCACCCGTCCGTGGTACAGAAAGCCACCCCGGTCGAAGACCACCCGGGTCACCCCCGAGGCGCGGGCCCTGCTCCCGAGCAGCTGACCCACCGCCGTGGCGGCGGCCACGTTGGCGGTGGACTGGCCGCGCAGCTCGGGCTCGAGGGTCGAGGCGGCAGCCAGGGTGCGCCCGTGGAGATCGTCGATGACCTGGGCGGAGATGTGCCGGTTCGACCGGAACACGGCCAGCCGGGGTCGCTCGGGTGTGCCGAACACCTTCTTGCGGACCCGTCGGTGCCGGCGCTGTCGCAGGTCCTCTCGGTAGCCGGTGCCGTCCATCACTTCGCCGCCTTCCCGGCCTTGCGGACGACCCGTTCGCCGCGGTAGCGCACGCCCTTGCCCTTGTAGGGTTCGGGCTTGCGGATCATACGGATGGTGGCCGCAACCTGACCGACGAGCTCCTTGTCGATGCCCCGCACGGTGATGCGGGTCGGGGCCGGCACCTCGAACGAGATCCCCGCGGGCGCGTCCACCCGCACGGGGTGGCTGAACCCGAGGGCCAGCTCCAGCTGGTCCGAGCCCCTGGCGTTGGCCCGGTAGCCGACGCCGACGATCTCGAGGTCCTTGGCGAAGCCGGTGGTCACGCCGGCGACCATGTTGTTGACCAGCGAGCGGGTGAGGCCGTGCAGGGCCCTGCTGTGGCGCTGGTCGTCCGGGCGCTCCACCAGAAGGGTCGAGTCCTCCTGACGGAGCGTGATGTCACCGGGCAGGGTGCGCGACAGCTCACCCTGGGGGCCGGTGACCCTCACCTCGCGACCACGAACGGTCACCTCGACGCCGGCGGGGACGGGAATCGGGGCCCGTCCGACTCTCGACATCAGCCCACCCCCGTCCTCTCGGCGCTCATCCGGTCACCACACATAGCAGAGCACCTCGCCACCGACACGGCGCTTGCGCGCCTCGCGGTCGGTCATGAGACCGTGGCTGGTCGACAGCACGGCCACGCCGAGACCGCCGAGCACCCTCGGCAGCTTGTCGGCCCGGGTGTACACGCGCAGGCCCGGCTTCGACACCCGCTTGAGGCCCGAGATCGTCCGGTCCCGTTCCGGCGTGTACTTCATCTTGATCTCGAGGACGCGCCCCGGACGCGTGGGATTGTCCCCCGACTCGTAGCCGGCGATGTAGCCCTCCCGCTGGAGGATGTCGGCGAGCGATTCCTTGAGCTTCGAGCCCGGCATCATCACCGTGTCGTGCATGGCCACGTTGGCGTTTCGGATACGGGTCAGCATGTCGGCGATGGGGTCCACCATGGTCACGGTTGCCGTCCTCCTCTCACCAGCTCGCCTTGGTCACGCCGGGGATCCGGCACAGCCCGAACTTGCGGAGCACGGCCTTGGGCCTGCCGCACCGCCGACAGCGGGTGTAGGCCCGGACCTTGAACTTCGGCTTGTGCTGCTGCTTCTCGATGAGTGCCTTCTTGGCCATGATGTGCGCTACTGCCCCTCGCGTCTGAACGGAAAGCCGAAGGCCGCCAGCAGGGCGAGCCCCTCGGCATCGGTACGGGCCGTGGTGACGATGGTGATGTCCATCCCTCTCGTTGTGTCGATGCTGTCGTAGTCGATCTCGGGGAAGATGAGCTGCTCGGTGACGCCGAAGGTGTAGTTGCCCCGCCCGTCGAAGGACTGGGTCGACAGCCCCCGGAAGTCCCTGACCCTCGGGATGGCCAGGCTCACCAGCCGGTCGAAGAACTCCCACATACGGTCGCCGCGCAGAGTGACCTTGCAGCCGATGGGGTTGCCCTCCCGCAGCTTGAAACCGGCGATCGAACGTCGGGCCCTGGTCACCAGGGGCTTCTGTCCGCTGATCGTGGTCAGGTCCCGCACCGCCCCCTCGAGCAGCGAGGCCTGCTGGGTGGCGCGACCGACGCCCATGTTGAGGACGATCTTGGACAGCCTCGGCACCTCCATGACGTTGGACAGGCCGAGGGACTCCTTGAGCTGATCGCGGATCTCCGTCGCGTACTGCTGTCGCAGGCGGGGCCGCTCGCGGGTGGGCGCCGTGGTCGTGCTCTGGTCCGTCACAGGTCACCCCCGCACTTGCGGCACACGCGCACCTTGCCGCCCTGGTCGTCGAACCGGAACCCGACGCGGCTCGGTCCGCACTGCGGGCAGACGATGGCGACCGAAGAGACCGGCATCGGCATGTTCTTGTCGATGATCCCGGCCTGGCGCGCCGCTCTCGTGGGGCGGGTGTGGCGCTTGACCACGTTGACGCCCTCCACGATCACCTTGCCCTCGGCCGGGATGGCCCTCATGATCTCGCCTTCCTTGCCGCGGTCCTTGCCGGAGAGGACACGGACCCGGTCACCCTTCTTGAGCTTCATCACAGGACCTCCGGAGCCAGGGAGACGATCCGCATGAACCGCTTGTCCCGGAGCTCACGCCCGACGGGCCCGAAGATGCGGGTCCCCCGGGGCTGCTGGGTCTCGTTGACGAGGACGGCGGCGTTCTCGTCGAAGCGGATGTAGCTCCCGTCGGGCCGGCGCTTCTCCTTCTTGGTACGCACGACGACGCACTTGACGACCTCGCCCTTCTTCACCGCCGCACCCGGTATGGCGTCCTTGACGGTGGCGACGAACATGTCGCCGATGCTGGCGTAGCGGCGCTTGGACCCGCCCAGCACCTTGATGCAGAGCACCTCCTTGGCCCCCGAGTTGTCGGCCACCCGAAGCCGGGACTCCTGCTGGATCACCGGGCACGCTCCGTGACCTCGACCACCCGCCACCGCTTGAGCTTGGAGAACGGCCGCGTCTCGGCGACGCGCACGCGGTCGCCGACCCTCACGTCGTTGGCGGCGTCGTGGGCGTACAGCCGCTTGGTCCGCTGGACCGTCTTGGCGTAGCGGGGGTGGCGCACGCGCTCCACCACCGACACCACGGCGGTCTTGTCCATGGCATTGGACACGACCCTGCCCTCACGGGTCTTTCGCCGGTTGGGGCGGGCGGTGGGGTTCGAAGAGGATTGGCTCATGACTCTTCCTCTGCCGTGGCGGACGCAGCCGACGTGGTCGGCACGGTCGCAGCCGCCTCGATGGCCTCGGCGGCGGCGATCTCCTGCTCGCGCAGGATGGTCTTGATCCGGGCCACGTCCCGCCGGACCTGGCGAATACGGCTCACGTTGTCGAGCTGTCCGGTCACGACCTGGAAGCGCAGGTTGAACAGCTCGCGCTTGGCCTCCGCCAGGCGGGACTCCAGCTCGTCGACGTCGAGCTCGCGCAGCTCGGTGGGAGTCGCCATCACAGCTCGCCCCCGCTCGTATCCAGTCCCGACCGCAGCACGAAGCGGGCCTTGATGGGCAGCTTCTGGATGGCCCGCTCCATGGCCGCCTTGCCCAGGTCCTCGTTCACACCGGCGAGCTCGAAGAGGATGCGGCCGGGCTTGACGACGGCCACCCAGTGCTCGGGGTTCCCCTTCCCCGAGCCCATGCGGGTCTCGGCGGGCTTCTGGCTCACCGGCTTGTCCGGGAAGATGCGGATCCACACCTTGCCGCCACGGCGGACGTGACGGGTCATGGCGATCCGGGCCGCCTCGATCTGGCGGGCGGTGATCCATCCGGGCTCGAGGGCCTGGATCCCGTAGTCGCCGAAACGCACCACGGTGCCACCCTTGGCGACGCCGGTGAGCCGACCGCGCTGCTGCTTGCGGTGCTTGACCTTGCGAGGCATGAGCATGCTCAGTCCGACTCCTTGCGGAAGTGCGGCGCCTCGTGATGCTGCTCGCGGGTGCGGCGCTCGATCTCCTCTTCCTCGGCCAGCAGTCGCTCGAGGTCGTCGTCCACGGGGGGCTCCGTCACTGTCGGCTCGGCCGCCGCCTGACCGTCCACCGCGCCGTCCGCCTCGGCACCGGCCTCGGCGGCCTCGACCGCTTCGGCCGCCTCAGCGGCCTCGCCATCGGCGGCCGTGCCCGGCTCGCCGAGCTCGGGACGACGCCGTCCTCCGCCGGCCGAGATGACCCGGCGGGGACGCCCCTGCCCCGACGTCTCGCCGACGGCCATGGCGGCTTCCCTGCTGATCTTCTCCTCGAGGGAGGTGCGGTAGGGCAGGATGTCGCCCTTGTAGATCCAGACCTTGACGCCGATGCGACCAAAGGTGGTGCGCGCCTCCCGGAAGCCGTAGTCGATGTCCGCTCGCAGCGTGTGCAGCGGCACCCGTCCCTCGCGGTAGTGCTCCTTGCGAGCCATCTCCGACCCACCCAGCCGTCCGGTGCACTGGACCCGGATGCCCTGGCCGCCGGCCTTCTGCACCGTCTGGAGGGCGCGCTTCATGGCCCGGCGAAAGCTGATCCGCCGAGCCAGCTGGTCGGCGATGCCCTGGGCGATCAGGGCGGCGTCGAGCTCCGGCTGCTTGATCTCCTGGATGTTGAGCTGGACCTTCGGGTTGTGCGTGATCTTGGCCAGGTCGCTGCGCAGACGGTCGGCCTCCGCTCCTCGCCGGCCGATGACGATCCCAGGCCGGGCCGTGTGGAGGTCGATGCGCAACCGATCGCGGGTGCGCTCGACCTCGATGCGGCTCACCGCCGCCGCCTCGAGCTGGGTCATCAGGTAGTCACGGATCTTCCAGTCCTCCACCACCGAGTCCTGGTAGTGCCGATCGTCGAACCACCGCGACTTCCAGTCCGTGGTGACCCCCAGCCGGAACCCGTACGGGTTGACCTTCTGGCCCATCTAGTCCCTCTTCTCTTTCCTGGCCCGCGTCCGCCGCTTCGGCGTGGGCTCCTCGTGTTGTTGTTCGTCTGTTTCCGCCTCTGCTGCCTCGGCCTCAGCGGCCTCGTGAGCCTCCGCAGCCGGTTCCGCGTCAGCACCACCCTCAGCTTCTTCTTCCTCCGACTCGGGGGTGGGCTCAGAGGGAGCGGCATCGCCGCTGGCGCCCGTTTCGTCAGAACGGGGGCCAGTGACGGGTGCCGCTTCCTCACCCACGTCCGGCGCGCCAGCTTTCTCAGCCGCTTCCGGCACGGCAGCCGCCGCTTCTTCCGCCGCCTGAGAGGCCGCGACCCGTTGTCGACGGGCACCGGCCACCCGGCGGGCGCGGCGGGCGCCGGCGTCGCCGGTGTCCCTGGCCCGGCGGCGAGCGAGACGCTCGTCCGGCAGGCGGGTCACCACCACGGTGATGTGGGACGTGCGCTTGCGGATGCGGGTCGCCCGGCCCCGGGCTCGTGGCCGCCAGCGCTTCATGGTGGTGGCCTCGTCGGCGTAGCAGGCCGACACGTACAGCTCGTCGGCAGACTGGGCGTCGTTGTTCTCGGCGTTGGCCACGGCCGATGCCAGCAGCTTGGAGACCACCCGCGCCGCGTCGCGCTCGGAGAAGCGCAGGATGTCTTGGGCGTCCTCGAGGTCGCGACCGCGGATGAGGTCGAGCACGGGGCGGACCTTGAACGCCGACATGCGGCAGTAGCGGAGGACGGCGCGGGTCCCGAGCGCCTCGTCCATCCGGGTGGCGGCCATGGCTAGCGTCTCCCCGCCCGTTCCTGTCCGGCGTGGTACCGGAAGGTGCGTGTCGGGGCGAACTCCCCGAGCTTGTGACCGACCATCGACTCGGTGATGTACACGGGCACGTGCTTGCGCCCGTCGTGGACGGCGATGGTGTGTCCGACCATGTCGGGAATGATCGTGGACCGGCGCGACCAGGTCTTGATCACCCGCTTCTCGTTGCGGCTGTTCAGCGCGTCGACCCTGCGGAGCAGGTGGTCGTCCACGAACGGACCCTTCTTCAGGCTGCGGGGCACGTCGGGCCCTCCTGCCTCAGCGCCGGGCGCCGCGCTTGCGGCGCCGGCGGACGATCAGTTTGTCGGATTCCTTGTGACGGGCCCGAGTGCGGCCCTCCTTCTTCCCCCACGGCGACACCGGATGCCGCCCACCGCTGGCCTTGCCCTCGCCGCCGCCGAGCGGGTGGTCGACCGGGTTCATGGCCACGCCACGGGTCTGGGGGCGGACGCCCTTCCACCGGTTGCGACCTGCCTTGCCCCCCGACACCAGCTCGGCCTCGAAGTTGCCGACCTGGCCGAGGGTTCCCCGGCAGTCGATCGGCACCCGCCGCATCTCGGTCGAGGGCAGCCTGAGGGTGGCGAAGGACCCCTCCTTGGCCACCAGCTGCACGCTCATCCCGGCACCGCGCGCGAGCTTGCCCCCCGCACCCGGCCGCAGCTCGACGTTGTGCACGACCGAGCCCACCGGGATGTACCGCAGCGGCAGGGCGTTGCCGGGACGGATCTCGGCTCCCTGGCCGCTCTGGAGCAGGTCCCCGACCTCGACGCGGGCGGGCGCCAGGATGTAGCGCTTCTCGCCGTCGAGATAGTGGAGCAGGGCGATGCGGGCGTTGCGGTTGGGGTCGTACTCGATCGCCGCCACCTTGGCCGGCACCCGGTCCTTGTCCCGCTTGAAGTCGATGACCCGGTAGCGCTGCTTGTGCCCACCGCCGCGGTGGCGAGCCGTCTTGCGTCCGTAGGTGTTGCGTCCGCCGGTGCCGGGCTTGGGCACCACGAGGGACCGCTCGGGACGGTCGCGTGTGATCTCGGCGAAGTCCGAGACGGTCTGGAACCTGCGGCCGGGGCTGGTCGGCTTGCGTTTGCGGAGTGGCATCGTCGTCCCTAGCTCTCGAACAGGTCGATCTTGTCGCCGGCCGCCAGGGTCACCACGGCTCGCTTGGTGTCGATGCGCTGTCCGTAGGCCCCGGTGCGCCGGTTGCGCTTGCGCTTGCCCTTGCGGTTGAGGGTGTTCACCTTGCTGACACGTACGCCGAAGACGGACTCGACGGCCTTGCGGATCTCCACCTTCGTGGCCCTGGGGTCGACGACGAACGTGTACACGTTCGAGTCCAGCAGCGCGTACGACTTCTCCGACACCACGGGCTTGATGATCACGTCCCTGACGTCCTTCATCAGCCCTCACCCCCGTCGCCAGCTTCCCCGGCGTCGGTCCCGCTGGAGGTCCCAGAGGGAGCGTCACCTCGACTGGCGCCCGTTTCGTCAGAACGGGTGCCAGTCGAGGGTGCAGCTCCCTCACCGCCCCCTGAGACGCGAGCATTGCCGGGGAGGGTGGCGTCGGTGAACACCACCCAGTCGTTGCGCAGCACGTCGTAGGTGTTGAGCTCGCCGTCCGACACCAGCTGCACCTGGGGCAGGTTGGCGAAGCTGCGGGCGGCCACCTCGTCGTCGTCGGCGAGCACCACGAGGACCTTGCCCTCCAGGCCGAGTGCGTCCAGGGCGCTCACGGCGTCCTTGGTGCGGGGCGTGGCGAAGGGCCACTCCGGCACCACCGCCACCCGGCCCTGGGCGGCCCGGTCGGAAAGGGCCGAGCGCAGGGCCAGCCGCAGCATCTTCTTCGGGGTTCGCTGGCTGTAGTCGCGCGGCTTGGGCCCGAGAGCCTTTCCGCCGCCGACCCAGTGCGGGGACCTGGTGGAACCGGTGCGAGCCCGGCCCGTCCCCTTCTGGCGATAGGGCTTGCCCCCACCCCCCCGAGCCTCGGCCCTGGTCAGCGTGCTGTGGGTGCCCGCCCTGGCCTTGGCCAGCTGGGCGGTCACGACCTGGTGCATCACCGCCACGTTGGGCTCGACGCCGAACACGGCGGGATCGAGCTCCACCGTGCCCTCCTCGTCGCCGTCGGCATTGCGCCTGGCCACGGTGAGGCCCTCGACGACGCTCATGACGCCTGGCCCGCCTGCTCGGTCTGTCGGCCTCCCAGGCCGCCCTTCACCGCCTGGCGGATCAGCACCAGCCCACCCCGGGGGCCCGGCACCGCTCCCCTGACCATCACCAGCTCGCGCTCGGCATCGGCCTGGACCACCTCGAGGTTGAGCGTCGTCACCCGTTCGGCCCCGAGCTGGCCCGCCATCTTCGTCCCCTTGAAGACCCGGGCCGGGGTGGCGCAGGCGCCGATCGCTCCGGGCGACCGATGCTTCTTGTGGTTGCCGTGGGACGCGCCCTGACCCTTGAAGTTGTGACGAGCCATGGCCCCGGCGAAGCCCTTGCCCTTGCTCACCGCCGTCACGTCGACCTTCTCGCCGGCGGCGAGGATGCCGGCGTCGATCTCCTGACCGACCGTGTACGCGTTCGAGTCGTCCACCCGCAGCTCGACCAGGCGGCGGCCGGGCTCGACGCCCGCGCTGGAGAAATGGCCTCCCTCGGGCTTGTTGAGGGTCTTCGCCCGGCGCAGTCCGTAGGTGACCTGGACGGCCGCGTAGCCGTCACGCTCGGGCGTCTTGACCTGCACGACCCGCATGGGGGCGACCTTGACCAGGGTCACGGGAACGGCGCGGTTGCGCTCGTCCCAGACCTGGGTCATGCCGACCTTCTCGCCGACGATCGCCTTGGATGCCATCTGTGGGCCTGCTGCCTCTCTGTGCCGTGAAGTACGGTCCGAACCTCTGGTGTGGAGCGGGGCGACCGGTCGACCGCCCTGCACGCGGACGCTCCGCCTGGGCGGACCCGGGCGGAGCGCTGTCTGAGTTGTGCCGTGGGGTCCCCTCCAGCGATCGGGCTCCCACGGACCTATCGATGTGCGTACCCACCGGGCCGGACGACCCGGGCCAACCACTATATCCCAGCCGCAGGCCTCGGATTTTCTGGTCTTTCGCCCTCAGATCGCAGCGGGCGATCCGGCTCGGCGCATCGTCCCGGTTCTTCGAAATCCGGGCCGATGCACCGACCGGATCACCTCGTGCCTTCAGGCGCCTCTGCTGGAGCCTCGACCTCGCCCGCTCGCTGGCGGAGAGAAAGAGAGGAGGTGGCTGCTGGCTCCTGCTGTTCGCTCGCCCTCGCTGGTGGGCTCGGAGGGAGCGGCACCGCCGGTGGTCGCCCTTGCGTCAGAAGGGCGGCCAGCGGCGAGTGCCGCTCCCTCCCCGCCCGACGGCGCGCCAGCTTGCCGCACGGTCGTTCAGACTCCGCAGGATCGGTCATCGACGCGTGAAGGTCAGGTGGGTGACGCCGCTCGGTGACGAGACCGCCTCGATGTCGTAGCGCTCCTCGATGCCTTCGAGGCCGTCCCACAGGCGAACGCCGCGGCCGAGCAGGATCGGCACCTGCACCACGTGGAGCGTGTCGATCAGTTCGGCGGCCAGGAAGTCGCGGACCATCGTCGGGCCGCCGCCGATGCGCACGTCGAGGTCGCCAGCTGCGTCCCGGGCGAGGTCGAGCGCCGCCTGCGGGCTGGCGTCGACGAAGTGGAACACCGTGCCGCCCTCCATCTCGATCGACGGGCGGGGGTGGTGCGTGAGCACGAACACCGGCGTGTGGAACGGCGGGTTCGGCCCCCACCAGCCGCGCCACTCGTCGTCGGTCCCGACATCGGTCCACGGGCCGGTCTGCGCGCTGAACTTGCCGCGGCCCATGATCTCGGCACCGAAGCCATGGCCATGGCGCTCGGCGAACGAGTGGTCGACCCCCGACGTCCCACCGGTACCGCCGAACATCGAGCGCCCGAACCGGGTGGCGAACATCCACTCGTGGAGACGATGGCCGGCGTGACCGAACGGCGCCTCGAACGTGATGCCGTCGCCGGTCCCGAACCCGTCGAGAGAGATCGAGAAGTTGTGGACACGAACCTGGGACATGGCTGCCTCCGAGCTAGGGGTGGTTGCGATGTGCAACTGGTTGCGTTAATGTAGCCAAGGCAGTTGCTGATTGCAAGCACTTTGGAGGAACGCATGGACACCGCCCCCCGCTCGGGATGCGCGATCAACGCGGCCGTCGAGGTGCTCGGCGACCCGTGGGCCATGCTCGTGCTGCGCGACATCATGTTCGGCAACCGCCGCCATTTCCGCGAGCTGGTCGCCGGCTCCGAGGAGGGCATCGCCACCAACATCCTCGCCAGCCGCCTCAAGCAGCTCGTGGCCGCAGGGCTGTTGACTCGCGACGACGCCGGCCGTGGGCAACGGGCGGCCTACTCGCTCACCGAGGCGGGCATCCAGGTGCTCCCGGTCATGGTCGCCCTCGGGAACTGGGGCCTCGCCCACCGCCAAGGCGAGCGCCGACTACGGGTGCGCGCCGAACTGCTCCGCGACGGGGGCCCCGAGCTCGTGGCCGCGATGATCGACGAGCTGCGCGAGCTCCACCTCGGCGTGCCGCGCCCCGACCCGGGCGCACCGCGTGCGAGCGATCAGCTACGTGCCGCCTACGAGGCCGCGCTGCTCGACAACGCGAGCAGATGAGGTCCGCTTCGGATGCCAACTCGACCCAGCTCCTCATCAAGGGCGCTGAGTGCCTCCAAGAGGTCGTCTCGGTTGAGAAGAGGCATCAGGCGTAGGTCAGCGCATCCTCAGCCCTCGCGCGGGAGCGCCGAACGCCGACTGGCATGACTCGGTTCGTGACGGTGTGCTGAGTCCTCAACGGAGGACTCGGTAGTGAAGGTGGGTGACGCCGCCATCGCCTTCGAGAACTCTGGTCCGCTC
The DNA here is from genome assembly GCA_005888295.1 of Actinomycetota bacterium. Classification (GTDB taxonomy): domain Bacteria; phylum Actinomycetota; class Acidimicrobiia; order Acidimicrobiales; family AC-9; genus AC-9. Next base: position 44,150 of record VAWP01000110.1, read on the forward strand.
CAGCTCGCGGAGTTCGATGCCGAGGCGCTCGAACAACCGCCGGCCCTCGCCGAACAGGACCGGGACCAGGGCCCCGTGGACGAGCACGTTCTTGTCGCCCGACGCGTACCTGGCGTCCCGGACTGCCGCGCCGAGGTTGCTGACGTAGTGGACGGCGGGCCAATTGGCCGCCCAGTCCGGTGCTGGGTTGCGGCTGAGGATGTAGATGGGCACACCGTCGTGGTGGTCACCACCCCAGCCGCCGGCGCCTTCGAAGGTCCCCCGTCCGGCGATGACTGCGCCTGTCGACATGATCTCGTCGTAGATCTGGCGGTTCACAGTGCCGCCCCCTAGCTGATGGGCTGCGGCCTTGTGATGCTGCTCGGTGGTGACAGGAAAGAGCCACTCGTGCAGCCGCTGCCCTCCGTCGCCGAGCGGGTTGTCGAGGCTCGCGTTGGGTCCGGTGATGAGGCCGTCGAGGGACATCGACATGTACAGCACAGTCGAGGACATCGCTTTCGCTCCTGGTGCTGATTCGACTCGCTGATTCGACTCGCAGGGGGTAGACGGACGGGCAGCACTGAATTCATCGCCGAGGTCCCCGGTGACACGCGCTCTCTTCAGGGCGTGCTCGTGGCGCGTGTGACGGACAGGCGTACGGCACGAACCGCCGGCTGTCCAGCACCCCTCATCCGCCAGGGTGATGTCACGGATTGACCGTCAGGACGGCCTTCGGGTGGGAGCGCCCAACGCCGACATGGCGTGATATGTGCTGCCGGAGCCCCGCTCGTAGGGCCAAGAGGGAGCGTCGCCTCGGCTAGCCCCCCATTTCGTAGAACTGGGGGCTAGCCGAGAGTGACGCTCCCTCCCGCCCTACGGCGCGCCAGCTTGGCGTTACGCAGTCTGGATCTTGATCTCGACGTCGACGCCGGCAGGGAGGTCGAGGCGCTGAAGGGAGTCGACGGTCTTGGGGCTGTGCTCGACGATGTCCAGGAGCCGCTTGTGGATCCGCATCTCGAAGTGCTCGCAGCTGTCCTTGTACTTGTGGGGAGAGCGGATCACCGTGTAGCGGTGCTTCTCGGTGGGCAGCGGCACCGGGCCACGCAGGGTGGCCTGGGTGCGCAGCACCGTCTCGACGATCTTCTTCGTCGACTGGTCGATCACCTCGTGGTCGTAGGCCTTGAGGCGAATGCGGATCTTCTGGCGGGGACCGTCCGGCACCGAGATCCTCCTACTTCAGGATCTTGGTGACGCGCCCGGCTCCCACCGTGCGCCCACCCTCACGGATGGCGAAGCGGAGCCCCTCGTCCATGGCGATGGGCTTGCCGAGCTCGACGGTCATGGTCGTGTTGTCGCCCGGCATGACCATCTCCGTGCCCTCGGGCAGCGCGATGGTCCCGGTCACATCCGTGGTGCGGAAGTAGAACTGCGGCCGGTAGTTGTTGAAGAAGGGCTTGTGGCGGCCGCCCTCCTCCTTGGTCAGCACGTAGACCTGGGCCTCGAAGTTGGTGTGCGGAGTGATCGACCCGGGCTTGCACAGCACCTGGCCCCGCTCCACCTCCTCCTTCTTGGTCCCGCGGAGCAGAGCGCCGATGTTGTCGCCCGCCCGTCCCTCGTCGAGGAGCTTGCGGAACATCTCGACGCCGGTGCACACGGTCTTCTGCGTGGGCCGCAGGCCCACGATCTCCACCTCGTCGCCAACCTTGATGATCCCCTGCTCCACCCGGCCGGTCACGACGGTGCCCCGCCCGGTGATGCTGAACACGTCCTCGACCGACATGAGGAAGGGCTTGTCGACGATGCGCTCGGGTTCGGGCACGTAGGTGTCGACCGCTTCCATCAGCTCGAGCACCTTCGCCTCGGCGTCCTTGTCGCCCTCGAGGGCCTTGAGTGCGCTGACCCGGATCACCGGGGTGTCGTCGCCGGGGAACTCGTACTCGTTCAGCAGCTCCCGCACCTCGAGCTCGACCAGGTCGAGGAGCTCCTCGTCCTCGACCATGTCGGCCTTGTTGAGGGCGACCACGATGTAGGGAACCCCCACCTGGCGGGCGAGCAGGACGTGCTCGCGGGTCTGGGGCATCGGACCGTCGGCGGCGGACACCACGAGGATGGCGCCGTCGACCTGCGCAGCCCCGGTGATCATGTTCTTGATGTAGTCGGCATGACCGGGCATATCGACGTGCGCGTAGTGCCGGTTCTCGGTCTCGTACTCGACGTGGGCGATCGAGATGGTGATGCCCCGCGCCTTCTCCTCGGGAGCCTTGTCGATCTGCTCGAACGGGGTGTAGGTGACGTTGGGGTTGCCTTCGGCAAGGATCTTGGTGATGGCCGCCGTGAGCGTTGTCTTGCCGTGGTCGATGTGCCCCATCGTGCCCACGTTGAGATGGGGCTTCGAGCGCTCGAACTTCTTCTTGGCCATGGGACGGTACGGCTCCGTGTTCTCTGGGCGGCGGGTCGACTGCCGCCTGGGTAAAAGTGCTCTATTCGCCTCGCACCCGAGCCACGATCTCCCTGGAGATCGACTCGGGAACCTGCTGATAGGAGTTGAACTGCATGGTGTACGTCGCACGTCCCTGCGTGCGAGACCGCAGGTCAGTAGCGTAGCCGAACATGTCGGACAGGGGCACCAGGGCCCGCACGACATGGCTGTTGCCCCGCTGCTCCATTCCTTCCACCCGGCCCCGACGGGAGGAGAGATCGCCGATCACGTCGCCCATGTAATCCTCCGGCGTCACGACCTCGACGGCCATGATCGGCTCCAGGAGGACGGCGTGGGCGAGCCGGGCGGCCTTCTTCACCGCCATGGAACCGGCGATCTTGAAGGCCATCTCGGACGAGTCCACGTCGTGGTACGAACCGTGGGTGAGCGTCGCCCGGACGTCGACCATCGGGTAACCGGCCAGGACCCCTGAGGTCAGGGCCTCCTGGATCCCGGCATCGACCGAGGGTATGTACTCCTTGGGAATGACCCCGCCGACGATCTTGTCCACGAACTCGTAGCCGCCTCCGGGGCCCGTGGGCTCGAGGTCGATGACCACGTGGCCGTACTGGCCTCGACCGCCGGTCTGGCGGACGTAGCGTTCCTCGACCTTGGAGGCCGACTGGGTGATGGTCTCCCGGTAGGCGACCTGCGGGCGGCCGACGTTGGCGTCGACCTTGAACTCGCGCAGCATGCGGTCGACCAGCACCTCGAGGTGCAGCTCGCCCATTCCCGAGATGACGGTCTGGCCCGTCTCCTCGTCCGAGTGGACCTGGAAGGTCGGGTCCTCTTCGGACAGCGCGAACAGCGCCTTGCCCAGCTTGTCCTGGTCGGCCTTGGTCTTGGGCTCGACGGCCACATGGATGACGGGCTCGGGGAACTCGAGCGACTCGAGCACGATCGGGTTCGCCGGATCGCACAGGGTGTCTCCGGTCGTCGTGTACTTGAGACCGACGGCCGCCACGATGTCGCCGGCGAAGATGGCTTCCTTGTCCTCGCGGTGATTGGCGTGCATCTGCAGGATGCGGCCGATCCGCTCCTTGCGGTCCTTGGTCGAGTTGAGGATCGAGCTTCCCTTGGCCAGGGTGCCGCTGTAGACGCGGAAGTAGGTGAGCCGGCCGACGTACGGGTCGCTCATGATCTTGAACGCGAGGGCCGAGAACGGCGCGGCATCGTCCGGCTCCCGCTCCAACTCCTCGATCCCCTTGACGTCCACGCCGGCCGTCGGAGGCACGTCGAGCGGGCTGGGCAGGAAGTCGACAACAGCGTCGAGCATGGGCTGGACGCCCTTGTTCTTGAAGGCGGACCCGCACAGCACGGGGACCACCATGTTCTCGATCGTCCCCTGACGAAGAGCTCGCCGAAGGTCGTCGGGGCTGATCTCCTCGTCGCCGACGTACTTCTCCATGACCACATCGTCGAACTCGGAGACGACGTCGATGAGGTCGTGGTGGGCTGCCTCGGCGGCGGCCGCCATGTCGGCCGGGATGTCCTCGACCGACCAGCGCTCTCCCATGCCCTCCTCCCACACGAGGGCCTTCTGTCCGATGAGATCGATGCAGCCTCGGAAGTGGCCCTCGGCGCCGATCGGGATCTGCACCACGGCGGGCTTGGCGTCGAGGCGATCGCGGATCATGTCGACCGATCGGCCGAAGTCGGCGCCGATCCGATCCATCTTGTTGACAAAGCAGATCCGCGGGACACCGTATTTGTCGGCTTGGCGCCAGACGGTCTCCGATTGCGGCTCGACGCCGGCAACCGAGTCGAAAACGGCAACCGCGCCGTCGAGCACACGAAGGCTCCGCTCGACCTCGATCGTGAAATCGACGTGGCCGGGCGTGTCGATGATGTTGATCCGGTGATCTTGCCAAAAGCAGGTCGTCGCGGCCGAGGTGATGGTAATGCCGCGCTCCTGCTCTTGCGCCATCCAATCCATCGTCGCGGTGCCGTCGTGCACCTCACCCATCTTATAGGCGCGGCCGGTGTAATAGAGGATGCGCTCGGTAGTTGTCGTCTTGCCGGCATCGATGTGAGCCATGATGCCGATGTTTCGGTATCGCTCGAGAGGTGTGGTGCGCGCCATGAAAGGAACTCCGCGGGCGCCACGCGAGACCGGCGCCGTCAAAGAAGATATGTTTCCGTTGTGTCGTGCTTCGCCGGTTACCAGCGGTAGTGCGAGAAGGCCTTGTTCGCATCAGCCATGCGATGCGTATCCTCCCGCCGCTTGACCGCGGCACCGCGATTGTTGGCGGCGTCGAGCAGCTCCCCCGAAAGCCGCTCCTCCATCGTGTTTTCCGAGCGTCCGCGCGAACTAGAAATCAGCCAGCGAATGGCCAGCGCCTGGCTGCGGTCGGTCCGCACTTCGACGGGTACCTGATAGGTGGCGCCGCCGACACGACGAGAGCGGACCTCGACGGCTGGCCGCACATTGCCGAGCGCGTCGTGGAACACCCGCAAGGGGTCTTGCCCGCTGCGCTTGGCGATGCGGTCGAACGCGCCGTAGACGATGCGCTCGGCGACCGACTTCTTGCCCTCGTACATCAGGCAATTCATAAACTTGGTTAACACGCTGTCGCCGAATTTTGCGTCCGGCAAGACCTCGCGTTTGACCGCGGCGCGACGGCGCGACATGACGGCCTCCTATTTCGGGCGCTTGGCGCCGTATTTCGAACGGCGCTGGCGGCGGTCTTTGACACCCTGGGTATCAAGCGTGCCGCGGATGATGTGATACCGCACACCCGGAAGGTCTTTGACCCGGCCGCCCCGGATCAGGACAACCGAATGCTCCTGAAGATTATGGCCCTCCCCGGGAATGTAGCTCGTGACCTCGAACCCGTTCGTCAGACGCACGCGCGCCACCTTGCGCAACGCGGAATTCGGCTTTTTCGGCGTGGTCGTGTAGACGCGCGTGCACACCCCGCGCTTCTGCGGGCAGGCTTCCATTGCCGGAACCTTGTTGCGTGCCACCTCCGGCCTCCGCGGATTGCGGATCAGCTGGTTTATCGTCGGCATCGTCACAACCTCGTCAAACACGACAAACGCCAAACACAACAAACGCCGAGGGCGATTACGCCGCCGGGTCGATGAGCCTTCGTACCTAAGTTCTTGCGCGCCCCCTCACAGGGGCACCGAGCCATGAGCTGAGATAGGGCTGCGTCTAGGTGGCTTCCTACGGCCAGCCCCGGAAAGGGCAAATATTAGTAGTGATCCAAACCAACCCGGTCAAGTCCCTCTGCCATGGAACGCATTGCGCACCATGGCAGGGGACGCCGGGAAGGTCTTACGCCGTTTGTTTTTCGGCTTCGACGAGTTGAGCGGGTTCTTCGTTCGCGGCGATCGCAGCGAGCTCGCGGTCGCGCTCGGCGGCGACCTCGCGCAACCGGGCGATGACACTGCCGGTCCCCGCCGGGATCAGCCGCCCGACGATGACGTTTTCCTTGAGACCCGTGAGCGCGGCGATCCGGCCGGAGACCGCAGCCTCGGTCAACACGCGCGTCGTTTCTTGGAACGAAGCCGCCGAGATGAACGAGTTCGTCTGCAGGCTCGCCTTGGTGATGCCTTGCAATACCGGTCGCGCTTCCGCCGGCTGCAGCCCCTCGCTCTCGACCTTGGCGTTTTCCAGCTCGAACTCCGAGCGGTCGACCTGCTCGCCGGCGAGGAAGGTCGTCTCGCCGGGATCGGCGATTTCCACCTTCTGCAGCATCTGCCGGACGATGACCTCGATGTGCTTGTCGTTGATCCGCACGCCCTGTAGCCGGTAGACCTCCTGGATTTCGTTGATCAGGTAGCTCGCCAGCTCCTCGACCCCGAGGATCCGCAGGATGTCGTGCGGCACCCGGTTGCCGTCCATCAGGAGGTCACCCTTCTCGATGTAATCGCCTTCCTGTACGCTGATGTGCTTGCCCTTCGGGATCAGGTACTCGACCGGCTCCTTATCGTCCTCGGTCGGTGCAACGATGATGCGCCGCTTCGCCTTGTAGTCCTTGCCGAATTCGACGCGGCCGCTGCTTTCGCTGATGATCGCGAAATCCTTCGGCTTGCGCGCCTCGAACAGCTCGGCGACACGTGGCAGACCGCCCGTGATATCACGCGTCTTCGAGGATTCGCGCGGGATGCGCGCAAGGACGTCGCCGGCCTTGACGTGCGCCCCGTTGTCGACCGAAAGGATGGCGTCAACGGACATGAAGTAGCGCGCCTCGAGCCCGTTGGCCAACGTGAGCACCTCGCCCTCCTCGTCGCGCAACGTGATCCGCGGCCGCAAATCGCTGCCGCGCGGCTGCTGTTTCCAGTCGACGACGACTTTCGACGAAATGCCGGTCGCTTCGTCTACCGTCTCGCGCATCGACAGGCCTTCGATCAGATCGACGAAATGCGCGATGCCGTCTTTCTCGGTGATGATCGGGATCGTGTAGGGGTCCCACTCGACCAGTCGGTCACCCCGTTTGACCTCCGCCCCATCATCGACGAGCAGCCTTGCGCCGTACGGAACTCGGTGCCTGGCCTTTTCCCGCCCCGCTTCATCCAGCAGCACGATCTCGGTGTTGCGGCCCATCACCACCGGCACGCCGGCCGAGTTGATCACGACGTTGCGGTTCTTCGCCTCCGCCCTGGCATCGAAGGCGGCCTCGACAGAAGACTGCTCGGCGCCGCGCTGCGCCGCACCGCCGATGTGGAAGGTCCGCATCGTCAGCTGCGTGCCGGGTTCGCCGATCGACTGCGCGGCAATGACGCCGACCGCCTCGCCGATATTGACGACGGTACCGCGCGCCAAGTCGCGCCCGTAGCACTTGCCGCAGACGCCGACCTGGGATTCGCAGGTCAGCACCGAGCGGATCGGCACGGTGTCGACACCCGCCCGCTCGATCTGGTCGACGGCATCCTCGTCGATCAGTGAGCCCGCCGGAAGCACGACTTCGCCGTTTAGGGGGTCGAGGATGTCGACCGCTGCGGTGCGGCCGAGAATGCGGTCGGCGAGCGGGGCGATGACTTCGCCGCCGTCGACGACGGCGCTCGTCATGAGCCCGCGCGTCGTGCCGCAATCCTCCTCGGTGATGATCGCGTCTTGCGCGACATCGACGAGCCGGCGGGTCAGATAACCCGAATTCGCCGTCTTCAGCGCGGTGTCGGCGAGGCCTTTGCGGGCGCCGTGCGTCGAGTTGAAGTATTCGAGGACCGTCAGCCCCTCCTTGAAGTTGGAGATGATCGGCGTCTCGATGATTTCGCCCGACGGCTTGGCCATCAGGCCCCGCATTCCGGCCAGCTGTTTGATCTGCGCCGCCGAACCGCGCGCGCCGGAATCCGACATCATCCACACAGAGTTGACGGGCTCGCCCGGCTGCGGCTCGCGAATTTTCTTCAACATTTCCTCGGCAACGCGGTCTGTGCAGCGCGACCACACGTCCACTACCTTGTTGTACTTCTCGCCCTGCGTGATCAGGCCGTCCTGGTATTGCTGCTCATACTGCTTCACCTGATCCTGCGCCTCCCCGACCAGGCGGCGCTTCTCCTCGGGCACGATCAAATCGTCCTTGCCGAACGAAATGCCGGCCTTGCAGGCCTGCTGGAAGCCGAGCGACATCAGATGGTCGCAGAAGATGACTGTCTCCTTCTGGCCGCAGTGCCGGTAGACCTGATCGATGACGTTGCTGATCTCTTTCTTGGTCAGCAGGGTGTTGATCAGATCGAAGCCGACCGCCGCGTTGCGCGGCAGAATCTCCGACAGCAGCATGCGCCCGGGGGTCGTCTCGACCCGCTGGACGATCGGCTTGCCGTCGGCATCGACAGTATGGAAGCGGGCCTTGACACGAGCGTGCAGCGAGACCGCCTTTGATTCGAGCGCCTGCTCGATCTCGCCGATGCTGGTGAACAGCATGCCTTCGCCCTTCTCGCCCGGCCGCTCCATCGTGATGTGATAGAGGCCGAGCACGATGTCCTGCGACGGCACGATAATCGGCTTGCCGTTTGCCGGGCTGAGGATGTTGTTGGTCGACATCATCAGGACACGCGCCTCGAGCTGCGCTTCCAATGACAGCGGCACGTGCACGGCCATCTGGTCGCCGTCGAAATCGGCGTTGAAAGCCGTGCAGACGAGCGGATGCAGCTGGATCGCCTTGCCCTCGATCAGCACCGGCTCAAACGCCTGGATCCCAAGGCGGTGCAGCGTAGGCGCCCGGTTCAACAAGACCGGATGTTCGCGGATCACCTCTTCGAGAATGTCCCAGACCTCCGGCCGCTCCTTTTCCACCATGCGTTTGGCGGCCTTGATCGTGCTGGCGAGGCCGTACAGTTCGAGCTTCGAATAGATGAACGGCTTGAACAGCTCGAGCGCCATCTTCTTCGGCAGCCCGCACTGGTGCAGCTTGAGCTCGGGACCGACCACGATGACCGAGCGGCCCGAATAATCGACCCGCTTGCCGAGCAGGTTCTGACGGAACCGGCCCTGCTTGCCCTTCAACATGTCGGACAGGGATTTGAGCGGCCGCTTGTTGGCGCCGGTGATGATCCGCCCGCGCCGGCCGTTGTCGAACAGCGCGTCGACCGCCTCCTGCAGCATGCGCTTCTCGTTGCGCACGATGATGTCGGGGGCGCGCAGCTCGATCAGCCGCTTCAGCCGGTTGTTGCGGTTGATCACGCGCCGGTAGAGGTCGTTCAGATCGGAGGTGGCAAAGCGGCCGCCGTCGAGCGGCACGAGCGGCCGCAATTCCGGCGGAATGACCGGGACGACCTCGAGGATCATCCACTCCGGCCGGCTGTTGGATTCGATGAAGGCTTCGACGAGCTTGAGCCGTTTGACGAGTTTTTTACGACGCGCCTCCGAGTTCGTGTCGCGCAATTCGTCGCGCAGCCTCTCCTTCTCATCGGCCAGGTCGATGGCGGACAGCATCGTGCGCAGCGCCTCGGCTCCTATCGAGGCGGTGAACTGGTCGTCGCCGTAATCGTCCTGGGCCTTCAGATACTCATCTTCGTTCAGCAGCTGGCGCTGCTTTAGCGGGGTCAGCCCCGGCTCGATGACGACGTAGTTCTCGAAATAGAGCACCCTTTCGAGATCCTTCAGCGTCATGTCGAGCAACAACCCGATGCGGCTCGGCAGCGATTTCAGGAACCAGATGTGCGCGACAGGCGAGGCGAGCTCGACGTGGCCCATGCGGTCTCGCCGAACTTTTGACAGGGTCACCTCGACGCCGCATTTCTCGCAGATGATGCCGCGATATTTCATGCGCTTGTACTTGCCGCACAAGCATTCGTAATCCTTGATCGGCCCGAAGATCCGAGCGCAGAACAACCCGTCGCGCTCCGGCTTGAACGTCCGGTAATTGATCGTCTCCGGCTTCTTGATCTCGCCATAGGACCATGAACGGATGCGCTCCGGGCTGGCGATCGAGATCCGGATCTGATCGAAGCTCTGCGGCCCGCTAACCTGGCCAAAGATGTTCATCAACTCGTTCATCAACGACCCCTTTCGGTCACTAACGCCGTCATGCCCGCGAAAGCGGGCACCCAGGGCGAGCGGCACAGTGCCACCGGCTCTGGACCCCCGCTTTCGCGGGGGTGACGAGTATTTGTGAAGGATTCGCGCAACTTGTGATCAGTAACCACGCTGCTCGAGCTCGACATTAAGGCCGAGCGACCGCAATTCCTTGACCAGCACGTTGAAGGATTCGGGAATGCCGGCCTCGAAATTGTCGTCACCCCGTACGATCGCCTCATACACCTTGGTCCGGCCGGAAACGTCGTCCGACTTGACCGTCAGCATCTCCTGCAGGGTGTATGCCGCACCGTAGGCCTCCAATGCCCAAACCTCCATTTCGCCGAATCGCTGGCCGCCGAATTGGGCCTTGCCGCCGAGCGGCTGCTGCGTGACGAGGCTGTACGGACCGATCGATCGCGCGTGTATCTTGTCGTCGACCAGGTGATGCAGCTTCATCATGTAGATGTAGCCGACTGTCACCGGGCGGTCGAATGCCTCGCCGGTGCGCCCGTCGATCAGCGTAACTTGCCCCGAGGACGAGAGACCCGCGCCCTCCAGCATCGCAACGATATCCTCCTCGCGAGCACCGTCGAACACCGGGCTCGCCATCGGCACGCCGTGAGCGAGGTTGCCGGCCAGCTCGACCAGCTCCTCGTCCGGGAGACGATCGATTTCGGCCTTCTGCTCGCCCTGGTACATCTCGCCGACGAGGCCGCGCAATTCCCCGTTCGCCGACCCGCGCCGCACATTGGCAAGCAACTCGCCGATGCGCCGGCCGAGACCCGCCGCCGCCCAACCGAGATGGGTCTCAAGGATCTGGCCGACATTCATACGGCTCGGCACGCCGAGCGGGTTCAACACGATGTCGACCGGTGTCCCGTCCTCGAGATAGGGCATGTCCTCGGACGGCACGATGCGCGAGATGACGCCCTTGTTGCCATGCCGGCCGGCCATTTTGTCGCCCGGCTGCAGCTTGCGTTTCACCGCGACAAAGACCTTGACCATCTTCATGACGCCGGGTGGCAGCTCGTCGCCGCGCTGCAGTTTTTTCCGCCATCCTTGCGTCATCACGGATCGAGATTTGCCGCCACAGCGCCGGGGGATTCTCAGCCAGCACCTCCTCGGTGATCTCGGTCCCCGACTTCATCCCCCTGGGGCCGCCGACCGCGGTCTGGCCGAGCAACAGCTCCTTCAGCCGTGCGGCGAAGCTGCGCTCGAGGATGGCGCGCTCGTCGTCGCGGTCCTTTGCCAAACGTTCGATCTCGGCCCGTTCGATCGCCAGTGCGCGCTCGTCCTTGTCGACGCCACGCCGCGAGAACACCCGCACCTCGACGATCGTGCCCGACACGCCGGGGGGGAGGCGCAGCGACGTGTCGCGGACATCGGACGCCTTTTCTCCAAAGATCGCACGCAGAAGCTTCTCTTCCGGCGTCATCGGCGACTCGCCCTTTGGCGTGACCTTGCCGACGAGGATGTCGCCCG
>VAWP01000111.1:0-3398 GCA_005888295.1 Actinomycetota bacterium
GAAGAGCTCGAGTTCATACTCACCGACCTGAGATGTGTACCAGTGGTGTCCTTTCGGCTGGTCGGCCGGCCCCGCCCGCTCCGCTTTATCGTGCGAGGTTGCGCCCTGATGCCGTTGCAATCCGTGTCTCCGGAGCTCCCCGACCGTTAGATATCCCGTCTATCTGGGTAGCACGAAGGTGAACCCGATCGGAAGGAAGGTTCCATGGCAACGTCGTCTCGTCAACGAACAGATGTCGCCTTCGGCGCCGCCGAGGACGCTGTCCGGGCGAGCATCGAAGCCGCTGACAAGATCGCTCGTACCTCCCTGCAGGCGGGCTCGGACGTGGCCCGAACGGTCCAGGGAGCGCTCAAGACAGCTCTCGAGGCGCTCGTGCCTCAGCAGTCGAGCCGTGGCGACGGACGGAGCTCGCATCGGAGCGCCGGCAGCTCGGCATCGACCACAGCCCGGCGCTCGTGACGAGCCGTCGATAGGCAACTGGCACGGTTCGTGAACCTCCGAGACGGGCACGGGCGGGCGTCCCGCTTACGCAGCATCACTGTGGGGCGTCTCGTCCTGCCTGTCCCGTCGCCCTAGGAAAGGAGGGGCGGATGCCCCGGCAGACGTGGAGTGACAAGCGTGAGCGGCAGTACCAGCACGTGAAGGAGGGTCTGCGGACGCGGGGCCGGTCCGCCGGCGTCGCTGAAGAGATCGCCGCCCGGACGGTGAACAAGGAGCGGGCACGAGCCGGCGAGTCGCGTCGTGCCAGCAAGACCTCGACTCGGGACATTTCGTCCGGACGTCGTGGCGGCATGCGTTCCCACCGCGGCGCGGCTGGGCGGACGTTCGGCCAGCTGTACAACGAGGCCCGACAGCAGGGCATCCAGGGTCGCTCGAAGATGAGCAAGGCACAGCTCGCCCGCGCCGTCGGGCGTTGAGGCGCACCTGGTCCACCTCCTGGCGACGATCCTCAGACGTGGTTCCAGAACTCCACGCGCCACCGCCATTCACTGCGGTCGTCGGCGTGCCACCACGACGTGAGGATTCCGGCCTCACCCCCGGGAAGGATCACCAGTCGACCGAGGTCGTTCTCTGACGGCCAACCGTCCTCGAGACTGATCTCTCCCTCGGACCGGACGAGAAAGGACATCGGCCCCGGCTGGTGGCGTTCGAGCCCTCGGCCCTCAGCGATGACCTTCCCGTCGTCATCCCGCACGACGACATCGAGCTTCGGCGGCGCGGCGTGCACGAGCAACCGGTCGCCGGCCGCCGCCGAGTCGACCCGACTTCGGGCGTACGACGTACCGGTGGCGCCCATGGACGGGAACCACATATCCCAGATCTCGATCATGATGCTCGAGCCCCAGCCTAAGCCGGGCCGAGCGGGCAGCCGGTACCTCGGGCCAGGCTCGATGACGCTCACGAGGGCGGCCGACGAGGCCGAACGCGAGCTGCATCTCCGCCCGCGAGGTTCGCCCAGACCTCGAGCTGGGAGGTGACGGCCCGAGTGGTGCGCTCGAGGTCACCGGTAGCAAGAAGATCCAGCATGGCACCACGAAGCAGCGCCAGCACCATGGTGCGCTCGGCTTCGGCTCGGGCGCTTCGACGTCGGTCGCGCCGCTGGCAGGAAGCAAGGAGGTCGAGCCAGTCCTCCACGGTCTGTCGGGCGAAGTCGGCCCACGGGCCGCCTGGTTCGACGAGGGAACGAGCGTAGGCCTCGACCCAGAGGGTGAGAAGGTTTCGGTGCTCGGGCGCCGAGAGCCAGGCCCAGACCTGTGCGGCGGCCGTGCGCAAGTCGGCAGCGCCGTCCCCGCGGCGGAAGGCGTCGATGGCCTCGAGCTCGTCAGCCCTGGCGCGAGCCAACAGGGCTCGGACCAGGTCGTCCTTCGAGCCGAAGAGAAAGAGCAACACCCTCGGGCTCGAGCCGACGGCCTTGGCCAGGGGGCGCAGCGACATGCCGCCCAGCCCGTGGGTGAGGACGTGGCGGTACGCCAGCTCGGTCAGCTCCTCGCCTCGAGCCGAGCTGCCTCCTCGGGAGCCGATGGGCCGACGGGTTGGTTGCGCCCGCTGGGATGGGCGGCGCTCCTCGCCCGCCCCGCAGTGAGCGGTGCGACCTGGCGCTCGATGAGCGGGGCGGGCGGTCATCGGCTGCCAGCCGCCCGGTGGCTACTCGCCGAACGAGGACGATCGGTCATCAGGTCGAGCTCGTAGGTCTGGCCGACAAGGTCCACACCGAAGCTGTGGTGCGGTGCCTCGTTCGTGAGACGAAACCCGGTCGCGAGGTAGATCTCCCGAGCGGCCACCAACGGGTGGTTCGTCCACAGCACCATCCGCCGGTAGCCGGCCCGGCGAGCGAACCCGACGCACTCGTCCACCAGTGCCCGTCCAAGCCCGCCGCCACGGCCCGACGGGTGGACCAGCAGGAGCCGGAGCTGCGCCGTGCTCGCGTCTTGCTGCACCAGGAACACGCAGCCGACGCGGTCTCCCTCGAGCTCGGCGATCCAGGCCGCCTCGCGGAGCGGGTCGTGGCGTTCGGCGTAGTCGGTGACGATCCGGGCCACCAACTCCTCCATCTCGGCGTTCCAGCCGAACTCGTCGGCGTAGACCTCCCCATGTGCCATGACCACCCAGCCCAGGTCACCGGGGCATCCCAAGGGCCGGATAGACGACCTGGCCGCCATGAGGCACCACCTCCGTCGACGGGCTGACACAGTCGTTTCAGTAACGACCGAGCATACGCCCGTGCGTCTGACTACACCAGTCGTTTCAGTCGAGCGACCCGGATCTCATCCCCGGTCAGTTGGCTCACCGCGGGAGAGCATCGAACGGACCGTGCCGATCGTGTCCGCGTCAGCCGCCATCTTGTCCGGTCGGAAGCGCTTCACCCGGGCGAAGCGCAGGGCAACACCTCCGGGATAGCGCGGTGATCTCTGCACGCCATCGAGTGCGACCTCCACCACGACCTCCGGCCGGACGTGCACCGCGATACCGGCTCGCTCCGTCTCGAGCTCGAGAAAGCGCTCGGTCTGCCAGGCGAGGAGCGCGTCGGTGAGTCCCTTGAAGGTCTTGCCCACCATCACGAAGTCCCCTGTCGTCGGATCCCGCGCTCCCAGGTGAAGGTTCGACAGCCAACCTCGACGACGGCCGTGGCCCCATTCGGCCGCCAGGACCACGAGGTCGAGGGTTCGAACAGGCTTGACCTTTCTCCAGGCGCTGCCGCGGCGACCTGCTTCGTAGAGGCTGGCAGCCGACTTGATCATGACTCCTTCGCTCCCGCGCGCCAGGGCGTCGGCAGCGAACTCGGCGGCTTCGGAGGCATCTGCGGTCACCGTGCCGGGTACGCGATAGTTGCCGACTATCCCCTCCAGGATGCCCAGTCGTTCCTCGAGGGGTCGGTCGATCAGGTCCTCGCCATCGAG
>VAWP01000111.1:3414-15698 GCA_005888295.1 Actinomycetota bacterium
TGCTCATGGTGTCCTGGAACAGGTCGGCCCGCTCTTCGTCCACGCCAGCGCCGAATACCTCTCCGTCCAGGATCGTCTCGGTGACAGACAGGCCCAGCACGACGTCGACGATCATCGGCAGACGATCGGTGATGTCATTGAGGGTGCGGCTGAACAGGCGGACGGCGTCGCCCTCGCGGTGCGCTTGGATGCGTGCGCCGTCCAACTTCCACTCGACCGAGCTTCGCCCGTTCGTCGCCAGGGCCTCGGCAACCGTCGACGCTGTGGCAGCCAGCATCGGCAGGACAGGCTGCAGGACACGGAGCCCGACCTGGGCCAGACCCGGCTCGCCCCGCTCGAGCGCGGTCTCAGCGACACTGGCGAGATCCCCCGCGAGCATCGCCGCCCGCCGAACCCTCGCGACCGGCACCCCTGCCGCGGCTGCGATGGCATCGGCCATGATTCCTTCGAGTGCACCCTGACGTAGCTCACCCAGTAGCAGTCGGCGAAGGAAATCCGCCTCCTCCTCGGTCGCGCGGCCGAAGAGATCGCGCAGGATCCGACTGCGGGTGCTCACGCTGCCTGAGCCGGTCGTCTGCTGGAGGCGATCGATGGCTGCCTCGACGTCACCGACGGTGAGAGAAGCCTCCGGGGCAGTAGGTACGTCTCTGGTCTGCCTCACCGCGCTCCACCCGATCCCCACCCTCCCCTGACGGGGAGCCCCGACGAGGAAACCGACGACAACGGCCGCCTCTCCGCGGGGTGTGCGACCGAGGAGATCGGCGAGCGCCCTCACCTTCGTCGACTTCGATCTGGTCGCGCCCAGTGCTTCGGACGTGGCGACGAGATCGACCAGCTGCACTAGGTCGTCGGGTCGATGGGCGGACGGGGTCCGGTGCACAGCCCCCGGGTGACCGGGACGAGCGGCTGTGGGGCCTCCGCTGCCTGGTGTGCCCGAAGCGGTTTGACAGCCACCGGTCAGAGCCTACAGACTGACTATTAGTCGGTGACCGATCATCGGTCGGTAGGCTGGGTCACTGTTCCAGCAGGTAGGAGGTGATGCGGTGAACCCCCCCTTGCTCGCGGCCGGCACCCTCGCGCTCGTCGGCGCCGCCGTGCACGGGCTCGGCGGAGAGCTGCTCGTGGTGCGAGAGCTCTCCCCTCGCACCCTCCCCCCGAGCCGGTTCGGCGGATCCTCCATGACGAAGGCGATGATCCAGGCGTCGTGGCACATGACCACCGTGGCGTTCGTCTCACTGGGGATCCTCGAGCTCTACGCCGCGACCGTCTCCGGGGGTGCCGGGCGCGGAGCCGAGGTGATCGCCGCGGGCACGTTCACCGCGTTCGCCGCGGTGGCTGTCGCCGCGGGCCATAGCCGCTTGCCCCGTGTTCTGCTTCGACATCCGGGTCCAGTCCTGCTGGCAACGGTCGCCGGTCTGGCATGGTCGGGCAGCCTCTGAGTCCTGCAACCACCCGGCTTCGCGTGGTCGAGACCGGGCTCGACGAGATCGAATGGCCCGACGAGCAGAAGTCGAAGTACGCCGAGGAGCACAACTCGGGCTGGGGTACCCACCTCTCGAACCTCCGCGCCTACGCCTCCCGCCAGCCGAACAGGAGGTCGTCCCTGCCGCGCGAGGACCGCTAGGCTGTCGGGCCGAGGTGCGCAAGTCGCCGGCGTGTGGGAGCCAGACGAAGGACGGATCGTCGGTGAGCGTCTCCATGACCACCGAAGCTGGGGGCCGAGGTGAGCGTCCGGTGCCGGGTGGTTCGCCGGCGACCGCGGTACACCACCGCGCCAGGTAGGAGGGTTCGGCGATCGCGCTCACAGAGGGACTCCGGCCAGCCGCAGGTCGAGCTGCCGAAGCTGTCTGGCGTCACCTGGTAGGTGTCTTCGGTGGACCCGCTCGCACGCGGGTCATTCTGCTGCTGGCCGCCATACTGGCGCTCAACAGCGCCGATACCGCCACCGTGGGTGCGTCGGCCACGCAGCTTCGCGAGGCCCTTCGCATCAGCAACACCGACATCGGCCTCCTGGTGGCCGTCACGGCGATCGTGGCCGCCATTGCGAGCGTCCCCTTCGGGATGCTGACCGACCGCCTCCGGCGTACGCGGATCCTGTCGTTTGCGATCGTGCTGTGGGGCGTGGCCATGGTCGCCAGCGCCACCGCCGGGTCCTTCAACTCGCTGCTTCTCTATCGGGTCTTCCTGGGCGCCGTGACGGCAGCGGCGGGGCCGGCCGTCGCTTCGCTCGTCGGCGACTACTTCCCGAGCGCAGAGCGCGGCCGGATCTACAGCTTCATCCTGAGCGGGGAGCTGCTGGGGGCCGGCATTGGCTTCGTGATCACCGGAGACGTCGCTTCCCTATCCTGGCGGGCAGCGTTCGTGGTGCTGGCTCTGCCCGCGTTCGGGCTCGCCTGGCTGGTCCACCGGCTTCCCGAGCCGGCGCGGGGCGGGGCCAGCGAGCTGCTGCCCGGCGCGACCCACATCGTGGACACGCGAGACGTGACGAGCCAGGCGCGGCCCGCTTCACCCGAGGACGACACGGTCGAGGACACCACGCTCAAGGAGACCGACGCCCAGCGGGTCGCTGCCGATCATGGCGTCACCCCGGACGAGACGCTGGTACTCCACCGCGATGCCCGCCGGATGGGCCTCCTGAGCGCGGTCCGCTACGTGCTGCGGGTCCGTACGAACGTCATCCTCATCGTGTCGAGCGCCTTCGGCTACTACTTCCTCGCCGGTGTGCAGACGTTCGGCGTCGAGTTCGTCAAGGACCAGTACCGGATAGGCCAGGCGCTCGCCAACCTGCTGCTCCTCGCGATCGGCGGAGGTGCGCTCCTGGGCATCCTCACCGGTGGCCGCGTCGGGGACTTCCTTTTGCGCCGTCGGTACCTCAACGGCCGGATCCTGGTCGCGGGCGTGGCGGCGTTGGCCACCGTGGTGCTTTTCATCCCCGCCTTGATCACGCGCAGCTCCTTCACCGCTCTTCCCTACTTCATCGGAGCGGCGTTCTTCCTGTCCGCGCAAAACCCGCCGATCGACGCCGCCCGCCTCGACATCATGCCTCCCTTGCTGTGGGGTAGGGCGGAGGGAGTCAGGACCTTTCTCCGTACTGCCGCCCAGGCGCTGGCTCCATTGATATTCGGCGCCGTCTCCGACCTCCTGGGTGGAGGGAGGATGGGGCTCCAGTACACGTTCATCTTCATGCTCCTCCCGTTGTGCGCCAGCGGCGTCGTCCTCCTCAGAGGTCTCAGAACCTATCCCCGCGACGTCGCCACCGCGGCAGCGTCAGCGTCCGCCGAGCCATGATCGCCAGGACTGGTGGGTTCGCTCAGGTTCGCGGCGCGGGCCGCACGAATGGCCAGCCCATTCGTCATCCAGCGACCGAGTGGCACCGAATAACTCCTGTCGGCGAGCGAAGGTTGGCCGATGGAGAGGAGCTTTTGGGTCCATGTCAATCTTCCGTCTTCTTCCTGCGTGGTTCCACGCCATCGCCGACTACGCAGTCGGCCTCTTACTGATCGTCGTAGCTGTCGCCGTCGGAGGCTCGGCGGGGGCCGTCGGCACCGGAGTCGTCGTCGGGTCGACCGTGCTCCTGGTGAGCGTGCTCACGAAGTACCCCCTCGGTGTCGTGAAGGTTCTGCCATTCACCGTCCACTCGGCGGGCGATTACCTCGCAGCGGCGCTCCTCATCGCGGCGCCCTGGGCACTGAACTACTCCTCCGGTGACGGGGGCCTCACCGCCTTCTACACGGCTGCCGGTATAGCGGTCCTGGCCGTCAGCCTCATCACCAACTACCAGTACAGCCCGAAGCGCTCTTGGACAACGGCGACAGCAAGCCCCGCGGCATCGACCTGACGCTCTGAGTCACGACACGGTGGGGCTCGACAGCACGAGCCTCGCCGTGTCGCGCTCCCTCAGGCCCAGTCGCGTACCCTCGAGCGCACCGCCGATTGGGTAGCCGGTCTCACGGGGGAGCCTTTGCGTCCGTTCCGAGTCGACCCCGTGCTCCGCGGTACTCAGGTGAAGATGCCCTGGCGCAGGACGATGGCAACAGCGTGGACTCGGTCACTCACGTCGAGCTTCTTGTAGATGTGGCGCAGGTGGGTCTTGACCGTTTCTTCACCCAGCATCAGCTGGTCCGCGATTTCCCGATTGCTCAACCCGTTCACCAACAGGGCCACCACCTCGCTCTCGCGCCGCGAGAGGCCGAGCTGGCTCCCTGGCCACGCTCCGGTGACGGCCTGCTGTGCCGCCTGCATGGCGATCCGGGTGGCCATGACGGGATCCACCACCACCTCGCCGTCCCGGATCCGCACGAGCGCCTCGGCCAACTCGTTGCCACCCAACGACTTCAGGAGATACCCCGAAGCCCCCAGGCGGAGAGCGTCGAAGACCCTGGCTTCGCTCGTCTCGTTCGTGAAGATCACCACTCGTGCCTGAGGCTCGACGGACGCCAGGCGTGTCGCGAGCTCGAGCGCGTTCGTTCCCTGCGGTTGGACCTCGGCAAGCAGGATCTCGGCCCCCAACTTGTCGGACGCTCCCGCGAGGTCGTCGGTGAGCAGGACCTGGCCCGCCACCTCAACCCGGTCGCGGTGGGGTGCCAGCATGCCCTTCAGCCCCTCGAGAGTGAGCTCGTCGTCGTCGACCAGTGCCAACCGCACCGGACAGGAACGATTGGACTCAGGACGGGAAGTTGCCAAAACCACAGCCGAGACCGGAGGCGCTCAGTTGCCATTCCGGCGCGTCAGCACACGGCAGTGCCCGCCGGGTCGCGACCCTGGCTGCCCTGTCGTGCCGACCGCCAGCTGGCAGACATCTGCGTTCATGCGGAGGACCCCCCCGACACCGAAACCACCCGAAGTCCGTAACTCCGATCGGGTCGGTGTTCACATTGAGATGTTCTGCCTGCCCTACCACCCACCGCCCGTCGCCAGGGATACATCCCTGACCGGCATTACGACAGTAGGCGCAGTGGAGTTGCCTGGCAACCCCCCCCTGTTGCAGCCTCCTGGAGGATCTCAGCCCGAGCGCTGCGCAAATCACCTACGACGGTGAAGACTGTCATCATCCACGCCCGCCCGGACATGTCGCACAAATCGATCTCCACGAGCGCCGTGTTCGATGGCAACGAACTACCACGGCTGCAGGAAAAGGGGTGACCTCTCGGGACGAACGCGGCTGTGGAGGCCAGGGTTCGTCAGGTCCGACGGACGACCGTGACACCTTCTCCCGCCCGCCACAGGCTTATCTCCAGTCCCTGACCGTCTCGAGCCACCTTGGTGAGCACGACGCGCTCAATGTCGATGCGAAATCGATCGAGCTCGGCCTCGATCGCCCGGCCAGTGATCTTGCCATCGCCGAGCCAGCTTGTCGGATTGTCTGATGGAGCGTCCTCGGTCGGGCAGTGGATCGCTACACGGGGGTCGCGTCGCAGGTCATCTGCGCGCCGTGCCCCAGCCATCATCCCCAGGTACACCTCGCCATCGTCGGCGAACTGGACTTCGGTGCCGCTGATCCGCGGAGTGCCGTCGAGCTGGACCGTGGCCATGGTGGCGTGCTTGCGGATGGCGAAGGTGCGTCGAACGGTGTCCGCGAGGTCGGGCGCACTCACCTCGACGTCTGCCCAAGAAGTCATGCCGAACAGTATCCACCCTCCCCCCGGCCCGCCGGTGCAGGCCGCGGTCGCACATCGGGTGCTCGTGCTCGGTGCGGGTGTGTAGCCTCAATCAGAGCTGAGCACAAGGTGCGGACGGTGAGAAGGACCCAGGACCAAGAGATGGCGAAGCGGCTGCAGAACGTCAGCGAGGGCCTCGTGGCCGGCAACGCGCATCGATAGCTGGGGCGTCACCACCACAGTGGAGTGGTGTGGAACGCAGTGGCCCTCGGAGGAGCCAGACCTGCTCCGACTCCAGCGGGCGCTGGCCCGTGACGCCGCGTCGGCGCTGGCGACCGCGCCATGGCGGCTCCCGACGGACCCCCTCGTCTGCGGCTGCTTCGTAGCCTTTGCTACGGGTGGGCCAGGTGCGGGCCAGACCGGCGACCCAGCATGGGCGGCGGCGGTGGCTTGGCGGCCCTCGTCTGTTCGCGCTGTCGACCGGCCGCCGGTTCGGCGTGCGGACCAGACGTTGCGCGGTCGCCATGCCGAGGACGGCCCCCGCCGCGCGTCGGACGTCGTCGACCAGGTCGTGGTGGTGGATCGGGCCCGAGCACCCTATCGAGCCGGTCTCCTCGCCTTGCGCGAGGGTCCGATCCTCGAACGGGTCGTCAGGGGGCTGAGGGAGCTCCCCGACGTGCTACTCGTGGACGCTACTGGTCTCGACCACCCGCGACGGGCAGGGTTGGCCATCCATCTGGGCGCCGTCACCGGCGTGCCGAGCGTCGGTGCCACCCACCGGCCGCTCGTCGCTGTCGGCACACTCCCGGCGCCAGTGCGCGGCGCGACCAGCCCGGCCGCGCTCGACGGGCGCATCGTCGGTCAGTGGACGTGTACGAAGACGGGAGCACGGCCCGTGCTGGCCCACGCCGGCTGGCGCACGGACCCGGACACCGCCGCAGCCCTCGTGCTTGCCGTGTCGACGCTGGCGGCCCGCACGCCGGTCCCACTCCAGGAGGCCCGCCGGGTTGCACGCGAGGCCCGGACACTGGGTCGTTAGGCGGTCAGCGGCCAGACTGGCTCCTCCTGAAGCCGACCCCGAGCAAGGCTGCTCCTCGAGCCCGTGCATGTCCAGACAAGGCGCTTGGTAGAACAACTTCATCATCAGGTAGATATATGACCGATGACAAGTGCGGAGCTCCTGCTCGATACCTTCGAGAGAGTCCGTGGCGCCGTTCACCGAGCGATTCGGGGCCTGACGTCGGAACAGCTGATGTTCCGGGTTGACGGGACCGCCAACTCGATCGCGTGGTTGGTCTGGCATCTCACGCGGATCCAGGACGATCACATTGCCGGCGCCGCGGATCTGCAGCAGGTGTGGATGTCGGAGGAGTGGTACGAGCGGTTTCGGCTACCGTTCGACCCCTCGGACACGGGGTACGGACACGGCTCGGATGAGGTGGCCGCCGTCCGGGTGGAGTCTGGCGATCTGCTCGCCGGGTACTACGACGCCGTCCACGGGCAGACGCGTGGGTACGTCGAGTCGCTCACTGACGACGACCTCGATCGCATCGTGGACGACTCCTGGGATCCGCCCGTCTCGCTCGGGGTTCGTCTGGTGAGCGTCGCGGATGACGACCTCGAGCACGCGGGGCAAGCGGCATTCGTCCGCGGCGTCGGGGAGCGAAGGAACTGGAAGCGGTGACCAGCCGGCGACTAGTGCCCGGCGCCCGGTAATTGGCTTCTCCATGGCGATAGGGACACCGCTGGGAGCGCCTGCATCCTGCGCCGTCGAGGCAGTCGGGCTCGTGCGCCGGTACGAGCGCGGTGCGCCTCCCGGCGTCGGCCCGTGGCGACCACATCCATGCCCTCGACCCCAAGGCGGCGGACGATGGTCGCTCCCAGTCCACCTGAGGCCCCGGTGACAAGTGCCCGGCGCCCGGTAATTGGCTTCTCCATGGCGATACCCCCAGCTACTTAGCGTAAGTCTGTTCAGGAGCCGATCCTCAGCCCGCCGCTCCGTGATGGGCGTGGTCGGCATGGTTAGGCTGCCCGTCCGGTCCGCCGCCCATCTCCCGGAGCATCGGAATCCCACCCGTGCGGACGAACCGGTAGACCATGGCAGCGGCTAGCACGAGGAAGACGATGTTGAGGACTGTCGTGTAGTTGAGGGTGATCGACGCCTCGACGACCTTGGCGTGGCGACCACTCGGGATGAGCCCGAGGGCCCCGAAGAGGAACTCGATGGCGTAGCCGGCGAGGACCATGGTGGCGTAGAAGGTCCCGAGGATGAAGAGCATCATCCGGGCGCCGTAGTACTTCCGGTAGATGTTGAGGATCGGCAGGATGATGAGGTCGGCGAAAATGAACGCCACCACGCCGCCGAAGCTGATCCCGCCGTTCCACAGCACCCCGGCCAGGGGAACGTTGCCGATCGAGCAGACGAAGCTCACGACGCTCACGATCGGCCCGATGATCGGTCCCCACAGCTTGGCCGCGAGGGGGTGACTGGTCAGGAAGAAGTGGCGCCAGAAGGAGTCCGGTACCCAGGCCCCGATGGCGCCGGCGATGAGCAGGCCGAGGGCGATGTCCCTGATCACCGCCGCCCATTCCGAGACGAAGATGTGGGAAACCGCGGTCGGGGCTCCCGGCGCTCGGAGCCGTCGCCAGATCGGACCTGACGCCTGGATGCTCATGTCCATCGCCGCGTGTCCCTCCATGGACCCCGCCAGGCCGCGGTCAGCCTGCTCGCGAGCAGCGTCCAGGAGCCGCTTGCGCAGGAACAAGCGGAAAGCCACCGCGAGCAGCACGATCATGATGGGCCCGCCCACGAACTCGGCCAACGTGAACTGCCAGGCGATGAGAACGGCCAGGATGATGCCCAGCTCGACGACCAGGTTGGTGGAGGCGATCTCGAAGGCCATGGCGGCGGTGAAGCTGGCTCCTTTGCGGAACAGGGAGCGGGCCAGGGCTACGGCGGCATAGGAGCACGAGGAGGACGCGGCCCCCAAACCGGATGCGATAGCCAGCGTCCTGGGCCGGTCGTCACCCAGCAGCCGAACGACCTCGCTCTTGCGCACGACCGCCTGGACCACGGCGGCGAGGGCGAACCCCAGGATCAGCGCCCACAGGATCTCCCACGTCATGGACCCGGCCACGCTCAGCGCGTGACCGAGCCCCTGTAGGACATCGGTCCCCAGAATCACGAGCGGACGAGGCGCTCGATCGCCTCCTGGGCTTCCTGAACTTTGCCCTGCGCGTCGGGGCCGCCCGAGGTGAGCGCGTCCTGCACGCAGTGAGCAAGGTGGTCACCGAGCAGCTCGAGGGCGACCCCTTGGAGGGCCCGAGTGGTCGCAGAGACCTGGGTGAGCACGTCGATGCAGTAGGCGTCCTCGTCCACCATGCGCTGGAGGCCACGGACCTGGCCCTCGATCCTCCGCAGGCGTCGACCAACCCGCTCCTTGTTGTCGGCGTAGCCCGGCATTCGATCTCCCTTCGGCCCCTTGCCAGCCGACAGCATACCTAGGTAGGGTATTGGGAGCAACCGGCCAGCGTGAGGAGATGCTCACTCGCTCGCCGAAACCGGCCACGCCGATCCGCGGTCAGCGGCGCGGCGCTCGTCCATCGGACTGACCGCGGATCGCCCGGAGAGAGCGCGCGCCTGCGAGTCCGACGCTCGGGGGTCGTCTCGAGCACAGCAGCAGGACGGAAGAGCGGGACCGGCGCATGCAGACGGCCCCCATAACACGCCCGCACTGACCCAGAACGTCAGGTCGCTTCCCGAGTTGCTGGTCGAGGTCGAGGCGACGGCGGTGAGGTGACAAAGCTGATCAAGTCACAACCATGGCGACGATAGTGCGCAGCCGGCCCGGCAGATCAACGCAATCATGTCGAAGCCTGATCGCACAGAATTCGTGAAGAATGCACAAAACAGAATCGGCCCTCCCCCTCGTCGGTCGGGCGATGACGCAGCAGGAGTGGGCCTCCCGATTCCGTTCTGAGGGTGATCTCTTCAAGGATCGCGGCCGCGGCGGAGTCGTGGTGCCAGTCGCCCCTAGCATGGGGAGGCCTCTGGAGCGGTGAACCAGTCGGGCAGGGAGGATACACATCGCTGGCGTAACCCTGATCGGAGATCGCTACTCGGTCGACAGACTGCTGGGTGGCGGGGGGATGGCCGAGGTTCACGACGGCTTCGACCGTCGGTTGGGCCGTCACGTCGCCATCAAGACGCTACGTCCCGAGCTCGCTGCAGATCCCGCCATTCGGGTCCGTTTCGAGGCCGAGGCCCGAGCCGCCGCCGGGCTCTCGCATCCGAACATCGTGTCGATCTATGACGTGGGAGAGGTGAACGGGGTTCCCTACCTGGTGATGGAGCGGCTCCCCGGACATTCGCTCGCAGACAGCATCCGAAGGGGCCCTTCGGAGCCGGAGTGGGTGCGACAAGTCGGCATCGAGGTGCTGGCCGCTCTGGGCAATGCCCACGCCGGCGGCATCGTTCACCGGGACGTCAAGCCGGCCAACATCCTGCTCACCGCGGATGGCAGGGCCAAGCTGTCTGATTTCGGGATTGCCAAGGCCGCCGCCACGGTCGACCAGCCCACAGCGACGACGGACCTCACGATGACGGGCCAGCTCCTCGGCACCCCTGCCTACATGGCGCCGGAGCGGTTCCACGGCCATGCGGCGACGCCGAGTTCCGACATCTACTCGGTGGGGGTCATCCTCTACGAGGCACTGGCCAGCGTCAAGCCGTTCGTCGGTGCCACGCCTCTGGCCATAGCTGCCGCTGCCGAGCGAGGCGATCACCGGCCTTTGTCGGAGGCCCGCGCAGGGCTGCCTGCCGATCTGGTGGTGATCGTGGAGATGGCCATGCACCGCGATCCGGCGCGGCGCTTCGCCAGCGCGGAGGAGATGAGCGAGACCCTTTCCAGCGGGTCGGCGGCCGCGGTGACAGCATCGATCCCCGCCGAACTGAACCCGACCCTGAGTGGGCCTTCGACCACACCCCTGGCCGAGGCGGCGCCGACGCGGCCAAACAGCAACCGGCGGGCCGCCCGGCTGGCAGCACTCGTGGTCGCCGTCTTGCTCGCTTCTGGGGCGTTCGCCTGGCTCGTCGCGTCCGCCCTCGGAGGATCCGCCGGCCACCGCCCGCCGGCGACCATCCCCACGACCGCCGCCACCTCCACCACTAGCGCTCCGGTGACGACGCCACCGACGAGCGCGAGCCCGCCGACGAGCGCGAGCCCGCCGACGAGCACCCTGACCACCTCACCCCCTCCGACTCCGGGCGGCTCGAAACCAAAGCCAGGACACCACGGTAAGGGGTGATGTCAGGACGCTTGTCGAGAGAAGGACATCGGCACGGACCGTGGTCATCTCCGGGCACGCAGAGCTCCACAGTGGTGGTGCCACCGTAGTGTCGGTCAGTACGCGAAGTCAGGTGTGGCGGTTCTTGCAGACTCGCTTCGTCCCTTGGGTTCTTCCCACTCCTCCTGTCGGCCAAGAGCGGTGAGGTCAAGGAAGTAATACGAGCCCCCCGTCGACTCCAGGCCGCGAGCGTACTGCGAGTACGTGTGGAACACATGGCTGTCCACCCTGAGGAAGCAGCTCCGGCCTGGCATGTCGTACGGCTGGTCGGCGGTCTTCATGCTTTCCTGGCCCATGGTCGCGTACTCGTCGAGAGTGCGGAAGTTGTACTGGTCGAAGCCGCGGGACGCGTCGATTGTGACCCCGAAGTCGTAGTTGAAATCGGAACCGAACGACGAGTACCAGGGCAGATCCCAGCCCTGCTTGGCTCTCCAACGTTCGAGCTTGGCCAATGGGGCCCGAGACACCAGGGCGAAGGTCGTGTCGCGGGTGTGGAGATGGGCGAGGAAGCCGGCGGACACCTCGTCGATGCCGGCCGTGCAGCTCGGGCAGCCGTCCTCCCATTCCGGGTGGAACATGAAATGGTAGATCATCAGCTGGGGACGGCCCTCGAAGACGTCGATCAGGCGCACCGTACCGTTCGGGCCGTCGAAGACATAGTCCTTGTCGATCGGCACCATAGGCAGGCGTCGCCGTTCGGCACTGATCGCGTCTCGCTGGCTGGTCAGCTCCTTCTCTTTGGCGAGCAGCTCCTTGCGAGCGTCCAACCACTCTTCCCGCGTGGCGATCCGACGAAGGCTCAAGGTGGTCTCCTTTGCGTCGCTGAACGGTAGGCGCGTGGGCCCACCCGACTATGACGACCCGGCGAGCTCGAAGTCATCGGCAGAGGGATATGGCCCCTAAATGTTCACGTCGGCGGCGGACCTGGGGTGTCCCCACGCGCCGGGACCGAGACGCGCCAGACTGCCGGACCAACCCCTTCCGCGGGTCGGCAGGACTTGTTCCTGGTCGCGCCGGCCGAACGGCAGCACCGCAGAACGTAGGGCGCCTCGGAGGGGTGTCACCGCCCGCTCACCGACTTGCCACATCTACCTCTCTTGACGTTGGCCAGTGCGACGCCGGCCCACCCCTGTCAGCCCTGCCTAGCCCTCCAAATGCAGATGGCCCGCCCTTCGGGGCGGGTCATCTCCATTGCTTCCATCTAGGACGTGTTAGTCCCATCCCCCGTCGACACACTGACACCGTGAAAGCCACTGCCACCTTGGGGCCTACCAGAGCGACCGGGCGATAGAGCCAGCGTGCAGCGTCTGCGGGTGGCAGCTGCTGATCATCTCGACCATC
>VAWP01000111.1:15717-16274 GCA_005888295.1 Actinomycetota bacterium
GTAGATCTCGCTGAGGACGTACCGAGTGTTGCCGGTGTTTCCAGAGCCCGGGTCGAGTGGGTTCTCCAGCTCGGGTCCTTTGGAAATGCCATAGAACTATTTGTGGTGCCGGCGGACAGTGAAGCTGACGGTGGTGGAGTGCGTGGCCGAGGTACCTGTTCCCGTAACCGTGAGGGTGTAGCCGCCTTGATGCGCCGTGCCAGCGTTGATCGTCAGCGTTGAACTTCCTCCGGTGGTGACCGAGGTGGGGTTCAGGCTCGCGCTGGCCCCACTTGGCAGGCCGCTCACGCTGAGGTTGACCGTCTGCGCCGCTCCCGCGGTCACAGCAGTGCTTATGGTGGAAGTGGCCGAGGTCCCAGCGACCAGGCTGAGTGAGCTGGGGTTGGCAGAGATCGAGAAGTCATTGGTGGGTCCACTGTTGGGCCCATTGTTGGCCAATGAAACCAGCTGGTCGTGTGAGCCGTTGAAAGTGTCCTGGTCTCCGGGGAATGTGCCCTGATCGGCGTACTGCCAGAAGGCGTAGGTGGACCACCCGGCGGGCAGCTGGCCTGGGGTGC
>VAWP01000111.1:16311-27640 GCA_005888295.1 Actinomycetota bacterium
CCAGCGACCTGTGACGGCGTGGTACTCGTTCAGGAACGCAGCGATCCAGCTCACCGTCTGAGACTGGGTGAGGCCGTAGCACTCGGAGCCGTAGGGGTCGTACTCGATGTCGAGCGCTCCGGGCAGGGTCTGGTTGTCGGCGGACCAAGCCCCTCCGTTGGCAGCGAAGTAGTCGGCCTGCGCCGCCCCGCTCGAGTAGCTGGGGTTGGCGAAGTGGTAGGCGCCGCGTACCAGTCCTGCACTGTAGGAGCCGTTGTACTGCTGAGCGAAGTACGGGTTGGTGTAGTAGGTGCCCTCGGTGGCCTTCACGTAGGCGAACTGGGCGCCGTCGGCCGCGACCTGAGCCCAGTTCACGTTGCCCTGGTAGCTGCTCACGTCCAGCCCTGGCAAGGATGAGGTGCTCGGGGTCGCCAGGTTGGGCGCCGTCACCTGAGTGTGAGGAAGAGCCGACAGCCCCGAACCGGCGTGGTCCAGCTGCGGATGGGTGATCGGCTCTGGCGTACCGGCATGGGACTGGCGGCTGGTGACGGCAAGGCGGGCCCGAGCAGTCTGGATCTGGGCGTTGACCGCAGTCTGGTTCGGGCTCACCCCCAGGCCCGGCCGAAGGATCTGACTCGGGTCGGCCGACGGTTGCTCACTTGCTCCGACGGCTCCAGCAGTGCCAATTCCTAGGACCATCGTTAGGGCGACGGTGGCGCCCATTCGACCTGCGAACCTCAACCTAACCCCCCCCTATAGCCGACTCGGGTCTCAGCGCCGTCATCGGCAGCCCGATAATCCTCACCAGTTCTCACTAGTGATGCAGCCGTGCACTCTGCGTGCAGGGAACGGGTCAGCAACTCGTGGCTCGGGCAGGTCACGATGTCACCGGCCTGCTCCCAGAGGAATCCCAAATTGCGTCGTCTCCCTCTTCTCGCTGGCCCGTTGTCATGGCGTGTTGTCGCTCACCCAATGGGTGCCGTCAGAGGAAACGGTGACGTGGTGGCTGACGCTTAGGCCGTTGCTCAACTCGAGGACGCAGTTGTACTGGCGGTTGCTGGAGCCGACGCAGCTTACGTTCGTGACTGTGACCCCATTTGAAGAGAGCCGGTCCTGGTAGGTCGACTGGATCGAATTCTCGAGAGTTGAGACGTTGTTGAAGCCACCACCACTACTGCTGCTGATGGCCCAAGCTACGACTGCGATACCGCCGCCAAGGACCAGCACAGCTGCCACAACGATCGCAACGATCGCTCTAACCGGCAGCCGCCGCTGCGGTGGGCTCGGTGCTTGCCATGCGCTCGGCGCGCCCCAGGAGCCTGGCTGGTGCGAGCTGTTTCGCACCGCCCATGCAGCTGAGGGCGGACTCCCTTCCTGGCCTCCCTTGGTTTCGGATCGCTGCCACGCGTTCGGTGCGACCTGCTCCACGCCCGGCATCGGCCAAGTCTTCGAAGCCCTGTCGACCGGCCGCTTCGATCCATCCCACGGACAGAAGTCACGTATTGCCTCGTGGCCCTCAGGGCACGTCCATGAGCTGGTCGTCGTCATTGCTTGGCCCCCCGGCAATCCACCTGCTGGCTATCCGGCCGCCCGCGGCCCCCTCCCGAGCACCACAAGCATTTCGATTGCCCCACCGTGACCCCCGAGCCTGACGCGTGCTTGACGCGACGCTGACGGGATGCTGACGGAGCGGGTTTCCGACCCGTCATTGGCCCATCTAGGCCAGGACTAGGCCTATGCGGCCAGCGCAACCACCCAAAAGGGCTATAGCGACGTCGCTTCCGGTTTGGCATGCTTCGCCATCTGTTGACCACGCCCAGAGCTGGGGTGGGGGGAAGGGGCAAAAATGCGACGCTGGCTGGGCGCATCTGCGGTCGCCGCCGCGGCAGTGTTGTCGAGTGCCACATGGGGAACGGCGACCACGACGGTACCGCTGGTGGTGCACAAGCCTGCCCACCACCTGGTCCCTCCCGGCCGGGGAGTGGCCTACACGACCAACTGGTCGGGCTACGCCGCTAAGAACGCCACGTTTACCGACGCCAAGGGCAGCTGGGTCCAGCCCGCTGTGAGCTGTAGCTCCAACAGGCGCCAATACTCGTCGTTCTGGGTGGGCATCGACGGTGATACGTCCAACACCGTGGAGCAGATTGGCACGGACTCGGACTGCGTGGGACGGCGAGCCTCCTATTACGCCTGGTACGAGATGTACCCGGCAGGCTCAGTGGCGCTCTCTCAAGCCACTTATCCCGTCAGTCCAGGCGACGAGCTCTCGGCCGACGTGGCATACACCGGGTCGGGCAGCTTCACCCTGACACTGAACGACGCGACCCAGAGGTGGAGCTACGCCACCACGCAGAGCTCCACGACGGCGACCAGGACTTCGGCCGAGTGGGTAGCCGAGGCTCCATCGAGCTGCTTCAGGACCTGTAGCGTTCTCCCGTTGGCCAACTTTGGCACCGCCAGCTTCTTGGGCTCCTCTGCCACAGCCACAGGCGCCAGCGGTTCCATCAGCTCGTTCACCAACGACAGAATCGTCATGGAAACCAACGGTGGCACCGTCAAGGCCAACCCATCATCCTTGAGCCCGGACGGGAGCGCCTTCTCGGACACCTGGTACCACTCCTAGCTCCCCGCAGGCCGTCTCACTATCCCCGGCGCCCCTTTGCTCTCGGCCGGCAGCTCACCACGATGGTGGCTCACCGCTCCTCGGATCATGACGATTGCCTGGTCAGTCCGCCCCCGCGTATCCGACCGCGTAACTCAGGCCCACTCGACTGATTCCAGCGATCTCGGCGGACTAGACGCCCGACTAGAGCCAGCTCAGCGGGCTGCACGCTGCTGCCGGACAGACGGGGACCGTCGGGGTTCAGGTGTCGCCTCGGTCGTGTGACGGTTCCACGATGGCCTTGTCGCACCCCGGGTCGCGGGGCGTCCAGGGCGCCGGCGCTGCCCCCGAATCGGCCGGATCAGGCGCCTCGATGAACACCCCTGCACACCGGCCGACCAGGGCCTATGAGGTGTGGGCGCTGAGGGACTCGAACCCCCGACCTGCTGGTTGTAAGCCAGCTGCTCTGACCAGTCTGAGCTAAGCGCCCGGATGCGGCCACCACGGTAGACCCGGAGCAGGCCGGGCCTGAGTCCACTCCCACGCGGCACTCCAGTCGGTGCGCACCGCGATCGCTCGCAGCCCGCTCCGGAGCATCGTTCGTGAGCTACGTACCCACCGGGACCTCGAGGGCCTCGGTGCCCGTGAGCCACGGGCGACCGGCGGCCGCCAGCTCGGACCACTTGCCGAGATCGTCGCCGGTCTGGCCGAGATCCGACGGCGTCGGACCGAAACGATCGGCCAGCGTTCGCAACGCCGCCGTGTCGAAGTCGTAGCACGAGGCGGCGTTGGCTCCGAGCATCTGCTGCGTCTCCTCCACGGGAATGTCGTGGAAGGCACTCCGCAGCCACTCCCGCGTGTGGGGCCAGGTGCCCTCAGGATGGGGGAAGTCGTTGCCCCACATGATGTTGCCCACGCCGATCTCGTAGCGTCGGGCCAACTCGCGTCGCCGAGTATTCGACGCTCCGATGAAACAGTTCCGGTCGAAGTACTCGCTCGGGCGCATGCTGAGGTGTGCGGTCAGCTGCTTGCCCAGCTTCTTGGCCGCGTGCTCCCGGTCGTAGACGATGTCCGAGGTCCACAGCAGATCGGGGGCCCAGAATGCCCCGCACTCGGTGGTCACGAAGCGGAGCGCCGGGAAGCGCTCGAACACCCCGGCCCACAGCAGGAACCACAAGGGCCTGATCGACCACCATCGGACCTCGGCCACGTAGATCCCCACGTGCTCGCCGTAGGAGGCCCGGTCGGCGGCGCCCGAGTGCACGTGCACCGGCATCTGCAGGTCCGCGCAGGCGGCCCACACGGCGTCGTACTTCGTGTCGTGGTACGGCTCGTGGGGCTGCCACATGGAAGGGATCAGGATGCCGCCGCGCAGTCCCGACTCGCGCGCCCGGCGGATCTCGGCGACGGCCGCCTCGATGTCGAAGATGGGGACGATCGCCACCCCGGCCCGTCGGGACGGGTTGGTCGAGCACAGCTCGGCCAGCCACCGGTTGTGCGCCCTGGCTCCGGCCATGAGCAAGTCGGCGGGCACGTCGGCCGTCGCCCCGAGGCCGGCACCGAACGGAGCGGACGCCCCGCCGGTCACGGCGTCGGCATCGGGGAAGATGACCTCGCCGACGACGCCGTCGGCGTCGAGCTCGCGGTCGCGTCGGCCCGCGTCCCAGCCCCCGTGCAGGCCCTCGGCGTTCTCGCTCTCCCACTCCTCGGCGAACTCCTCGTTGCGCAGCCCCCGCTCGGCGAGGTCGGCCTCGACGACAGCCCGTGCCTTCAGGTACTCCGCGAAGGCGTCCCGGTACCCGGGGTCGAGCCACTCGCGGTACTCCTCGCTCGGCAGCCCGGCGTGGCAGTCCGACGAGATCACCATGTACCTGCTCATGCCTGTGCTCCCTTTCCGAACGTCAGTGTCATCATCCTGGAACGGCGCGCAGGTAGGTCGGGTTCTCGCGCTTGAGCATCGACTCGGCCCGAGCCTGGATCTGCCCGTCGGTCTGGGCGCTCGCCGGGACGATCCAGAAGTCACCAGCCACCACGCCCGCCGCGACCTGCTCGGCGACCTCGGCCGGCTCGGTGTAGGTGGGCTCGACGCCCGCCGCCCGCATCTGGGCTTCGATGTCCTCGATGGTGGCGTACGGGGTCGTCCGCGGCTTCTCCTTGGCCAGCTCCGCCGGCCGGTTGCGCCACGAGGTGAAGATCCCCGTCCGCAGCATGTGCGGCCCCGGGAACAGCACCGATGCTCCGATGGGCGCCCCCGAGTCCTGCAGCTGGGCGTAGAGACACTCGGTCAGCGTGACGACTGCCGCCTTCGTCACCGCGTACTGGGGCGTACCGGGCAACGGTGAGGCGCCACCGTTTCCGGAGGACGTGTTCACCACGTGGCCCTCCTGGCCGCCGGCCAGCATGGCCGGCACGAAGGCGTTGATGCCGTGGATCACGCCGTAGACGTTCACCCCGAACGCCCACCGCCAGTCGTTCAGCTCGTGCTCCCACAGCGCGCCCTCGGCGCCGGCGCCGATCCCGGCGTTGTTGCACACCAGGTTCACCCCGCCGTACAGCTCGAGCGTGCGGTCGCGTAGCGCCTCGACAGCCTCGTAGCGGGCGACATCGGTCACGACGCCCGTAACCTCGAGCGACTGCGAGCGAAGCTCGTCCACCGCCCGATCGAGCGCACCCTGCTCGACATCGGCGAGCACGACCCGCATCCCGGCGCGGCCGAAGCGCTCCCCCATGGCGCGGCCGATCCCGCCGGCCCCACCGGTGACGACCGCGACCCCCGCCAGCTCCATGCGCTACTCCTCGCCCACCGGCGACAGGTCGTCGTAGCGCTGGTGCACGAAAGGCCGCAGCCACTCGCCCGGCACCGTGCCGTGGATCTCGCCCCGCTGCACGCTGGTGCGCTCGGCGAGGATGATCGGACCGGGTTGGCGCACGGGCAGGTCGGCAACGGGGTCGAAGCGCGACTCGCCCAGCACGACCTCGCCCTCCACGCTCTCGAGCTTGCGGGTGAGCTCCCGCCGGTGGCAGTACACCAGCGCCGGATCCGTGTCGAATCCCTTGCCGTCGGGCGACGGCAGGAACTTGAAGTAGAAGTCGGTGCGGTTTTCCTCCCCCGGCAGCTCCTGCTCTCCCGACACGCGCCCGGTCACCGTGACGATGTCCACCCCCATGCGCCCCACGCGACCTGTCACCAGGTCGCCGTCGCGCTCGAGAGTGACCTGCCCGATCTTCTTCGGCTCGCCGAACGTCTCCCGCCCACCGATCACCGACTGCTCGGTCGTCATCGGCATCAACAGGGCGTAGTACCCGTCGGTCCCCTCGTGCCGAGCGCGCACGGAGAAGCTGCCGGCGCCGAAGGTCGGATATCCGGAGATCTCGACGGTGGCGATCGTCACCTTGACCTGGGGCTCGTCAGGCGGCTCGATCGGCGGCGGCAACACCGCGGCGATGACCTCGGGATCGGTCAGGTACGTGGCGACCAGCGTCGTGGCCCACACGTCGACCGAGGTCGCCTCCACCTCCCGGTTGCGCAGTTGCGCCTCCGACCTCGCTCCGTACCTGATCGTGGCCATCACGCCCCCTTGTTGCTCGGTCAGCCGGCGAAGGCCGGACACCGCATCGCTTCTGCCGGGATCTCCTCGACGGGCAGCGCCCGGTCGATCTCCTCGTGGGTCGGGCCCACCCGGGCCGCCACCTCGGCCAGGCGGGCCATGTCGAACCGGTACAGCCTGGCTGCGTTGCCGCCCAGCATCTCCTGCACCTCGGCCGCGTCGATGCCCGCGAACGTGCGCCGGAGGGCGGCGCGACTGAACGGAAAGCTGGACTCCTTGTGTGGGTAGTCGCTTCCCCACATGATCTTGTCGACGCCGACCACGTGGCGCAGCGCCGACTCGGCCGGGCGCATGAAGCTCGACCCGACGTGGCACTGGCGCCGCCAGTACTCGCTCGGACGAAGCGACAGCTTGCCGACGACCTCGGCGCCCCATTCCTGCTCCTGCGAGCCGGCCGACGACCCCATGCGCGCGAAGAAGTAGTCGAGCGTCCCGAGGGTCTCCGGGATCCACGAGGTGCCCTGCTCGGTGAACACCAGCTGGAGCCCGGGGTGGCGCTCGAGCACACCGCCGAAGACGAGGTGCCAGAGCGCCCGGTGCGCCCACCACGTCACCTCGAGCAGGAACATGACGTTGTCGACGGGCTGGTCGCCGAGCGGCGGTACCGCGCTCCCGCTGTGGTGGTTGAGCGGCAGCCCGGCGTCCTCACAGGCCTGCCACAGCGGCTCGTAGACCGGCGAGTACAGGGGCTCGAGCCCCGACCCGGGGGGCGCGCCAGGGAGGAGGATGCCCCCGGTGAGCCCGGCCTCGGCCGCCCACTCCACCTCGCGGACCGCAGCCTCGACGTCGTGCAGCATGATCTGGGCGATCCCCGCCCGCCGGCCCGGAGCGGCGGCGCAGAAGTCGGCCAGCCAGCGGTTGTGGGCCCGCAGCCCCGCCCAACGCAGCTCCAGATCGCCCTCGGTGGCGCCGGGCATCTGCACCTTGAGCGACGGCTCGGGGTAGAAGGGCGGGATCGTGTTGGGGAACACGACCTCGGCGACGATGCCGTCGGACTCGAGGTCGGCCAGCCGCCGGGCGTGGTCCCAGTTGCGACCGCCCTCGTCGCCCATGAGGTCCTCGAAGGGGATGGCGTAGTCGCGGGCCCAGTCGTCGAACGGCTCGTGGTAGCGCTGCTCGAGGTACCCGCGGTACTCGAACAGCTCGGCGCCCCCATGACAGTCGGCCGAGACGATCACGTAGTGCTCCGACATTCTGTAGCATTGTTACATGGGTGATCGGAAGGGTCAACCGGCTCGTGCCCGAGGACCGCGACCCGGCACCCGGGACGCGCCCCTCTCGCGTGACCAGATCCTCGACACCGCCTTCGAGATCGTCGAGACCGAAGGCGTCGAGCGGCTCACCGTCCGGGCCCTGGCGACCAAGCTGGGCGTGGCCGTCACCGCCATCTACTGGCACGTCGGGGACAAGCAGGCCGTGCTCGACGGTCTCGTCGAGCGCATCATCGCCCAGCTGGGGCCCGTCCAGGTGCGGGGCCGCCGCCCCGAGGAACGCATCATCGCGATCGGCCGGTCACTGCGCCAGACGCTGTTGCGACAGCCGGACCTGGTGGCGGTCGTCCACCGCCAGGGCAGGACGGCAGCGCTGTTCCAGCCCGCCCGGCGGGTGCTGGTACGCGAGCTGACCGCCGCCGGGCTCGACGGCGCCGACGCTGCCGTGGCCGTCCAAGCCGTCCTCAGCCTCGTCGTCGGCTCGGTGCTGGTGGACCGCCAGCTCGAACGCCAGCCGGCCCAGCGACAGTCTCCCGAAGAGCTCTGGACGGCTGAAGACGTGCCCGATGCACCGGACCTCCTCCAGCACCTCACCCACCCCGTCGACGAGGAGAAGCTGTTCGACTTCTCGCTCGGTGCGCTCGTGCGGGCTCTCGTCAGCGGCTCCCGCCGAGGCCAGGGAGCAGGTCCTGCGTCTGGGCGACGAGGTGCTGCCGCGGCTCCGGCAACACCTGGCGGTGACCTGAGGTAAGCAGGGCGGCATGGACAGCGCCAGGCTCGAGGCGTTCAGCGACGGGGTCTTCGCGGTGGCGATCACGCTGCTCGCGCTCGACCTTGTTGTCGCCGGCCCCGGCCACGGCACGCTGGCGCATCAGCTGGCCGACAAGTGGCCCTCGTTCGCCGCCTACTTCATCAGCTTCCTCACCATCGGGATCATCTGGGTCAACCACCACGCCATCTTCAAGAACCTGTCGGAGATCGACCGGACCCTGCTGTTCCTCAACCTCCTGCTGCTCTTCTTCGTGGTGAGCATCCCCTTCGCCACCTCGACGATGGCGAGCTATCTCCGCCAGGGCGGCGCCGACTCGCATCTGGCCGCTGCCCTCTACATGGGGGCGTTCGAGGGCATGTCGATCGCCTTCAGCTTGATCTTCTGGTGGTCGGTCCGTCACGAGCACCTCAAAGTGCAGCTCGCACCCGGCGACGCCCGGCGAGCGACGGTCCGCTTCAGCATCGGCCAGGTGGGCTACGTGGTCGGCATCGGCGTCGCCTTCGTCAGCGCGCTGGCGGCCCTCGTCATCAGCGGGCTCGTCGCCGCCTACTACGTCTTCGAGCAGACACCGAGGCGGGACGCCGCCGCGGACGCACCTTAGAGAGTGGCTCCCCCGACGTAGCTCTCGGCCAGGCACCGGGCGGCCGACACCGACTCGCACACGTGGGCCTGCGCAGCTTCCTGCACCCGCCGGGTGAACGCGTCGCCGTGGCGGTGCATCAGCATCGTCATCCACACGGAGAAGTCCTGCACCCGCCACACCCGGCGCAGACACGTCGCCGAGTACGCCCGCAGGCCGTCGTCTCGCCCTGTGCGGTACCAGACGTCGAGGGCCTGGGCGAGGACGACGACGTCGGCCACGGCGAGGTTCATGCCCTTGGCGCCCGTGGCGGGCACGATGTGGGCGGCGTCGCCGGCGAGGAAGAGGCGACGGTGCTGCATGGGCTCGACGACGAAGCTGCGCAGCGCGGTGATGCCCTTCTCGAGCACGGGACCCTCGCGCAGCACCCAGCCCTCGGAGGCCAGCCTGAGCTGCAGCTCCTCCCAGATCCGCTCGTCGGGCCAGCTCTCGATGCGGTCGTGGGGATCCACCTGGAGGTACAGCCGGCTCAGCTCCGGCGAGCGCAGGCTGTGCAGTGCGAAACCCCGGTCGTGGTAGGCGTAGATCAGCTCCTCGGTCGACGGGGCGACGGCGGCGAGGATGCCCAGCCAGGCGAAGGGGTGCTCGCGCTCGAAGGTCCGGGCGTGGGGAACGGCATCTCGACAACAACCGTGGAACCCGTCGCAGCCGGCCACCACATCGCACCGCAGGGCGCGCTCCTGGCCGTCGTGGCGGTAGTGGACGACCGGCGCGTCGGTCTCCACGCCCTCCAACCTGACGTTCTCGACCCCGAAGCGCACCTCGCCCCCGGCGGCCAGGCGGGCCGCGATCAGATCCTTGACGACCTCCTGCTGGCCGTAGACCGTGATCGCCTTCCCACCGGTCAGCTCGTCGAGGGCGATGCGGTGCCGGCGGCCGAGGAACTGGAGGTTGACCCCTCGGTGCACGCTGCCGTCGGAGCGCATCCGCTCCCCCACGCCGATGCGGTTGAGGAGGTCGGCCGTCCCCTGCTCGAGGACGCCGGCCCGGACCCGGGCCTCGACGTACTCCCGGTCGTGCAGCTCGAGCACGACCGACTCGATGCCACAGCGCTGCAGCAGGTGGGCGAGCACCAGCCCGGCGGGCCCGGCACCCACGATGCCGACCTGCGTCGCGCTCACCGGAGTCGACGTTGTCCAGCAACGCCGAGCCGCTGCAGGTCGGCGCTGATCTGCCCCGCCGTGGCGACCAGCTGCGGCACGTAGGTGCGGCGCAGGTCGGCCAGGGAGACCCGGCTGGCGTGGACGGACACGTTCATCGCCGCCGCCACCGCTCCGCTGGCGTCGACGATCGGGGCAGCCGCCGACCGCAGTCCGTCCTCCAGCTCCTGGTCCACCACGGCGAACCCCTGGGTGGCGACCTGCTGGAGGACGCCGCGCAGGCGGGCGGCGTCGGTGACCGTGCGCCGGGTGAGCGGCTCCAGGCGCGCGCGGTGCAGGTAGGCGCCCAGCTCTCCGTCGTCCATGGCCGCCAGCAGGACCCGGCCCATCGACGTGGCATAGGCGGGGAACCTGGTGCCCACGGCGATGGTCACGGTCATGATGCGGGTGGTCGGCACCCGGACCACGTAGACGATGTCGTCGCCGTCGAGGACGGCGACCGAGGACGACTCGTGCACGGTGGCGACCAGCTCCTCCATGTGCGGCGCCGCCACCTCGGCGAAGCCGAGCGTCGACAGGTAGGCGTAGCCCAGCTCGAGGACGCGGGGCCGCAGCGAGAACGACCGCCCGTCGGACGACACGTAGCCCAGCTCGGCCAGGGTCAGCAGGAAGCGTCTGGCGGCTGCGCGCGTCAGACCGGTCGCCCGGGCCACGTCGCTCAGGGTCAGCTCGTCCCGCCCTGGTCCGAAGGCCCGGATCACGGCCAGGCCGCGCTCCAGGGACTGCACGAAGTCGGGGCTCCGGCCCAGCTGGGGCTCGACCGGCTCAGCCATCGTTGACTTCGTCGAAGGTCCGCTGGGCTACGGCGAAGGCCCGGTTGGCCGCAGGCACGCCGCAGTAGACAGCTGTCTGGAGGAGCACCTCGGCGATCTCCTCCGCCGACAGCCCGTTGCGCATCGCACCGCGCAGGTGCATCGCCAGCTCGTCGAAACGACCCAGGGCGACCAGCATGGCGATCGTGATGGCGCTGCGGGTCGAGCGCTGCAGGCCCGCCCTCGTCCAGATCTCGCCCCAGGCGTAGCGGGTGATCAGGTCCTGGAACGGCGCCGTGAAGCTCGTCCGCTGGGCCGCGGCCTGCTCCACGTGGGCGTCGCCGAGCACGTCCCGGCGAGCCTGCTCCCCCCGTGCGGCCGGCGCTCCGGCGAGATGGTCGAGCACGGCGGCGCTGAACCGCTCGGGCTGCTCGACGTTGGCGAGGTGCGCGGCCGACGACAGGACGACCAGCGAGGCACACGGCAGCCGCTGCTGGAGCTCGACGGCCTGCGCCGGTGGGACGACGGGATCGTGGGCGCCCGCCACGACCAGGGTGGGCGCCGTGATCCGGCCAAGGGCGGCCGTCTGGTCCATGGCCCCG
>VAWP01000111.1:27673-40715 GCA_005888295.1 Actinomycetota bacterium
CGGTGAACCACCGGCCGACATATCCCTCGAGCTGCGGGGCCGTCCCGGACGCGCGCACGTCGCGGGCGCGGGCGACCCACTGCTCGGGCGGTGCCAGCCGCGGCGCGGTGCAGGCCAGCACCAGCCGATCGACCCGCTCGGGCGCAGCGGCGGCGACAGCCATGGCCACCATGCCTCCGAGGGAGATCCCGCAGATCGAAGCCCGCCCGATGTCGAGGTCGTCGAGGAGCCCGAGCAGGTCCGACGCCAGCTCGTCGATGGTGTAGGGCCCGGGCGGGGCGGCCGTGCCACCGTGGCCCCGGTGCTCGTAGCGCAGCACCCGGAACTGGCCCGCGAACGCCACCATCTGCGGGTCCCACACGGCCGAGCTGGTGCCGAGCGACGCGGACAGCACGAGCACGGGCGCCGCCTCCGGACCGTCGAGGCGGTGCCGGGGGACACGGCGAGAGGTGTCGTCTGGACCCATGTCAACCGTCGCCGCGGTAGGTCTGCAGGGCCCGCTCGACGAGGGCGTCGGACGCGCCGAGATAGCCTGCCGGGTCCACGAGGGCCTCGATCTCCTGCTTCGACAGCGCCCGAGCCACGCCAGGGTCGTGCGCCAGCTCCTCGCCGAGCGAACGACCGGAGGCGGCCGTCCGTCCAGCAGCCTCCTGGACCAACCGTGTGGCCTCGGGCCGGCCGAGGCAGGGCTCCAGCGCCAGCACGACCCGCTCGCTCATGATCACGCCCGCGGTCGCCGCCAGGTTGTCGCCCATGCGCGCCACGTCGAGCTCCAGCCCGGCAACCGTCTCCCGGACGCGCGCCGCCACGCCGCCAGCCAGCCGCAGCAGCTCGGTCATGGTCTGCCATTCGGCCTGCCACCCGCCGAGGGCGCGCTCGTGCTCCTGCACCATGGCCCCGAGCACCACAGCCACCAGAGCGGGCACCCGGCGGGCGGCCGCGCCCACGGCCGCGGCACCGACCGGGTTGCGCTTGTGCGGCAGGGTCGACGATCCCCCAGGGCGGGGCTCGGCGGCCTCGGCCACCTCGGTCTGCATGAGCAGCCCGACGTCCAGCGCCACCTTCGCCGCCGCGCCCACCACCATCCCGAGCGCCGACGCCACCTCCGCCACCCGCACGCGATTGGTGTGCCACGGCATCGGTGGCTCGGCCAGGCCCAGCCGGGCCGACAGGCGACGAACCACCTCCGGTCCGTCGCTGCCGAAGGCGGCCAGGGTCCCCGCCGCTCCCCCGAGCTGCACGGCCAACCTGGGCACGGCGTCGCCGAGCCGGGTCCGGGCCTCGACGATGCCGACGAGCCAACCCGCCGCCTTCACGCCGAAGGTGACGGGCAGCGCCTGCTGCAGCAGGGTCCGTCCCGCCATCACGGTGTGACGGTGTCCCTCCGCCAGCTCGGCGCAGGCAGCCGCCAGGTCGTCCAGCTCGCGGTCGATGAGCTCGATCGAGCGGCGGGTCACCAGCATGGCAGCCGAGTCGAGGACGTCCTGGCTCGTGGCGCCACGGTGCACCCACTGGGCCGCGGGCTCGGGGACTGCGGCGCGCAGGGCCTCGACGAGAGGGATGACCGGGTTGCCCCCGTGCCTGGCGGCGCGGCCCAGGTCGCCGGGCTCGAAGCGCTCGGCCCGGCAGCATCCGACGATGGTGGCGGCGGCGTCGGTGGGCACCAGACCCATTTCCGCCTCGACGCCAGCGAGCGCAGCCTCGACGTCCAGCATCGCCTGCAGCCAGGCGTTCGGGCCGGTGGCCGCCAGCACCTCGTCGGTGGAGAAGATGGGATCGAACAGGCTCTCTGGATCAGAAGGCAAAGAACGCCGTCTCCTCGTCACCCTGCAGGCGGACGTCGAAGCGCAGGTCGCCGTCGACGGCGGCGGCCACCAGGCTCGCTCGCGCCACCGGGTCGGCGATCGACGACAGCACCGGGTCGGCGTCGTTGGCCTCGGCCTCGTCAGGGAAGTAGATGCGGGTGACGAGCCGCTGGAGCAGCCCCCGGGCGAAGACCGACACGTCGATATGGGGCGCCTGCGGCGTGCCGTCCGCCGCGGGGACCGACCCGGGCTTCACCGTGCTGAGGCGGTACCTGCCGTCGGCGTCGGTCAGGCAGCGGGCGAACCCCCACTCCCCGAACCGTCCCTCTCC
The DNA here is from genome assembly GCA_005888295.1 of Actinomycetota bacterium. Classification (GTDB taxonomy): domain Bacteria; phylum Actinomycetota; class Acidimicrobiia; order Acidimicrobiales; family AC-9; genus AC-9. Next base: position 29,810 of record VAWP01000111.1, read on the forward strand.
GTCGGCCTGCCACGTCTCGAGCATGGCGTCGGTGACCGGGCGGCGATCGCCGTCGGACACGCTCGAGCCATCCACTCGAGGCCGAACCGGAAGAAGGGGCCCACCGTCTGCGACGGCGTCGCGCCCCGGAGCTGTTGTGCACGCGTCGCCACTCAGAGCTCCACCGGGGTCGACAGGTGGCCGGCGAGGACGATGTCGAACCGGTAGCCCAGCGCCCACTCCGGCACGGTCGTGTCGAGGTCGAAGGACGAGACCATGCGCTGGCGGGACCGGGGGTCGCGCACGGACTGGAAGATCGGGTCGTGGGCGAACAGGGGATCGCCCGGGAAGTACATCTGGGTCACGAGGCGCTCGGTGAAGGCCCGGCCGAAGATCGAGAAGTGGATGTGGGCCGGTCGCCAGGCGTTCTCGTGGTTGCGCCACGGGTAGGCGCCCGGCTTGACGGTGACGAAGCGGTAGGAGCCGTCGCTGCCCGTCAGGCACCGGCCCGCCCCCGTGAAGTTTGGATCGAGCGGGGCGGGATGCTGGTCCAGCTCGTGCACGTAGCGGCCGGCGGCGTTGGCCTGCCAGACCTCCACCAACTGCCCCGCGACCGGCCGGCCGTCAGAGCCGGTGACCCGCCCGGTGACGATGATCCGCTCCCCGAGCGGCTCCCCCCGGTGCTGGCGGGTGAGGTCGGCGTCCTCGGGCCGCACGCCGGCGTCACCGAAGACCAGCCCGGCGCGCTCGGTCGCTCCGAGCGGCAGCGGGACGAGCGGGCGGTCGGGCGCCCGCAGCTCGGTGGAGCGGTACTGGGGCCACCGGTACGGCGGGTCGGGCGCGGGCGCCAGGGCCTCGGTCATTGGCGTGCCGCCGCCAGCCGGCGGAGGTGGTCGAGCTCGAACGCCGTGGGCGGGTCCGTCGTACGGAGGTCGGCGGACACCGCCAGGGGCCAGCCGGTGGCCTCCACGACCTGGTCGAGGACGACACCCGGATGCAGATGGGTGAGCGTCAGTTCGCAGCTGCGGGGATCGGGGTGCAGAAGCCCGAGGTCGGTGATCACCACGCTGGGGCCGCCGCCCGTCAGCCCCAGACGACGGCGGTCGGACGGACCGTCGCCGAAGCCCACCGACGTCCGAAAGTCGAGCCGGTCGACGAAGCTGCGCCGGCTGTGACGCATCATCACGATCACCTGGCGACAGGAGGCTGAGATCTCCGGTGCTCCTCCCGCTCCCGGCAGCCGGACCTCGGGGTCGTCGTAGTCGCCGATCACGGTGGTGTTGAGGTTGGCCAGCCGATCGATCTGGGCGGCTCCCAGGAAGCCCACGTCGATGCGGCCCGCCTGCAGCCAGTAGTTGAAGATCTCGGGCACCGACACGACCGAGTCGGCCGTGTCGGCCAGCTCACCGTCGCCGATCGACAGCGGCAGCCACGCCGGCTTGGCCCCGATCGTGCCCGACTCGTAGACGAGGACCAGCCGGGGCGAGTGTGTCGCCCGAGCCAGGTTGGCCGCCGTGCTCGGAGCGCCGATCCCGACGAAGCACACGGCGCCGTCGGGCAGTGACCGGGCGGCGGCGACGGTCATCATCTCGTCGGGGGTGTACGAGTCGGTCGTCCTGCCCGGCTCCGTACCAGCGCGGTTGGTGAGCGACAACTAGAGCCTCCCCGCCGCGTGCGACGCACGCTCCACGACGTTGGTCTGCATCCACGCCTGGAACCGCTCCCGGTCCCGGCTGATGGCGTCCCAGCCCTGGTAGAAGCCATTGTCGCGCTGCGAGTAGCCGGCGGCGTACGACGGCTGGGCGCCGCCGGGGACCTCGGCGACCGCCGTCACGACCCACGAGGGCAGCACGATCCCGCCCGGGCGCAGCGCCAGGTCGTCCACCACCTCCTCGACTGTGACGAGGGAGCGGGTGGCGGCGAGGACGGCTTCCTTCTGGACGCCCGTGATGCCCCAGATCTGGACGTTGCCGTCGCGGTCCGCCTGCTGGGCGTGGATCACGGCCACGTCGGGACGGAGGGCGGGGACGGCGGCCAGCTCCTCGCCCGTGAACGGGCACCGCACCCGCGCCACCGACGAGCGCTGCTCCATCAGCCCGGTGCCGGCGTAGCCCCGGAGGACGCCGAACGGGAGCCCGGAGGCGCCGGCGACGTAGCGGTTGGTGAGCCCGGCGTGGCTGTGCTCCTCCAGCTCGAGGGACGCGGGCCAGCCCCGCTCGACCGCGTCCCGAAAACGGTGGAGCGATCCGACGCCCGGGTTGCCGCCCCACGAGAAGATCAGCTTGCGGGCACAGCCCATGCCGATCATCTGGTCGTACACCAGGTCGGGCGTGAGCCGCACCAGGGACAGGTCTCTCCGCCGCTGTCGGATGATCTCGTGTCCGGCGGCGAAGGGGATGAGGTGGGTGAACCCCTCCAGGGCCACGCAGTCACCGTCGCCCACGAGCTCGGCCACCGCCTCCGGCAGGCTCGTGAGCCGGGCCATCATCCCCAGACCTCCTGCGCCGTCTCCACGATCAGGCGCAGCTTGGCCACCTGCTGGTCGTAGGTGAGGTCGTTGCCTTCCACTGTCGAGGAGAACCCGCACTGGGGCGACAGGCACAGCTGCTCGAGCGGAACGTACCGGCTGGCCTCGTCGATGCGGCGCTTGAGCACGTCCTTGTCCTCCAGCGTCCCCCGCTTGGTCGTGACCAGCCCGAGCACCACCCGCTTGCCGGGCGGGACGAACCGGAGGGGCTCGAAACCGCCGGAGCGGGCGTCGTCGTACTCGAGGAAGAACCCGTCGACATCGAGCTGACCGAACAGCGCCTCGGCCACGAAGTCGTAGCCGCCCTCGGCTGCCCACGACGACCGGAAGTTCCCCCGGCACATGTGCGTGGTCTTGGCCAGGGCGGCGTTGATCTGACGGACGTAGCGCAGGTGCTGGGTGTCGGGGTCGCCGCCCTTGGCCGCCAGCTCCGCTCGCTGGGCGGGATCGTTGAGGTACGCCAGGCTGGTGTCGTCGAACTGGAGGTAGGTACAGCCGAGCTGGCCCAGGGCCTCCACCTCGGCGGCGTAGGCGGCGCTCAGGTCGTCCCAGAACTCGTCGAGGTCGGGATAGACGGTGGCGTCGATGGCCGCCCGCCCGCCGCGGTAGTGGACCATGCTCGGAGACGGGATGGTCAGCTTGGGCGTCACCGACCGGACCGTCGCCTGCAGGAACCTGAAGTCGTCGACGAAGATGGGTTCGTCGAGCTGCACCCGGTCGTGCACCTTCAACGCCGGCGAGGTGAACTCGAAGCCGCCGGACTCGTTGCGGAACTTGACCGCCAGGCTTTCGTCGGCCCGGCTCACGCCGCCGAGCTGGTAGATGAAGTCCATGTGCCACGAGGTGCGACGGAGCTCGCCGTCGGTGGCCGACCGGAGCCCGACGTCCTCCTGCATGCGCACGACCGAGCGGATGGCATCGTCCTCCGCCAGCCGCAGCTGCCGGGGCGAGATGCGACCGGCGGCGGCGTCGGCGCGGGCCTGCTGCAGCTCCGGCGGTCGGAGCAGGCTTCCCACGTGATCGGCGCGGTAGGGGGGCTCTGCGACTGATGCCATCGGTGCCTTCGGGCTGCGTTGCGTCTCGTGACTCGTCATGTCGGTGCTCCTCACGTGTCCGGCTTTGCCGTCGCCGTCGTGACGGGCTCGAGCGGTGGCCTCGAGGCCGTCGCCCCGCCAGGGGCCGCCCGCTCGGGCAGGCGCCAGTAGCCCACCGGGAACAGGCGGATGTTGAGCCGATCGGCGACGAGACCCCACAGCCCGCGGGGGACCCAGATCGCTATCACCACCGCCAATGACCCGAGGATGATCAGGTACCACGCTCCGTACTGGGACAGCGTCTGCTGGAGGACGAAGAACACGATCGTCCCCACGATCGGCCCTTCGATCGTCCCGATGCCTCCGATGATCGTCACGAAGATCATCTCCGCCGACCACTGGACTGTAAAGGCGGAGAGGGGCTCGACGTTCAGCTGGCTGATGATCAGGAGGGCGCCCGCCCCGCCGCAGCCCAGGGCGGCGAGGAGGTAGACGATCCGCTGCGCCCGGGCGACGCGGACGCCGGCGCTGCGGGCGCCGATCTCGTTGTCCCGCACGGCCGTCAGCGCCAGCCCTAACCGGCCGCGCAGCAGGAGATAGACACCGCCGACGGTCAGCACGGTCAGGGCCAGGGCGGCCCAGAAGGTGTAGGCCGTGAGCAGGTTGGCGCTCAGCGAGAGCCCCGGGAGCGACTTGCCCGTGCCGCCACCGAGCGAGCTGAAGCGGCTGATGACCAGCTCGAACACCTCGGCCACGACCCACGTGGCGATGGCGAAGTACCCCCCACGGAGGCGGAACACCAGCCAGGAGACGGGGAGAGCGACCACGGCGCAGCCGACGGCCGCCACGGGGATGGCGCTGAACGGGCTCATCCCGTGCTGGGCGGCGATGAGGACGAAATAGGCGCCGAGCCCGATGAAGGCCTGCTGCCCGACCGACACCAGCCCCGCGTACCCGGCCAGCAGGTTCCACATGCTCGCCATGATCAGCAGGATGAAGAAGTTGACGAAGGTGTCGGTCGTTCCCGAGTACACGAGATACGGGAGGAGGGCGAGGACGACGACGACCACCAGCGCCAGGAGGCCCAGCCATCGCGTCCCCCTCGGGGCCCGGCGAACGCTCACGGCGGGCTGTCCACCGATGTCGCTGGCCTTCTCGGGACTCGGGGCGCGACCCCGCTCCCGGCTCCGGGTGGCGATGGACGACCAGGCGATGACGAGCAGCTTGCGAAGCCCGGGTCCCTCCGACTGCGCCTGGTCGGCCGAGATCCGGCCGGGGATGAGCCCCTGGGGCCGGACGGCGAGGACGGCGAGGAACACCAGATGACCGGCGATCACGCCGTCGCTGGGGTTGATCTGGGCTCCCACGGCTTGGGCCAGACCGAGCACCATGCCCCCGACCAGGGTGCCCCACAGCGAGCCCAGGCCGCCGATCACGACCGCCTCGAAGGCGAACAGCAGGAGGTTCACCCCCGCAGCGGGCGCGAACGACGAGTACATGCCGAAGGCGATGCCCGCGAGCGCAACCGTGGCGAAGGCGATGGCAGCCGCGATCCCAAAGGTGTGCCGGTAGTCGATCCCGACGAGACGGCCGGCCTCGCGGTCGTCGGCGACGGCACGGATCTTGCGCCCGGTGGCCGAGCGGGAGAGCCCGAGCTGCAGTCCGAGCAGCACCACCACGGCGACGACGAAGGTCGCCAGCGAGATGTAGCCGATCGAGATCTGGCTGGAGAGGTGGAAGGCCTCGCCCTTGAGCGATCCGGTGTTGACCGAGTGGCTGTCGGCCGAGAACACCTCCAGCAGCACGTTCTCGATCACCACCGCCAACCCGAAGGTCACGAGCAGGGTGGTGAGCGGACCTCGGTTGATGCTGGGCTGGATGAGGACGCGCTGCAGGACGTACCCGATCACCACGAAGATCGGGACCACGATGGCGAACGACCACAGCTCCGGCAGGCCCAGAGCGGGAGCGAGGACCACGGCCAGGTAAGCGGCGATCACGGCCAAAGCGCCGTGGGCGAGGTTGATGACCTCCATGACGCCGAACAGCAGCGACAGCCCGCAGGCGAACAGGGCGTACAGGCCACCGAGCAGCAGGCCCTGGATGATCACGTTGACCCAGTTCACGACGCTCTCCCCGCGGCTCCGAGGCCGAAGTAGGCGGCCTCGATCTCGGCCGGGCTGAACCGGGCGGGCGGACCTTCGAGGGTCGATCGGCCCTCCAGCAGGCACTGGATCCTGCTGGCAACTCGCACGGCCTGGCTCACGTCCTGCTCGACCAGCAGCACGGTCACCCCCGAGCGAAGCAACTCGGGCAGGACCTCGTAGATACGCCGCACCACGAGGGGGGCGAGACCCAACGAGAGCTCGTCGAGGAGCAGCACCCTGGGGTTGGCGATGAGGGCCCGCCCGATGGCGACCGCCTGCTGCTCCCCGCCGGACAGCTGGTAGGCCCGCTGCGAGCGGCGGCCCGGCATCCAGTCGAACGTGGCGTACACCCGCTCGAGGCTCCAGGGACTGGTCCGGGCCTTGTGCCGGCCCACCAGAAGGTTCTCCTCGACGGACAACGACCGGAAGAGGCGCCGACCCTCGGGCACGAGCGCCATTCCCATCTCGACCCGCTGTTCTGGCCGCGTGCCGGTGATGTCGACCCCGTCGAACAGCACCCGTCCTGTTGCGGCGCGGTGGAGCCCGGCGAGGGTGCGCAGCAGCGTCGACTTGCCGGCGCCGTTGGCCCCGATGATGGCGTAGACCTCGCCGGCCTCGACGGAGAGCTCCACGTCGGACAGCGCCCGGAGCTGACCGTGGTAGACGGTGAGACCGCGGACCTCGAGCACCGGACGGTCGCGTGCGCGAGCCTCGCTGCCCGTCGCGCTCACGAGCGTCCGCTCCCCTCTCGCGTGGCGCCCGACTCGGCGAGGGACTCGGCCGTCGCCTCCGTGCCGAGGAAGACCTCCCTCACGGCCGCGCTGGACAGGACCTCGTCGGGTCGCCCGTCCCCGATGATGCTGCCGCCGGCGAGGCAGATCAGCCGGTCGACGGTCGACGTGAGCGCCCGGACGACGTGCTCGATCCAGATGACGGCCAGGCCGTCCGCCCGGACCGACTCGACCACCTCGACGAGCTGGGCCATCTCAGGGTCGGTCAGCCCGCCCGCCACCTCGTCGAGGAGCAGCAGCCGAGGCCGGCTCGCCAGGGCCCGAGCCAGCTCGAGGCGCTTGCGGGGCATGAGCCCCAGGCGACCGGCCGGCCGGTTCGCCTCGTGACCGAGGCCCGTCCGCTCCAGGATCGACGAGGCGCGGGTGTAGCTCGCCTGGCCGCGCTCGCCGGCGCCTTGCTGCACGGCGACGAGCAGGTTCTCGAACACGGTCATCGACTCGAAGGGTCGCGGGACCTGGTAGGTGCGACCGACGCCCAGGCGGCAGCGCACGGCGGCGTCGACCCAGGTCACCGGGCGCCCGGCGAAGCGCACCTCGCCCCGGTCGGGGAACAGGTCGCCGGAGATGACGCCGAAGAGGCTGGTCTTGCCCGCCCCGTTGGGGCCGACGATACCCAGGGCGTCTCCTGCCTCCACGGCCAGGGAGAGGTCCTCGACGATCGTCACCTCGCCGAACCGCTTGGTGACCTGGTCAAGCTCCAGCAGCGGCACGGATCATGCGTTGGTGGGTTCCAGGGGCCCGCCGATGGGCACCGAGGGGTTGAGGCTGTTGTCGACGACCACCATCTCGTAGGGGAACTGCTTGCCCTTCTTCCACTGGACGCCGACCGGGTTGATGATGGCGACGCCCGGCACCGGACCGTTGCCGAAGTTCAGCGGGCCACAGATCCCCGAGTAGCTGAGGGTGCGCAGCTGGGCGGCGACCGCGTCCTTGTTGTGCGGGTCGCCCGAGGCGGTGAAGGCCTTCTGCGCCACCTCGAACAGCGAGTAGGTCGAGCCGAGGCTCTGCACCCACTGCTTGCCCGACGAGGACTGATAGGTGTCGGCGAGGTTCTTGGCCGTCCTGCCGTCCAACGAGGATGTGTAGGGGACGGAAGGGTTCCACCACGAGTCCGTGGCGATGTTGACGACGAGGTCTCCCAGCGCTGCCGTGTCGGCTGGGAACAGCAATACCTTGGCCACGGTGGCCAGCTTGGGCTTGTAGCCCTGCTGGGCCGCCTGCTTCCACATCGTGTTGAAGTCGGGCGGCAATGGACCGTTGGTGAAGATGTCGCAGTTGTTGCTCTTGAACAAGGCGATCATCGAGCTGTAGTCCGTGGTGCCGTCGGTGTAGGCGCCACCGTCGACGAGCCGGTAGCCGGCGGCCTTGGTGATGGCCGGCCAGCCCGCCCGGAGGGCATTCCCGTCGGCGTCGTTCGGGAACATGCCCGCAACCACCCGGTCGTTGGGGATCCGGTTCCACATGGGGACGAAGGTCCCGCCGAACTCCTTCAGGCCGAAGAAGAACATCGTGGTGTACTTGAACGGCTTCGGGTTGGCCGGATCGGGCTGGCGGGCGAGGTACCACGACTCCCAGGGCACCACCGTCGACACGCAGGGCACGTGCTGGGCCTCGCACACCGTGGCCACCGGGTTGGTGGTCTCGGGTGTCGACGTGGTGAGGATCATGTCGACGTTGTTCTGCAGGATGAGCTCGCGCGCGACCTGCGATGCCCGGTTGGGGTCCGACTGGCTGTCCTTCACCAGGATGTTCACGTTGTAGGTCGTGGTTCCGACCTTGAAGCCCTTGGTGTACGCGCTCGTCTTGCGGACCTGGTCGACGACGAACTGGTCGCCCGACGCGAAGCCGGCGAGGGGCCCGGTCAGCGGCGTGACCAGCCCGATGACGATCGTGCCGGAGCTCGATCCGGCCGAGCCCTTGATACCGGCGCCGCAGGCTGCGAGGACGCTGCTGGCGCCGAGGGTGGCTGCCCCGAGGCCCATGCCCTTCAACACCGTGCGGCGGGTGAGTGGCTCGTTCTCAGCTGCCATGGCTACCCCCTCCTGGAGGAGTTGTACGGATAGCGCACGCTCATTCGTTATGCGAAGGGCATTGAACCACCTCACCGCGACAGGAGTCAAAAAATCGGCGTCGTGGCGTGGTCAGGGCGCGCCGTAGCGGTCGCGCAGGGGGCGCTTGAGGACCTTGCCGGAGGCGGTGCGTGGGATCTCGTCCACGAAGACCACGGACTTGGGGACCTTGTAGCGGGCGAGCCGACCGTCGAGGAACCCGAGGATGTCCTGCTCGTCGGCGGGCGCATCGCTGGCGCGCACCACAAGGGCGCGGCCGACCTCACCCCATCTGGGGTCGGGCACGGCGATGACCGCGCACTCGGCGACGCGCGGGTGCTCGTACAGCACGGCCTCGACCTCGGCCGGGTAGACGTTCTCGCCACCCGAGATGATCATGTCCTTGATGCGGTCCACGATCGACACGTAACCCTCCTCGTCGACCGTCGCCACGTCGCCCGAGCGGAACCAACCCCCGGGCAGCAGCGCGCGAGCCGTCTCGTCGGGCTGCCGCCAGTAGCCGGTCATCACGTTCGGCCCGCTGACGACGACCTCGCCCTTCTCACCCGGTCGCACCTTGTCGAGGTCACCGTCGACGACACGCACGTCGGTGAAGAAGTGCGGCACTCCGGCCGAGCCGACCTTTGCCGCGCTCATGTCCGCACCGAGGTACAGAGCACCGGGCGACGCCTCCGTCATCCCGTAGCCCTGGCTGAACACCAGGCCCCGCTCCTGGTAGGTGCGGATCGTCTGTTCGGGAACGGGCGCTCCGCCGCAGTTGACCTGGCGCAGGCTGGACAGGTCGGCGTCGGCCCATCCCGGCGTGGCTGCGATGGCGTCGTACATGGCCGGCACGCCGAACATGTAGGTGACACGGTGCCGGGCGACGAGCTCCAGCACCATCGCGGGGTCGAAGGCGCTGACGAGGACCACAGTGCCTCCCTTGAGCAGGGTCGGCAGGCACGTCATGTTCAGACCCGCGGTGTGGAACAGCGGGGCCACCACGAGGGTCACCTCGTCGTTGCCCAGGTCGATGTCGACCAGCACGTTGACGCTGTTCCACGTGACGTTGCCGTGGGTCAGGGTGGCGCCCTTGGGTCTGCCCGTGGTGCCGGAGGTGTACATGATCACGCACATGTCATCGAGCCCGACAGGCTCGTCGATGGCGTCCTCGCTGCCCGTCTCGATCAGCTGCTCGTAGCCCAGGGCGGCGCCGTGCGGCCCGGCGAGCGTGATGACGTGGCGCGGTGTCCGCCCGTTCTGCAGCTCGGCGGTCGCACCGCCCGGCTCGGCCCCGTCGACCAGGACCGAGGCGCCGCAGTCCGCCAGCATGTAGGCCAGCTCGCCCACCGCCAGCCGCAGGTTGAGCGGTACGAACACCGCCCCCAGCACGCCCGCGGCGAAGAGCGTCTCGAGAAATGCGGGGTGATTGGGTCCCAGGTATGCGACCCGGTCCCCCTTTCCCACGCCGAGCTCTCGCAGCGCGGACGCCAGTCGCAGCACCCGCCGGTCCAGCTGGCGGTAGGTGAGCTCCCGCCCCTCGTGGACGATGGCGACGCGCTCGGGGCTCTTCCGTCGTCGACGAGCCGGCCACGAGCCGATCCCTTGGTTTCGCACTTCATGCTCCTGATCGTCAGCGGGCGCCGGTTCGGAACCCTATTTTCCGCGCCACCACCCTGTCTGGACGTCCAGAGCCGCAGCAACTACCCGCGTTCCGTATCGGGTCGAAAGGCTCCGCGCGCCAGCCTCTCGCCGCGCTCTGTTTCGACGTCATGTGGAACGGGCTCACGATCCGGGCGCGCTCGGAGCGAGTGTTCGTGAGGTTGACCCGCGTCCGCACACAAGAGTTGTTCCACATCTGGTCGAAAGTGGGCGGGCAGGGCGGCGGCTGACCCCGCCCTCTCGACCAAATGTGGAACGGCGGACAGTTCTCACCGCTCGACCGAGCACCAGCGCTGAACCGACGGCCCATTCGTCCCTCGTCACGAACCACCAGCAGGGGCCAAGATGAGCCTGATGACCGCGATCCCACCAGACTACGACTCCGATCCCGAACGCTGGCGGTCCTGGAAGTCCCCCCGCGACGCCCACGACATGCTCTCGGCCGAGCTGCGTGGACCGGTGCTCGACATCGGCTGTGGTGAAGGCCGGCTGGCGTCCCTCCTCGACGCCCGCACCCCGTGGATAGGGGTGGACTCGTCACCCACGCAGCTACAGTCGAACCCGTACCGGCCAGTCGTGCTCGCCGACATGCGGTCGCTCCCGTTCCGAGACGGCTCCTTCGCCGAGGTGGCGCACCTGTGGTGTCTGTACCACGTCGACGACCCCGTGGTCGCCATCGGCGAAGCAGCTCGGGTGCTGCGGCCCGGTGGCCGTTACT
>VAWP01000152.1 GCA_005888295.1 Actinomycetota bacterium
GACGGTCCCCGCGCGCCGGGCTGGCTCCGCCTCCCACGGCACCGGCCTGTCGAGGGCCCAGTCGACCTTGATCGTCGCGGGATCCCAGTGGAAGCGCCTGATGTCGTCGAGCACCGGGGACGGCACGTGCTCGGGCTCGAGCAGGTCCAGGTAGAGAGTCGGCGCGTCGACGTCTGCGAGCACCGCCCGGTCCGCCGCCACCTCTCCCCGTCCCGACACCGTGACGGCCTGAGCACGGCCGTGGCGCACGACGATGCCGCTGACCGGCATGTCGCACTCGACGGTGCCCCCCCGGCTCTGCAGTCGGCGCACGAGCGAGCGAGCCAGCTGGGCCGCGCCGCCTTCGGGGACCGGGAATCCGACCTGCTGGGCGAGGCAGGCCAGCAACCAGCCGAAGAAGCCGCCGAGCGTCGACTCGGGGCTGAAGTCGGCGTGCAGGGAGTTCCCGGCCAGCAGCAGGCCACCTCCCGCGCCGGCGAACTCCTCCTCGGCGAGCGCCCGCACCGGAAGCGTGGCGAAGCGGGCGAAGCGGAGCAACCCGGCCGGTCCGAGCTTCTGCGCCAGGCGAAGGCCGTGGCGCACGGGCGGGAAGCTGGACAGCAGGGCGCCGATGAGCGGCTCCTCCATCTCCTCCCACACCCGGTAGATGCGTCGCCACCCCTCGCCGTCACCGGGCGCATAGGAGTCGATGGAAGCAGCGGTCTCGTCCGCGTTGTTGCCCACGTACACGCATCGCCCGTCGGAGGTCGGGTGGGCCAGGGCGATCGGTGCCCGACACCATCGCAGGCCGTGGTGCTCGAGGTGCATCGACCGCAGCACGGGTGACGCCACCGCCAGGGGATAGAAGGCGCTGAACAGGTCGTGCTGGAAGCCTGGAAGTGTCAGCTCCGCGGTGCGGACGGCACCTCCCGGCTCGGCCTGTGCTTCGAGGACGACGACCGACCATCCGGCGTCGGCAAGGACATTGGCGGCCACCAGGCCGTTCGGTCCCGCACCGATGACGACGGCGTCAGGCACGGCAGGCGACGCGCCAGGACAGCCGTCGTGGCAACGTCAGCCGTCCTTGGTGGCCTCGATGCTGACGCGCACCGACACCTCGGGAAAGACCCTGAGCATGAGGATCTTCGGGGGCTGCATCCCGAACTCCCGGATGTCGAACACTCGCTCGCCCTCCAACCGCAGCGTCCCCGCGTCCAGCGCGACGATGTCCATCCGGCCCTCGTAGCTGCGGGTCACGCCTCGGAAGGTGAGGTCACCCCGCACCAGATAGCCGGGGTCGTCGGAGTCCTCGATGGCCGTCAGCTCACCTGCGATCGTCGGGTGCCGGCGGGCATCTATCCGGCGCTTCATCTCCCGGTCGTTGAGGGGGTTGCCCGAGGAGAGCA
>VAWP01000153.1 GCA_005888295.1 Actinomycetota bacterium
CAGCTGGAGCCAGCACTCGAAGAACATCCGCAGGCCGGAGGCGCCGACGGGATGGCCGAAGCTCTTGAGCCCGCCGTCAGGGTTGACGGGGAGGTCGCCGTCGAGGTCGAAGCTCCCGGCGAGCTCCTCCTTCCACGCCGTGCCCCGCTCGGCGAAGCCCAGGTCCTCCATGAGCACCAGCTCGGTCGGCGTGAAGCAGTCGTGCACCTCGGCCATGGCGAGCTGGCGACGCGGGTCGGTGACGCCCGCCTGCTGGTAGGCGTCGGCGGCGCACCGCTCGACCTCGGGGAAGTGGGTGAAGTCGTACTCGGGGTCGATGACCCCCGACCCGGTCCCGGCGA
>VAWP01000154.1 GCA_005888295.1 Actinomycetota bacterium
GTCCTTGGCCACCTCGCGGCGGAACTGGGCCCGTGGGTTGCGGGCCCCGTTGTGGTGGTTCTTCCAGGCGATCCGGGCCAGCACGTCCTTGAGCTCGGTCTCGTCGACGCCGTACTTCTTGGCGTACGCCGGGGCGACGAGGCTGAACATGGCCGCCGCGGTCAGCGACCGGCCGGTGCCGTCCGTCGGCGCCCGGCCGGCCCCGCTCAAGCCCTGGTATCCCCCGTCCTTGACCTTCTCCACGCCGACGGCCATGGCCACGTCGTAGCCACCCGACGCCACGGCGTAGGCAGCCCCGCGCAGGGCCTCGGAACCCGTGGCGCAGAAGTTCTCCACGTGGGTGACGGGCTTGTCGTGGAGCTTGAGGGGCCGGGCCAGGGCGATCCCGCTGTTGCCCGACATCGCCGTGCCCAGCCAGTAGGCATCGACGTCGGCCTTCTCGACGCCCGCCGAGGCGAAGGTCTCCTGGGCCGCGTCGACCATCATGTCGTCGGCGCTCTTGTGCCAGTGCTCCCGGAACGGTGTGCACCCCATCCCGACGATGGCCACCTTGTCCTTGATGCCGTGCGATGCCACAGGTCAGCTCCTTGGAATGCGGATGGGTCGGGCTTTCCAAAAATAGTTGTGGATGCCGTCGCCGGACGAGATCCGGCGGAAGGTCATCTCGACCCGGTCTCCGATCGACAGCTCGTCAGCGTCGACGTCGGTGAGCTCGCACGCGAACCGACCGCCGCCGTCGAAGTCGAGCACAGCGAAGACGACCGGGGGGCTGGGCGAGTAGACGAGCCGGTCGACGGTGAAGGTGACCACCGTGGCCGGGACATCTGCCATGGGCACCGGCTCCATGTCGTCGACGGCGTCGCCCTTCATCGATATCCGGGCCGGTGGGAGGTGGATGGCACCGCTCGAGCGGTCCCGTGAGCCCACGAAGGCGTATTTCCACTCCTCCGTGCGGGCCGCGGCCGAAGCC
>VAWP01000155.1 GCA_005888295.1 Actinomycetota bacterium
AGGAACTTGCCGTAGGGGATGCTCCCGCCCGCTTCGACCTGGGCGGCCACCGGCCGTGACGGTCTGGACGACGAGACGGCGTCGCCGGTGCGGAACACCAGCACGTCGGCCCCGTCGGCCAGCACCACGAGGGCGACGACCTGACCCGGTCGGGCTCCCTCGAGGGCCGAAGCGAGGAGCATGCCGGGGTGGGCCGTCCCGGTGTTGCCCACGGTCGCCGACAGGTCGTCGACCAGAGCCTCCTTGGGCGTGCCCAGCCGTCCGGCGAGCTGGCGCACGGCCCGGGCGTGGGTGCCCGTGACGACGAGCCGGTCGACCTGGTCAGCGGTGATCGCCGCCGACTTGAGGCCGTCGTTCCAGGCCCGCTCGCCGAGCGGCAGATAGGCGGTCTCGCCGAAGCGCTCCTCCCAGACCTTCGACCGCACGTCGCCGGGCGCGCGCCAGCGGTCGACGAACTCCTCGG
>VAWP01000112.1:0-13745 GCA_005888295.1 Actinomycetota bacterium
ACCAGTCGATGGTGGATCACTACGCCGATCTCGCTCGCCAGGCCGGCGTGTCGACGTTCTTCGTGGGCAGCGAGATGTCGGACTCGATCGACTTCACGGATTCCTGGCGTCAGATCGTCTCCTCGGCCCGCCAGCACTTCGGCGGCCCGGTCGGCTACGAGGTCGATTGGCGACGGCCAGCCCAGTTCAGTTGGGGCGATGCGGTCGATGTGATCGCGCTATCGGCCTACTTCCCCCTCTCCAACGCCGCTCACCCCACCTTGAGACAGCTCGAGGCGGGCTGGCACTCGTACAGGTATCCAGGCCAGCGCGGCAGTCAGGATGCGTTTGCCAGCGTGGCCGCCTTGGCCCAGCGGTGGGGCAAACCGATCATCTTTGGAGACGTCGGCTATCGGGCCAGCACCTATCCGGCCAGAGAGCCTTCGCAGAACGCGTCCCACCCTGCCGATCCGAAGGCGCAGTACCTTGCCTACCGGGCGCTCCTGGATACCTTCGCCCGCCAATCCTGGTGGGGCGGAGTGATGTGGTGGGCCTGGAACGACGTCAGCGAGCGCAGTCCCGAGTCCAAGCCGGCCGAGAAGCTGATCGGCGTCCAGTGCGCGACCGCCGGCGAGGGCTTCCCGGACGACACCCAAGGAACGCTCGTTCCGGCCGCGTGTCCGAGCCTGGCGGTCGCGGCAGTCGGGGCGCCGCGCGGCGCCAAAGGCCTGCCGGCCGAGATCGCGCTCGGCATGTTCGTCCTCGCTCTGCTGGCCATGGTGGGGGCAGTCGTACTGCTGAGGACTGCGGTCCGACGCGCAGCGCGTGCGCAGGCGAGCTCACCATCGATGCCTTTCCCCGCGACCGGCGACCTCTGATCCCCAGACGACCCGTCAGCCCGCTCCGCCAATCCGCTGCCCCAGCTGGCCGGGCTCGATCTCCAGTTCTCTCGCCGATGCTGAAGGGAACGCGGCTGGGCGTCGCTCTCCCATGGGAGGCATATCTGGATTTGGCAGGGGGGCTCGGGATAGGACCCGTCCTGGTCTGTACCTTTCCCGACGCTTCGAGTTCGCTCTGTCGTTACCTGAGAGTGTGGTCGCGTTCACGCGGCGTGCATAGCCTTCCCGGCCGTTGCCTTGTGCGCTGTCGATGCGAGGAGGATCTGGGGACGTGTCCAAACTCAAGAGAGCGACTCTCGCCGGCGCCGTGCTTGGCGCGGCAGCACTGGCCGGTATTTCGTCCGGATCGCCGCTTGCCAGGGCGGCAGACGGGCCTGACCCGGCGGGAGCGACGACGACTCCCATCAAGCATCTCGTGGTCATCTTCCAGGAGAACGTGTCGTTCGACCACTACTTCGCCACCTACCCGAACGCGGCCAACACCGACGGTCAGCGGTTCGAGGCGGCGCCAGGCACGCCCACCGTCAACGGACTCAGGGGCGGCTTGCTGACCAGCAATCCAAACGCTTCCAACCCCCAGCGGCTGACGAACTCCCAGGCAGCGACCTGCGACCAGGGCCACGGCTACACGGCGGAGCAGAAGGCCTTCGACAACGGGCTCATGGACCAGTTCGTGCCGAACACCGGCCGCGGCCTGACCCTCCAGCAATGCCTCACCAACGAGGGCAATACCAAGGGCCTGGCGAGTGGAACGGGAACCAACCCCAACTACGCCGTCATGGACTACTACGACGGAAACACCGTCACCGCCCTCTGGAACTACGCCCAGCACTACGCGATGAGCGACAACTCCTACAGCACCAACTTCGGGCCGTCGACGCCGGGCGCTGTCAACGTCACGGCAGCCAACGCCTACGGGACCGTCTGCGGCCCGGCCTCGGCTGCCTATAACACCGCGGCGTGCACCGCACCCACCGTCACCACGAGCGCGACGGTGACGCCCACCCCCGGGTCACCACAGCCGCCGGGGTCCGGGACCATGTACAGCGACGCCGACCCCTACTACGACGTGTGCTCCTCGACCAACCTCGGTGACGCGCTCGACGCCGACAACCTGTCCTGGGGTTGGTTCCAGGGCGGGTTCGCCAGCCCCGACTACGTGCCCGGCAAGCCGGACACCAGCAGCGCGGCGACAGCATGTACCGGCGTCCACCAGAACATCCTCGGCAACACGGTGAAGGACTACAGCCCTCACCACGAGCCGTTCCAGTACTACCAGTCGACGTCGAACCCGCAGCACCTGCCGCCAGCGTCGATCGCCAACATCGGCCACCAGGACCAGGCCAACCATCAGTACGACCTCAAGGACTTCTGGGCCGCGGCGGGGAACAACAACCTTCCGGCGGTGTCGTACCTGAAGGCTCCCGAGTACCAGGACGGCCACGCCGGTTACTCCGACCCCATCGACGAGCAGCACTTCCTGGCCGACACCATCAACCGCCTCCAGTCACTGCCGTCCTGGAGCAACACCGCCGTGGTCATCGCCTATGACGACAGCGACGGCTGGTACGACCACCAGATGAGCCCGATCCCGATGCAGTCCCAGACAACTCTCGACTCGCTGAGACACCCCGCCGAACACTGGCCAGTGCGGCACCGACCCCAATCAGGTGCCGAAGACGACCGTGGCCACCTCGACGACTCCCGCCGGCACTCCGGAGCAGGCCCGCTGCGGCTACGGACCGCGCCAGCCGCTGTTGGTGGTCTCGCCCTTCGCCAGGTCGAACTTCGTGGACGACACGACCACCGACCAGTCGTCGGTCGTGCGGTTCATCGAGGACAACTGGCTCCACGCCCAGCGCATGGGCAACGGGGGAGCCGACCAGTTGGCTGGCACCTTGGCCAACATGATGAGCTTCTCCCACCCCCAGGCGGGCAAGCTCTTCCTCGACCCGCAGACCGGCCGGCCCAGCAACCGTGGCCAGTCTCAGGGCAACCAGGGCGGCGGCTAGGTGACAGCGCACCCCGGCTCAGCCAGAGCCGGGATCACCGGTTCGACCGTCTTTAGAGGAAGAGCAGGAGTAGTTGCTAGGGAACGGCTTCGCCGATCGGCTCCTGTCGGCGGCAGTGCCAAGACACAAAGAAAGGGTATTCAATGCGAAGGCCGATCCGAGCGCTGGTCGCCGCACTGACTGCGGCGGCGCTGATGACGGGGGTCGCCACGACGGTGAATGGTCGAGCCCCTCAAGCCGGTCATCGGGACCGGCCAGCTCGACGTCTCCCTCGACGGTGACCCATTCCCAGCCTGATCGAAACACAACCGTTGCGCGGGGACGGGCTCGAAGGATCGCGAGCTTCCTCACTCGCCCGCGCGCCACGAAGCCGACGACCGACTCACCGGTCACGGGGTGGTCCAGTACGCCTGCGTTCACCACCGAGGCCTGGGCGGACCCGTCGGTCCGGATGGTGGCGACCACCACCAATCCGTCCTCCGGAGCGCCCAGCTCCTTCGCCCGGTCGAGCAAGGGTGGAATCACCTCAGGTCGAGATCAATCGTCGGCGGGTTGCCCGGCACCCTGATCCATACGGACACCACCAGCAAGCAGTGCCGGCGGGACAGCGTCTTCCATCTACGACGACTGCGTCGGTTTCGAAGCCACCGCCCGGTGGACGATGCCGGCAAAGCCGGCCCGCTCGGCGGTCCGCACGTGGAAGCCAGCCT
This sequence comes from Actinomycetota bacterium, assembly GCA_005888295.1. Lineage (GTDB taxonomy): Bacteria > Actinomycetota > Acidimicrobiia > Acidimicrobiales > AC-9 > AC-9. The sequence goes on from VAWP01000112.1 coordinate 3,601, forward strand.
CGGTGAGGTAGGGCAGCGGGTCGCGGGTGATGTGATCTGCCTGGAAGCGAATCGACAGCGGGTCGAGGAGGCGCTGACACGCGAGCACCCAAGACCGCGACGACGGGCCGTGCTCGACCACGATGATCAGACCGCCAGGGCGGAGGACCCGGAACGCCTCCCGGGAGGCCGTAAAGGGATCCGGGACGGTGCAGAAGGTGTACGTGGAGACCACGGCGTCCACGCTGGCGTCCGGCAGCTCGAGGGCCTGCATGTCGCCTCGGCGCACTTCGACACGGCTGGCGATGCCCGCCGCATTGGCCCGGGCTCGGGCCTTTTCGAGCATTTGTTCCGACAGATCGATCCCGAGCACCCGTGCGTCATTTGGATACAGCGGCAGGTTCAAGCCCGTGCCGACTGCGATCTCCAGAACTTCGCCGTGGGCTTGGGCGACAGCCCAGTGCCGCTGATGGCCGAGCACGAACCGCTCGAAGAAGCCCATCTCGCGGTCATAGCCCCGTGCGTGCTCGTCAAAGTAGGCCTCGATGCGCTCATTGGTGGGCTGGGGCATCCTTCCCGACCTCCCATTGGCAGGGCCGTTAGCATGCCCGACCGAGCCGTCGCTTGGCACCTCGGGCAGCAACATGTGACCGATGACCGCTCTTGCCGTAGCGGTCTGTCGGGGGCCGCTGTCGACGGTATGGACGCTGGCAGGCGGGCCATGATCTGGCCGAGCAACCCGAGCCGGTCACTCGTGTTGCCCAACAAGACGCCTCAGCTCGAGGCCGGCGCGATGTTCCGGCCCACCAGCCATCCGATCGCCTGAAGGCCCTGGGAGGGAGTCCACGACGGTGTCCCGGGATGGGACAGATCCCGGTGTCCCTGTTCGCCGAGAAGGTTGGATAACGCGGGCTTGAGCTGTCCACCGACGTCGGGAGTGGCGATTGTGGCGAACCGCTCGTGACCACGAGCGTCGATGAGGAAGAAGCCATCTGAATGGCTGACGTCGTAGGTGAGCGGTTGGTGGGTCAACCAGTCGATGCCCGGCGGCGTGGCCACGGGGGTCTTCTCGTAGTAGGCCCCGAAGAACTTCCACAGCGAGGCCAGGTTTTCTGGGGTACCAGTGAGCAGCGGCCATCGAGCTCCGCTCAGCTGCGTGTAGGCGGCCAGCCGGGCGGAGCTGTCGCGGTCAGGGTCCACCGTCGCCTCGATGAAGACGACCCGGTTGTCGAGGCCGGCGGTAGCGACGGCTCGGTGCATGGACAGGAACGCACCCGTCGTCAGCGGGCAGGTCTCCTGGCAGAGCGTGAGGAAGGACGCCAGTACGACAACCCTGCCGCGATATGCGGCGAGAGAGGTGGGCTGGCCACGCTCATCCACAAGCGGGATATCAGGGATCGGGCGGTTCTGGACAACGCCCAGCGACGAAGGTGGAGGTCCGGGAACAGAACTACCGCCCCCGCAGGCGGCAACGCCCGCCGCTAGCGCCATGACAAGAACGAGGCCCGTTCTCCAAAGTTGTCCTCGCCCTTGGCTGACTGCCATCCGGATGCGGCTCATGTCCCGGGTCTCGGCGGGGGACTGGGAACGCTGTTCAGTGGTCCTCCATCCTCTCCATCACCCTCAACTCATCGAAGCTCAACCGGCGGGCAGACACAAGGCGGGCCCATTTCCGCCATCGGCCGACAGGACTGGCACGCCCGGCCGGTGAAATAGCCCGCCAGGCGTTTGCCAACTCCTGTGGTCGGGAGGCCGCCGGGGTACCGGAAGGGGGTACGACCATGGCGCTGCTGCGCCGGAGGGATCCAGACGTAGACCTGGTACGCGGTTTCCAGTTGTTCGCCGGCACCTCGCACGCGGTCGCCGGTCGGGCGCTCAAGGCTGGTCAGAAGATGACCCTTCCGGACGGCCGGCCGGTCATCACCGAGCAGCAGCCGGGCGGGGCCGCCTACCTCGTCCTCGAGGGGCGGGTACAGATCAGCCGCGATGGCCGAGAGATCGCGACTGTTGGTCCAGGCGAGCTAGTCGGCGAGGTCGGCCTGTTGAGCCATCGTCTCCGCAACGCGACCGTTACCTGTGTCGGAGCTACCACGCTCCTGCGCTGGAACTGGGAGACGTTCGCTCGGCTGCGCGAGGACTCGCCCGCCTTCCGAGACGCCGTCGACAAGATGGCCGAAGAGCACCGCATCGCTCCGCCCGAGGGTTGACGATCGGTCGCCAGGAACCACCCAAACGAGTGTCCCTGCCTCGCCAACCCCGCTACCGCTGCTCGCGAGATCGGTAGCGGGCGGGGTCACCCACGAACCGCTCGAGGCACGCAGCGGCACAGAAGGAGAGCTCCTCGCCATGCCAAGCGAGCGTCGCCTCGATACTGTCAGAGTCCAGCTCCATACCACACACGGGATCGACGACCTTGATCGCTCGAGCGCCCGGTCGACGCAGCTCGAAGAGCTCCACGTCCTCTCCGAGGCCCTTCAACGATCGAGCGCCCAGGGGAACGACGTCAATCTCGAGCTCACCCAATTGACGGCGCACGGCCTCGGTGACGAGGAACTGGTTGCGCTGGGCAGCGGAGGTAACCCGGGCCGCGAGGTTCACGCTGGTTCCTACGTAGTCGCCCTCCCGGTAGAGCACCGAGCCCACATGGGCGCCGATGGTGAGAGCCGGAAAGCGCGACTCTGAAGCTGCCCGCTCGGCGATCTCCAACCCGCAAGCGACAGCACCTTGTCCGTCCGGGAAGACGAGCATGAACTCGTCGCCGATCTGCTTGACAACCTGGCCCGAGCAGAGGGCAGCTGAGGCCCGGACGATGTCCGAGAAGCGGGCGACCACTTCAGCGGCTGCAGCATCGCCCATCACCTCTGTGAGAGGGGTGAAGCTGGAGAGGTCTGCGAACAGTATCGCTCTCGTGAACTCGCCTGGCACTGACGACGGGGCGGTCGCCTCCTCGGCCAGGTGCAGCATCATGTCCTCACGCAAAGCCTGTTGCCACGCCTTCTGGTGGTAATAGATGACCGCTGGTTCCACCAGGGCGAGCAGCGGCTCGGAGATCGTATTGGTGGTCGCCAACAGCTGCTCGCCCCCGGCACCGCCGGCCCGCATCTGCTCGTGGACGTAGAGGTGGAACAATCGGCTGCCGGCGTCGGCGATCTTTGCCATCGAGTCGGAGAAGACACGAAGCATTTGGCTGAGCACCTCGGGGGGCAAGGCGAAGTCCAAGGCTGTCTTGATCAACCTCGCGGCCCCCAGGTCGACCTCGGTGGCGAAGGGCTCGTCGCCTAGTCCTGAGGCGGCCAGCACACGCTCGAACACCTGCGGATCGAGACCAGCCTGCCGGGCGGCCTCATCGACCGTGCAGACTGGTTCACCGACCATGGCGCCTATCTGCTCGGCGAACCGACCGATCATGTCCCCGTGGGCAGCAGCAATCTCGGCCAGCCTGTCGGGAGCGTACCCACGCCCGATGGCGAAACGGATGAGGCGCACGCGCTCCAGGCGGTTGGCGAGCGGCGTCCCTGAATCGTCCGGAAGCAAGCCGAGGCTCTCCCAGAGCCGCAGATCGGTGAGCGGCTCACTGGACCAGCGGGCCATCTCCTCCAATGCCGCCTCTGGTGGGCTCACGTCCTCTCCACTATTGCGGGCGTGAGCGCTTCTTTGGTTTCGCTGCCGTGCGTCGGTGACAGGCCCTCGCACTCGGCAGCACAAGAGCGGACGGAGATACTCATCCGATTTCCAGCGCCGATCGGAGCATGTCGTGTCAATGCCTGGCGCGCCGTCGCACTATTGCCCAGCCGGCGCCGACAACCATCGCGCCCATCATTACTGCCATCATGACGACCATCAGGACCAGCATCGCGCTGCTCATGCCCATTGTCACCCTGCCAATCTCATCCCGGAAGCGATCAGGAACTGCGCTCGATTCAAAGACGATTCCCGGCGCTTCGCCTCCGAGGGGACATGCCGAAGAAGAAACGCCCACAGCCTAGAACCCGCTCCGCCCAATCCGCATCGCGCCAACGTCGCCAGGCTCGCTCTGTCGCGTATCAGAAGCGTCAGCGCTCGCGGACCTGGACCTGGGTGGCGGTCGCGGTGATCGTAATCGTCGCCGCAGGCGGGGCCGTGGGGGCCGTCCTTTCGACAGGAGGCACTGGATCATCCGTGCCGCCAGGTACGACGACCTTCGCCGAGACGAACCACAGCCACGTCACTGGAACGGTCAAATACGACCGCACGCCCCCCGCCGGAGGCGCACACAACGCAGTCTGGCTCAACTGCGGCATCTACGACCAGCCAGTGGCCAACGAGAACGCCGTGCACTCCCTGGAGCACGGGACGGTCTGGATCACCTATCGACCGGACCTTCCAGCCGACCAGGTCACCCAGCTCCGCCAGCTGGTCTCGTCTAACTACCGCGGAGACCAGCGTTATCTCCTCCTCAGCCCTTACTCCGGTCTGTCTGCGCCGATCGTGGCGACAGCCTGGGGTGCGCAGCTGCCCGTACAACAGTCGACGGATGCCCGCCTCCTCCAGTTCATTCAACATTTTGCGGGCGGAGGCCAAGGCGGGGAGCAGGGGTCGCCGTGTAGCGGAGGCACTGGAACAGCCGTCGGGTGAGTGAGCGCGAAGGTCGCATCATCCCGGGAGGACGCCGGTCGGCGCATCGCCGTCGGGTCGTGCCAACGCATCTGCACCTCCCATAGCGCTGGGTTAGCGCTGGGTAAGGCTGCCCCGGGCTCCACTTGGTCTCCTTTACATCAGCGGTTCTCGCGGAGCGCGGCTGTCATCTTGGCGCCAAGCTCGTCGGCGCCGGCCCGTCGCCCGAGTGCAACGAACAACTCGGGCCGGAGCTGGGCCAGCACGGCGCCAAGACGGGGGGCGGGAGAGGCGACGTCGATCTCTGCTCGATCGCGCGCTACGGCCTCGACCACGGCGTCGGCGACGTCTTCGGGCGTTCGTGAGCGGCCGGCGCCACGCGGTGTGGGCAAGCCAGCCTCTGCCCACATTCCGGCGTCGCGAATCGGTCCGGGAAAGATGACCGAGACACCCACGCCGACAGAGTGGAGGTCTTGGCGGAGCGCCATGGAGAGCGCCCGCAAGGCCGCCTTGGTGGAGGCGTACACCCCCAGCGAAGGGCCAACGGCCTTAGCTCCCATGGACGACATGAACACGATGTGGCCCCCACCGCGACTCGCCATCGCCGGGCCCGCAGCACGGGAGAGCAGAATCGGGGCGCGCAGGTTGACGTCCAAGGCCCGGTCGATCTCGTCAACGCTGAAGTCCTCGAGCGGACCGGTGGCCGGAAGAGCCGCGTTGCACACGAGCAGATCCACCGACGTTGCCTTCTCCAGGAGCCCCCCGAGGTTGCTCCTAACAGTGAGATCGCACACGAGGACCTCAGCGCCGGTGTTGGCCGCGAGCGACTCCAACGGCTCCCGCCGCCGACCGGTCGCCAAAACCTCCATACCTTCTGTCGCCAGTCGGCGAACGATGGCTGCTCCCAGTCCGCCGGAGGCTCCGGTGACAAGGGCTCGATGTCCGGCAAGCGTTTCCTTCATTCCGATACCCCCAGCTATCGTCCGTAGCCGAGCTCAGAGCGGGCGAGCTCGACGACAGATACCGCGTCGTCAATAGGTTCGCTATTCCTGCGGCTTGTTGCTCGGCGTTCGAATATCCCCCGAAGGAAACCGAGGCGGCCTCCGGTCAGCGCAGGCGGTGTCTGCGTCCGCGCCACAGAGTGGTCCGGGTTCATTTGATGGGCGTGGTCGGCGTGGCCAGAATTCCTACGCAAGCGCCTGCTGGACTCCGCCCGGGAGCAATCCGAGCTCGACCACCAGGTTGGTGGAGGCGATCTCGAACGCCATGGCCGACGTGAAGCTGGCCCCCTTGCGGAACAGCGATCGGGCCAGGGCCACTGCCGCGTAGGAGCAGGAGGATGAAGCAGCGCCCAGGCCGGAGGCGATAGCCAGGGTCCTGGGCCGGTCGTCGCCCAGTAGTTTCACGACCTCGCTCTTGCGCACGACTGCCTGGACCACCGCGGCCAGGGCGAACCCCAGGATCAGCGCCCACAGGATCTCCCAGGTCATGGACCCCGCCAGGCTCAGGGCGTGACCGATCCCATTCAGGACGCTTGCCGCGACGATCACGAGTGGACCAGGCGTTCGATCGCCGCCGTGGCCTCGTCCACCTTGGCCTGGGCGTCGGGGCCCCCGCTGGCCAGCGCGTCCTGCACGCAGTGGGAGAGGTGATCGCCCAACAGCTCGAGGGCCACGCCTTGCAGGGCCCGCGTGGCCGCCGACACCTGGGTGAGCACGTCGATGCAGTAGGCGTCCTCGTCGACCATGCGCTGGAGGCCTCGAACCTGGCCCTCGACCCGCCGGAGGCGCATCCTGACCCGCTCCTTGTTGTCGGCGTAGCCGGGCATTTCGCTCCCTTCTGCCTGTTGGTGATCGACAGGATACCTAGGTAGGGTATCGTCGGCAAACCCGGACAACGGGGTTTGGAGAGCGAGACCATGTCCATGACGGTGCTGGTTGCCGGAGCCACCGGCCGATTCGGGGGCATCTGCGGGTTGCTACTGGAGCGAGGTCACCGGGTCCGCGCCCTGACCCGTGAGCCGACCTCACCAGCTGGCCAGCAGCTGAGGGAGCGAGGAGCCGAGGTTGTCTATGGCGACTTCGACGATGCCGACACCCTCGTGGCGGCGATGGCGGGTGCCGATGGCGTCTTCGCTACGGGCACCCTGCACAGGGCCGGCCCCGACAGAGAGCTCCGCCACGGGAGGAACCTCGCCGAAGCCGCCAGAGCTTCCCGTCTTCCACACCTCGTGTACGTCTCGGGCGCCGGCGCTGGCGAACGCACGGGCGTACCCGTGTTCGAGGTCAAGGCCGAGGTCGAGAGGCATCTCAGAGCCCTGGACGTGGCGCACACAATCGTCGCCCCCGTCTATCTCATGGAGAACCTCTTCAATCCCTGGAACACCGCCGCCCTCCAGGCTGACAAGCTGCCCAGCTACTTGCCTGCCCACCGACGCCTCCAACAGGTGCCGGTGATCGATGTCATCAGCTTCGCTGCATTGGTCTTGGAGCGCCCTGAGCGGTTCGCCGGGCAACGATTAGAGATCGCCTCCGATGAGCTGACCGCAGAAGAGATGGCCGACATCGTTTCGCGCATCACGGGTCATCCCCGCCTGGTCGAGGAGATCCCTCCCGACAACCTCGGGCCTGGCCTCTCGGCGCTGTTCGAGTGGCTGGATCGCACCGGCCACCACGTGGACATTGAAGGACTGCGCCGCGAGTACCCAGAGGTGGGCTGGCACAGCTTCGGTGAGTGGGCCGGCGGGGCCTTCACTCCACCGGCGGGGTAGCGGCGGTCTCCTCCGGCGAGGAGCCTCGAGATCGTGGTCGGGTTGCCGTCATCAATGAGTGCCAGCGCCGATGACACCGGTCAGGTGCAACACGACGACGAGGGCGATCAGAGCCACGACCCCGGCCACGATCACCAGGGTCAGCCGGTTGGGTGCGCTCGGCCCGGGGGCGTCCTCGTCTTGGCCGGGATGGCGGGGCAGGGGCATGTGCACGGTTCCTTTCAGACGACTCGTTCGGTAATGATGCTCACGGACCCGTCATGACCTCAGGCGACACACGCCTCAGGCGATTCAATCAACGTCGCGGCGGGTGATTGCCGGCCAGCCCGCGGCCGCCGCCGCCGCCGCGTAGAGGACCAGCAGCAGCGCGGCCAGCGCTGGCGTGTGCAGCGTGCCCGTCTGTTGTCCGGTGATCGCCCGGCCAAGGACGCCCGGCGCGTACCGGCTCACACCAGGGAGGCTGTCGACCAGCAGGTTCTCGATGAACAGCAGCCATACGCAGAGGCCAACGATCGCCGCCACCTGGTTGCGAACGATGGCTCCGAGGCCGAGGCCGATCACCGCCCATAGGGATGCCGCGGCTGCCCCGCCGACGAGGAGAACCACGTAGTTACCCGAGTCGAGCTGGACCGTCACACCTCGCGCCGCCAGGGCCAGGGTGCCGGCAGCGGCCGCGAGGGCCGTTGCCATCAGGCCCAGTACGAACCCTGTGAGCGTGCTCGCCACCGTCTTGGCGGCGATGACTCGACCTCTCCGCGGGGTCACGAGGAAGGTCGGCCTGATCGTCCCGTGCCGGAACTCACCGGTGAGCGACATCGCACCGAGCAGTCCGGCGAACAGCGCGCCGACGAGCTCACCCCCCTCGACCAGCACCCTCACCTGACCCGAGCGGCTTGCCAGGTCAGTCGTCGAGAGGCTGAAGGCGTGGAGCAGGGTGACCAACAGGACGAGGCCGAGCATCGCTGCCGACAGGCCGAGGATGGTCCGGGTCGAGCGCAGCTTCGCGAACTCCGACCGGAGCTGGGCTCTCATGACGCGGCCTCCGTGGTCAGCTGGAGGTACGCGTCCTCCAGGGTTTGTCCCCGACCGGCGAGCTCCTCCAGCGACGTGCTGGCGACGAGGCGGCCCCCGTCGATGATCAGGACCCGGTCGACGGTCTGGGCCACCTCGGCGAGCGCATGGCTCGCGACCAGGACCGTGCCACCGCCATCGGCGAAGCTCCGCAGGAATGTCCGCAGCCAGTGCACACCCGCGGGATCCAGGCCGTTCGCCGGTTCGTCGAGCACGAGCAACTCGGGCTCGCCGAGCAGCGCCGCCGCCAGCCCCAGCCGCTGGCGCATGCCGAGCGAGTAGGTCTTGACCTGCCGAGCGGCGGGGGCCACCAGCCCTACCAGGTCGAGCACCTCGTCGACACGGCTCGGAGGGATGTCGGCTGCCAGGGCGAGCACCCGAAGGTGGTCCCGCCCGGAGCGGCCAGGGTGGAAGTCGTTCGACTCGAGCACCGCACCGGCCAGGCGGGCTGGCTGCTCGAGCTCTTGGTATGGACGGCCGAAGACGAGGGCCCGGCCGGCGGTCGGCTCGGCGAGCCCGAGCAGCACGCGCAGTGTCGTCGTCTTGCCGGCGCCATTCGGGCCCAGGAAGCCGGTGACCGTGCCGGCTTCGAGCGCGAACGTCAGGTCGTCCACGGCGACAAACGCGCCGAAACGCTTGGTCAGACTCGTGACCGCAACTACAGGCTCCGCTGTAACTACTCCCCTCGACGACGGTCCGTTGTTCCCGTATGCGTGGCTGCTCATCCCGCTCTCCTCGGCCGGGGGCGCAGCTGCTCAGCACCACTCGGCTTCACGGCTTTCACATAGTGCGTCGAGGAACGCAGATCGCCGCTGCGGAGCTGCTCGAAGCCCGCCTCCCGCACCATGGGCGCCAGGAGATCGACGCGGTTCTTGGCCATTGCGGGGCTGTGGAGCGAACCGATCAGGCGGCGCCCGATTCGGCTGGCCGGCGGCCGGAACTCGGCGATCAGGAGCGACCCACCAGGGCGGAGCACACGGAACATCTCGCCGATCGCCTGGGGGCGCAGCTCTTCGGGCAGGTGATGGATCATGAGGCTGCTCACGACCACGTCGTACGAGCCGTCCTGTGCGTCGAGGGCTTCGGCGATCCCGTCGGAGAAGGTGCAGTTGGCGAGGCGAGTGAGACGCCGGGCGGACGAGATCGCCTCCTCGGAGGGATCCACGCCGTGAGCGCTGCCATCGGGCGCCACGGCTGCCGCCATCACGCGGGTGAAGTGCCCGCTGCCGCAGCCGACGTCGAGGACCGCATCTCCTGGTCGAGCGCCGCTCTCGGCCGCTAGCCGGATGAAGGCACGGCGCCGACGGCCGCCGAGGAAGATCGCGCCAATGATGCCGTGGCTGTGCCCGTGAGGGATGAGCTTGCCAGGCGTGCGGGTGTCCGGCTCGACTCGTCTGAAGTTTGTCAATCCCATCACGAGCCTTCCTCTGACGCTTGCTCTTGCCGGGGCCCGTGCCCACGCGCACCGGAGCGAGTATCTGGGCGCAGCCTGCGCAGGCGGGCCCGGAGGGAGCGGGAGTGCTCGCCTTTCCTCAGGCGCTCGAGCAGACCGTCGGCCTCCTCCTTGGGCACGGTGCCGTCCGCTACTGCCGAGTTCAGCCGCGTCCCCGCGTGCCTGAGGCGGATGTCCCGGACGGTTTCATCGAACTCGCTTGGCGTCCCAGCCGCACGCAGACGCTGGCCCTCCCGGTCGGTGACCCGACCGGATTCGACCATCTGGTCGAGTCGCTGC
>VAWP01000112.1:13777-14365 GCA_005888295.1 Actinomycetota bacterium
GAGACACTCTGTCGATATCAAGTCGTGACGTATGGAGTTCACCCGTGGCGTACACTGGGCGGCGTGCCGAGACTGTGGAGCGAGACACTCGAGACCCACCACCGCGAGGTGCGTGACGCCATCCTCGAGACGACGACGGCGCTCGTGGCCGAGCATGGCTTGCGGGGGGTGACGATGTCCCAGATCGCCGAGGAGACGGGCATCGGACGGGCGACTCTGTACAAGTACTTCCCCGACGTCGAAGCGATCCTGGTCGCTTGGCACGAAGGCCATGTCGCCGTCCACCTGGCCCAGCTGGTCGAGCTCCGTGACCAATTCGACGACCCGGGTGAAGCGCTCGAAGGGGTGCTCGAAGCGATATCCCACAGGATGTCCCATGAGCGGAGGGGGACCGACGTGGCGGCACTGGTACACCAAGATGAGCACGTCGCCCGAGCGGAGCATCAGCTCAGTCGGTTCCTTCGAGACCTGCTCGCCGAGGGCGTAAGGTCCGGCGACGTCCGAGATGATGTCGCACCTTCAGAGCTGGCGAGCTACTGCCTTCACGCCCTCTCAGCGGCCGGCAGGCTGCCGTCCAAGATGGCGGTC
>VAWP01000156.1 GCA_005888295.1 Actinomycetota bacterium
TAATGAGTCAGCACGAACACCGGGGCGTGGTGCCACGAACCCCGCCCAGGTGCTGTTGGTCGTCAGGACTGGAGCGCCGAGGCGGGTAGCTATGGCCAGACAGAGCCGATCGGCCGGCGCGAAGGGTGCGGGATCGCGGCCTGGTCTCCGTTGCCGGGCAGAATCTGGGGTGTCTGAAAAGTGGGGTCTCGCCCATCTCGAGCCCAGCTACTTCGTCAGCGCGCTCGGAGGGATTCGAACCCCCAACCTTCTGATCCGTAGTCAGATGCTCTATCCGTTGAGCTACGAGCGCTGGGTAGTCAGATTCTATGGCCGGCGGAAACAGGACGCGAACGCAGTGCCCGGCACCGGCGTCGCGTGCGCGGAGAGGGAGGGATTTGAACCCTCGGACCCGGTCTCCCAGGTCAACTCATTAGCAGTGAGTCCGATTCGGCCGCTCTCGCACCTCTCCGGGGGGCAGTTTAGGCCAGGACCGACACGGCCACGATCCGCGCGCTCAGTCGCCAGCGCGGCCTACCGGTCCCTCGGCGGACCACGGGAAGGCGACCCACCGGTCTGTCTCACGCCAGACGAAATCCGCTTCGATGATCGACCACGGCTTGCGGTAGAGCACCGCGGTTCGGGCCTCCCGCACGTGCTGGCGACAGAACTCGTTCACCATAGCGAGGGTCCGACCCGTGTCGGCCACGTCGTCAGCGATGAGCACGTTCAGGTTGTCCAGACCGACGGGGTCGGGCACGGGAGGCAGTACGACGGGAAGCTCCAGTCGCTCATCGATCCCGGTGTAGTACTCCACATTGATGGTGGCGCAGTTCTTGGTGCCGAGAGCGTAGGCCAGCGTGCCGCCCACGGTCAGCCCGCCGCGGGCGATCGTCAGCACGAGGTCGGGGCGGAAGCCGCTTCGTGCGATGGCGGCGGCCAGCTCGCGGATGGCCACGCCGAACATCGGCCACGTGAGGACCTCGACGTCCCGGTGCGGGGTTCCCGGTTCTGCCATCTCTCCGGGCGACACCGTAGCGAACAGGCCGTCCGCGGAGCGCCGGCACTCGTCTGGCATGTCGGGAAACGCGCTAGCTTCAGCGAGGGAGATGGGAGTGGGCATGGAGCTGTCGTACGCCAACGGCATTTCGAACACCCCTCTGCTGGGCGAGACGATCGGGGCCAACCTCGAGCGGACCGTCGCCCGCTTCCCCGACAGGGAAGCGCTGGTCTCCCGGCACCAACGGCTCCGGTACACCTACGAGCGCCTGAACGAGGCCGTCGACCTGGTGGCGCGGGGGCTCCTAGGTCTCGGCTTGGAAGTGGGCGATCGGGTCGGCGTGTGGAGCCCGAACTGCGCCGAGTGGGTGCTCGTCCAGTACGCCACGGCCAAGGCCGGTCTCATCCTGGTCAATATCAACCCCGCCTACCGGACCTCCGAGCTCGCGTATGCGTTGGGCCAGTCGGGCTGTCGGCTCCTGGTGTCGGCGACCTCCTTCAAGGACAGCGACTACGCCGCCATGATCGACCAGGTGCGGCCGGAGCTGCCCGCCCTCGAGCAGACCGTGCTGCTGGGCTCGGACTCGTGGGACGACCTGCTGGGTACCGGCGAGACCCTGTCGCCCGACCGCCTTCGTGACCGCGCCGCCGGCCTCGACTTCGACGATCCGATCAACATCCAGTACACCAGCGGGACGACCGGCTTCCCCAAGGGCGCCACCCTGTCGCACCACAACATCGTCAACAACGGCTTCTTCATCGGGGAGCTGACCCGCTATACCGAGGCCGACCGGGTGTGCATTCCCGTGCCCTTCTACCACTGCTTCGGGATGGTGCTCGGCAACCTTGCCTGCACCACACACGGCTCGACCATGGTGATACCGGAGGCCGCCTTCGACCCCACCGCCGTGTTGGAGGCCGTCGAGGCCGAGCGCTGCACCAGCCTCTACGGGGTGCCGACGATGTTCATCGCCGAGCTCGAGCACCCGGACTTCGCCAGGTTCGACCTGTCCTCGCTGCGGACAGGGATCATGGCCGGTTCACCGTGCCCGGTCGAAGTCATGAAGCATGCCATGTCGACGATGCACATGGGCGAGGTGACCATCTGCTACGGGATGACCGAGACCTCGCCGGTGTCGACCCAGACCGGCCCGGACGACAGCGTCGACAAACGAGTCGGCACCGTGGGACGGGTCCATCCCCACGTCGAGGTGAAGATCGTCGACCCCACGACCGGTCGAACGGTCCCACGCGACACGCCGGGGGAGCTGCTCACACGCGGCTACTCGGTGATGATCGGCTACTGGGACGACCGCGAGCGTACGAACGAGGTCATCGACGACCAACGGTGGATGCACACCGGGGACCTGGCCACGATGGACAGCGACGGCTACGTCAACATCGTGGGGCGGATCAAGGACATGATCATCCGTGGCGGGGAGAACGTCTACCCGCGGGAGATCGAAGAGTTCCTGTACGGCCATCCCGACATCAGCGATGTCCAGGTGATCGGCGTACCAGATGCACGCTTCGGTGAGGAGATCATGGCCTGGGTCAAGGTGCGGCCTGGGGCCGAGCTGACCAAGGACGACGTGCGGGCGTTCTGCCGCGGCCGCATCGCCCACTTCAAGATCCCCCGATATGTCCGTTTCGCCGACGACTTCCCCATGACGGTGACGGGCAAGGTCCAGAAGTTCCGGATGCGCGAGATCTCCGTCACGGAGCTCGGACTCGACACGGCGGGTCCCGACCCGGCCTGATCGCCCCCTCCGGTCCAGCGGGCCGAACCCCACCGAACTCGTACAGTGGTAGGCGGAGGGAAGGACCGCGGGTGGCCGACACACGAGCCGAGACATCAGCCGAGACACCCCAGTCGAACGTGCCTCGTTGGCTGGTGCGGTGGGCAGCCGTAGCCTGGCGGCTGCTGATCATCGCCGCCGCCCTTGTGGTGATCGGCTACGTCTTCACCAGGCTGCGCCTGATCATCCTGCCCGTCGTGGTCGCCCTCTTCGTCTCGACGGTCCTCGTGCCTCCCGCCGGCTGGCTACGACGCCATGGATTCCCTCCACTCCTGGCCACTTGGATCGTCTTTCTCGGGTCGTTCGTGATCATCGCTGCCCTGGTCCTGGGGCTCTACAGCCTCACCCAGGGCCAGTTCAATCAGCTCGGGCACGAGCTCTCCAACGGCGTCAACCGTGCCGAGCGATATCTCACCAATGGCCCCTTCCACTTCTCGCACAAGCAAGTCAACGACTACGTCAACCAGGCCAAGAACTTCTTCACCAAGAACCAGGGCGCGATCGTCCAAGGCGCTCTGTCGGGTGCGACCATCGCACTCGAGGTAGCGGGCGGCCTGCTGCTGACCTTCGTCCTCACCTTCTTCTTCGTGAAGGACGGGGACAAGATGAGCCACTGGGCGCTGTCGCTGTTCAAGAACGAGCATCGGGTCGAGGACATGCGGACCCTGGGCCGCCAGACGTGGGCGACGATGGCCGCCTACATACGGGGGACCACCGCCAACGGCTTCATCAACGCCGTCCTGCTCGCGTTCGCCCTCCTGGGCCTCGGCGTGCCCCTAGTGCTGCCCCTTGCCCTGCTGACCTTCCTCGGCGGCTACCTCCCCATCGTCGGAGCCATCGTCAGCGGCGCCTTCGCCGGCCTCGTCGCCCTGGTGATCAGGGTGCCGATCGCGGCGCTGATCATCGTCGGGGTCACG
>VAWP01000113.1 GCA_005888295.1 Actinomycetota bacterium
AAGCTGAGACGAGGTGCTGAGCTCCGGGTGACCAACCAGGGCATAGCAGAAACCCGAGAGGAGCCCTCCGCATCCTGGAGCCAACCCCGATGACTCCACATGCCAGGGGCCAGTGGGAGTCGGCGCCGTGACGACGTTGTATGCACCGGTGATGGCGGTGGTTTCGATCATTCGAAACGCGGCGTCCGAATAGCTCGCTACGGCAATTCCCAGCGGTTGCCAGTTGCTGGACCCATCCGTTGCAGCAGTGGTCACTGAGTACGATGCGGGGTCGCTGAGGGACGACACCGTGCTCGAAAGCGTCGTGGTGTAGACCTGCCCCGCACCGCATCCCACGAACAGGCTCGTGCACACGGACGAAAAGAGCGACACCTGGCCATTGCTGAACACGGGGCTTCCCAATTCGAGCTCCGACGAGAGAGCCGCGCCGCTCGGGGATGGCGGAAAGACGTCATGAGGTGCGACATCCAGCGCATTGGTTATGGAGTTGTACTCCATGAAGCCCCAGCCCTCCTCACGAAAGCTGGTCGCGTTTACCACGCAGGCGTCCCCGTACGTGATCAGAACGTCAGAGGTGTTGGGGATCAACGCTGCCCCCGAGGCCCATCGGGCTGAGTATGCGGCAAGAGGAGGCGCACACGGGCGACCGGTGCCATCTGGCATGTACACGTTGGTCGGAGCCGGTGTGAATCGTGCCGGCGGGTTGCTGGCCGACAACGACAGCGGTTGGCCGGGACTCGGTACCTCCGCCAGCGATGTCGGGATCTGACCCGCGGCAAATGGTCCCTCGGCGCCGGTTGCGCCGGGGATGAACTGGCTCAGCACCATCTGCCCGGACCCGTTGCTGACCGAGACGCTCGTGTCCCCAAAGATCCAGAGCTCTTTGCCATTCGGTAGCGGGACGCTCAGGCCGACGTCGCGTCCCACCGATCTGGAAGCGTTCTCGTACTGCGACAGAATCGGGGCAGGCGCGGCGCTCGCGGGCGACGCGGTGGCGTCAGGTGGCGAGGAGCTGACCCAAACGACAGATGCTGTCAGGCCCAATCCTGCGACCACGGTGAGGGCCCGAAGTGTCCTCACGTGTGCCCACACCCGGTCGTCCCGGCCACAGAATCCCCCCACTGCCAGCCATAGGTCGCTCGTGACGCAATCGACTTGGTTCCACCAGGCTGGAGATGAGATCAAGCCGGGTAACCCGTCCGAAGAGCCCGTGGTTTCGCCTCTCACGACCACGGATCTCTTCAGGCAACCCCGATCCTGGCAGCGGAGTCTGACAGCCCCCTGACGAAGTTCTGACGCTTCGCTGACGCGCAGAGCTGTTGTGACCAACACCCGGCCGATGCTGGACCCTCCCCCAGAGGGAGCGTCAATAGCGAGACCGAGCTACGCGGTGATGACGCTTCCCCATGACGCCTGTACCAACTCCTGCAACTCAGCGACTTCCTGGAGCATCGTCCGCCGCTCCTCGTGCAGGTGGAGGAGTGTCAGCACGGGCTCACGCAGAGAACCTTTAGCCTTCAGCCAGGTGGCTCGGGCGCGTTCCTCGGCCATGGTCCTACCCTCTTGGAACAGCTCGGCGATCTGTCTACTGGACTCCTCGACCATTCGGGACAGCTCGTCGCTGTCGCGCAGGGCTGTGGCCACGATCCTCTCGGCTCGGGCACGAGAGTCCTCGGTAGGTTGCGTCGTTGCCATCGGTGTGAGGTTTTCGGCCTCCGCCTGGGCCTGCGAGACGACCTTGCTTTGGAGCTCACGTCCGGTCTGGTGCAGTCTGTCGAGAAGCTCATCAGCCAGCTGGGCAACCCAAGAACCGGCCGGTCCAGAATTCTCGAGCTCCGATACCCTGGCCTCCAAGGCTCGAACCCGGCTATCGGCCTCGGCCACAGCGGCGTCCGTTCGTTCGCGCTGGGCCCGAGTCTCGCTGATGCTCAGCTCGCACTGCTCCACCGCGGTGTCAACGGCCTCCCGGGCATAACCACCGAATGCCACCGCGAACCGAACCTCATGGCCGCCACGATGGAACATCGGCACCATCCTCCGGTTGATTCAGGCTGGTAGCCGCGGGGAACGTGATGTGGCTATGCCCTTCAGTGGTTCTCGCCACGCCAGACCCAGCCCGGGACAGACAATCGGTTGAACCCTGCTCAGTTCGGACCTGTGAGCGACTCTCAACGGGCGAACAGACCGACGAAGTCGCGGGAGCTGGGCACGAAGTAGCGGCCAGGCCAGGAGCTCATGTCTGACACGAGCTTCGTGCCGTTGTCGGCGGCGGCGGGGACGTCCGCCGGGGGTGAGTAAGAGAAGAAGTTCACCCATGCGCTGTTGATGTCGAGCTCCATCGCCCTCAGGGCGCCGGCGTGAGCCATCACCTCCGCCAACGACTCGACGCTCAGCCCGTTTCCGCCCGCGTACACGAGAGCGCCCTGCGGTGTGACACCCACCGCCGATCGCCACACGAACGATTTGTTGCCTACGGTCGCGCCCCAGGCGACGTTGGAATCGGACTGTAGGCCGGCCACTGGCGCCCCGTCGTCGACGATGAGAGAGAGGTTCTGGCGCACCGAGGCCGTGTCGGGACCAAGCGTGGCATCCCGGCCCCACTTGGCCACTGTGGGGGTCCCATCGCTCCGTATCACCAGCGAGGCTGCGCCGTCGACGAGCGGCTTGATCACCCGTCCTTCTGCGTAGTAGCCGCCCCGCGCGTCGGGCAGCCGAAATCCGCCGTTGAAGGCGGCGACGAGGGCGAGCCGTTGGTCGGCAGGGATCGGTGCCATGTCCTTCCACGCGCCGCCCGGCACCTGTGAGCCGGAGTACAGGACCGCCCTGAGCAACTTGGTATCCATCCACGCCAGACCGGTGACCAGACTGGTGTGCACGGGGTCGGGCCGGACGGCGGTGGCGTAGACAGCGGGCAGTCCGTGGACCGGGCTGCCGACCGGGCGCCAGGACCCCTCGCCGGCTAGCGGGGGGCCGGCGAGCGGCACCACGGGCGCCGGCGGCTGCAGGTGGGGCGGGATCCTGGCCGGCCCGCGCTGGGGTACCTGCTGGGTCGGTGTCGGGGGCGCGGGCGCGGGGATGGCACCGGCTGTCGGCGTGCCCCCCTTGGGCGGCTCGTGGTGGCCGTACCACTGCCGCTCGGCCCAGTTCACGAGCGAGGCCCCACCGTGGCCGCGCACCCATTCCACCGATCGGGCGCCCAGGCTGTCGCTTCCCGGTGCGGCGAGGGCGTGCCCGTACGACCAGCCCGCGACGGCCAGACCGGCGACGAAGAGGATGAGCAGCGTAGTGACGATGGGATGACGGCGGAGCCACCCGCGGCCGCCTCGCCACCGACGGGCTCGCCCCGTGGCAGGCGGGCCGTCTAGAGGAGCCGGAGGGGCGTGCTCCTGCGGGCGTGTGGTGATGAGGTCAGTCATTCGGCTGGTACCCCGGGCAGACGCCCGCAACAGAACCGGCTCATCCGGTCTACGGGTCTGGCGGGGCGCGACGGTGCGACTAGGAAGCTACGACGTCCGGCCGCGAAAAACCTCCACTGAGAGGCCGGGAACAGGCATTCGGCGCG
>VAWP01000114.1:0-3679 GCA_005888295.1 Actinomycetota bacterium
CACAGCCGGTGCAAGAGGGTGGGTCGCTGTCGTTCGCCCTCACTCACCAGCCGGCCAGCTTCAACCTCGACACCCGAAAGGGCCACGACCTCCAAGCTCAGCTGGTCATGGACCGGGTGTGGCCGCAGGTGTTCGTGATCGACGCTCAGGGCGTTCCGCAGCTGGACACCAACTTCGTGAAGAGCGCCGAGACCGGCAGGCTCGCACCCCAGACCATCGTCTACCAGATCGACGACAGGGCCACGTGGTCTGACGGCGTACCGATCACCGCCGACGACTTCATCTACAACTGGGAAGCGCAGAGCGGCGACCCCGTGTACGCCGACGTGGGTGGCAAGCCGTTCGACGCCGCCTCCACCGCCGGCTACTCGCAGATCGAGTCGGTCACCGGCTCGAACCGGGGCAAGACCGTGACGGTCGTGTTCAAGACGCCCTACGGTGACTGGAAGTCGCTGTTCAACAACCTCATCCCAGCCCACATCGCCCGCACGGTGGGATGGAACACGGGATTCGACGCCTTCGGTCCCGCCGTGATCTCCGGCGGTCCCTACCTGGTGCAGAGCGACGCACCCGGCCAGCAGATCGTCCTGGCCAGGAACCCGCGGTACTGGGGCCCGCCGGCCCACCTCGACACCATCGTGCTGCGGTCGTTACCCGATCCGACCCAGGACCCCTCCACCTTGCAGAGTGGAACCGTCGACCTGGTGTACCCCGCGCCGCAGATCGACGTGGTCCAGCAAGTGAGGCAGATCGCGACGGTGGCGAGCTCGACGGGGCTGGGGTTCAGCTTCGAGCACCTCGACTTCAACCAACGGAACCCGTTCCTCAAGCTCCTGCCCGTGCGCCAGGCCATCGCCAAGGCCATCGACCGTCAGCAGCTGATCGCCGCGGGTGTCGGTCAGATCAACCGGACGATCAGACCCGACAACAACCACCTGTTCGTCAACAGCCAGCAGGGGTACCAGGACAACGGGGTGGGCTACGCGCAGGGCGACGCCGCCGGGGCCAGGAAGCTCCTCGTGGGGGCGGGGTTCGTCGCGGGGCCGGACGGCTACCTCCAGCTCGGCGGTGCCCCCCTCGAGCTGCGCCTCTCGACCACCTCCGACGACCCGCTGCGGGTGGCAGCCGAGGGCCTGATCGCCGACCAGCTGCGGCGGGCGGGAATCAAGGTCGATGCGGCCAACGCACCGACGGCGACGCTCCTCACCCAGGACCTCCCGGCAGGGAACTTCGACCTTGCACTGTTCAGCTGGGTGAGCAGCGCCTTTCTCTCGGACAACGCTGCGCCGTACGAGACACCGGGCGTCGGGGGCGCCAGCAACTTCGACGCCTACTCCAGCGCCAAGGTCGACAGCCTCTTCGACCAGGCCAACAGCGAGCTGAACGCAGCGAGGGCCGGCAGCATCTACAACCAGATCGACCAGCAGCTGTGGGCCGACATGGTCAGCCTCCCGCTCTACCAGGACCCGACGTTCCTCGCCCACGTGCGGGGCTACGTGAACATCACCGACAACCCGAGCGCCTCGGGCCCGTTCTGGAACGCCGAGCAGTGGGGGCTGGTACTGCCCAGCCGCCCGGCCGGCTCGTGAGGCCGGTCCGCCTGGCCAGGAGGTAGAGTGCGTGGCTGCGCCGTAACCGGTCGTCCACCTCGTCGGAGTGGCGGAATAGGCAGACGCGCTAGCTTGAGGGGCTAGTGTCCGCAAGGACGTGGGGGTTCAAGTCCCCCCTCCGACACCAGCAGAGCACTCACACCATGACTATGGGCCAGCGCCCATAGTGCGAGGCGGCGCGAAGGCACTTCCACCGCCTGAGCTGGGCTGAGCGTCGCCTCGCCAATCCAGCGCTCAGATCGCGTGGACTACATCTGCCAAGGCGATCGAGCCCAGCCTTGGGATGTCACCGCGGTAGCGGGTCGAGCGGCCATCATTCGCCAGCAGGCGAGAGCCGCGCTGGGCGCCCGGCCGCGCTGGATCATGGGCCGCGGATGCGGGACGCCCACCCAGCCCCGCAGGTGGTGCGGAATCCCGGTACGGTCCTCGACCGTGGTCCCCCGCGTCGCGGTAGACCTGTGGCGATGACACGCCTCGGGATCTCCATCGGAACCACCTTCGCCGCCGACGGCCCCAACGGGCAGCGGGAGGGTCCCCGGGCGGTACTCGCCCAGGCGCGGGCGGCTGCCCGGGCCGGTCTCGACAGCCTGACGGTCGGAGATCATCACGCCACCGGGCCGATCGGCTACGTGCAGAATGTGCCCATCATCGGGCGGATCCTCGCCGAGTGGACCGAGCGCCAGAGTGGCTGCCTGTTCCTGGTGCCGCTGTGGCACCCGGTATTGATGGCCGAACAGATCGGCACCCTGGCGGCCATGGCAGACGGTCCGTTCATCGTGCAAGCTGGGATCGGCGCCGGCCGCGAGCAGTTCGCGGCGATGGGAGCAGACCTGAGGCGGCGGGCGGCGGTTTTCGAAGAGGCCGTCAGGGTCGCTCAGGCGCTGCTCAGCGGCGAGACGGTCGGCAGCGAGATGTTCGGCATCGAAGGTGCGACCATCGCCCCGACCCCGCCCGAGGGCGTCGAGTGGTGGATCGGCGGCGGCGTGCTCAGGTCGATCGATCGTGCAGCCCGCCTGGGGGACTGCTGGTACGGCAACGCCGACCTCACCCCCGAGACGGCCACCCGCGATATCACCGTCTATCGGGAAGCGTGCTTGAGGCACCGGCGGGAGCCTTCACGGATTCCGATTCGAAAGGACGTGTTGATCTGCGAGAGCCGCTCGGAAGCCGAGAAGGCCGGGGACGCCCTTGTCGGCGCCGGCTACCGCGGTTTCGATCGCACCGCGGTCGCCTACGGTGACCCCGCTGGCGTCGCCGAGCAGCTGTCGGTGTACCGGGATCTCGGCTTCACCGACATCATGATCCGCACGATGGTGCCCCTCCACGGCGAGCTTGGTCCCGACGCTGCGGTGCGTTCTGTCGAGCTGGCAGGCGAGGTCCAGGCTCTACTCGCCTGAGCCCGGAGTTTCAGTCATGAAGCGTCCGCCTGCCGGCGATCGGTGAAACGTCCTTGATGAGATATTGGGATGGACTGTTCGGCTGTTCCGGGGCGATGCCGACCGTGTCGATGAGCCGGCACTCCGAGACCTCTGCTTGACTCGCCCTGACTGGCCCGTCAGCCGCGCCGACCAGAGGGTAGGCGCTGGGCGGGCTGGGGCAGATCCGGAGCCGCGGGGTCAACCAAACTCGTACCTGAGCACCTCGGACACAGCCCGGTAGCCGATGGCCCTATAGATCGAGTTCGAGGTGGGATTGCCCAGATCGGTGTAGAGGATGCAGCGACCCCCGTTGGTGCGCAGCGTTGTGGATACACCGGCCACCAACGCCGAACCGTAGCCGTGATTGCGCCTATCAGGCGGTGTGTACACCGGACCGATCCTCGCTACGCCAGCCACCGTTTCCGAGAGTCCTGCAAACGAAACTGGTCCTCGATCATCCCAGACCCAGAGCCGGCCGGCGCTAAGGCGACGAGCGACGATCTGGGCAGCATCGCCGACAGTGTCACCGGTTTCGGTTTGGAATGACCGGAGCCACGCTCCGAGTACGTCGCGGTCGTCGATGGCCGCTGGCCGTAGCTCCCCGCTCGTCGGCATCGGCGCAATGACACTGTCAACCTCGTAGATACGTTG
>VAWP01000114.1:3762-6438 GCA_005888295.1 Actinomycetota bacterium
CGCGTCAGCGGCGGCAACGACGGCCTCGGACGACATCGGTGTCATAGTGGCCAGGTAGTCAATCGGGGACTGAAAGACAACACCCGCGACCCGCCCATGGTCGTCAACGATCCAGTACCGACCGGGCTCAGGGTGGACGATGCGCACGCGGAGCAACGTCAGGATGATGTTGTGACGGACAGGATCGCTCACCAGAAAGTCACGCGCCTTCTCAAGCACGGACCCCGGAGCGTCTATCGCCGATACCCGCAGGGTCATAGGAAATGCTGGCAAGCAGCACACACTGATGCGAGTGATTTTCCCTCGTGCGCTGGCTCATCCCTAGTCCAGCAACCGTCGATGTGGGCGCGGCTTCACCCAGCGGGGCGGCCGTGGAGTCCCTGAGCTGCCCTTATCCGGCGTCCGCCTCCTTTCGGGACCACAAGGGCGCCCATCCGCCATAGGCGCCCTGCATGGTGATCGGTCTAGCCTCGCGGGCGTGACTCTCCGCCGGCTCTACGGTGCCGTCGTCCGGTATGTCCGGGGGGCATGAAGCGAGCCACCTGGGCCGAGGCCGCGAACCGAGTCTCACCGTTTAGCGGGTAAACCGTGCACGAATTTCGTCGCCAAACCGACCCATTTCGTTAGCTGCCGCTTGGTGCGAAGGTCCTGTGAATCGACGCGAAGCCACCCTGACATTTCTCGTCCACGCATCTCCATCGGACGGGCCTTTGTCGTAGCCACAATCCGCTCTGACCCCGCAGGATCAACACGGACCAGCATGCCTCCCTGACCGCTCGCAGCTACAGTCATGTGACCCCTGATCAGGAAGGCAAGCCCGCCGAACATCTTCTTCTCGGTGACGTCCCTCTCGCCTGCCAGCTGCTCACGAATCCGATCCACGAGGTCCTCGTCGTAGGCCATAGCTTCTCATCGTAGAGAGGCTGGACTGTGGATGCTCTCGCTGAGGAGACCAAGGTTTCGCGAGCGGCACTTACGCGGCGTTTTAGCAAGCTCGTTGGCGAACCGCCTGCGAGCTACCTAACGTGTTGGCGCATGGATCTCGCCGCCAAACGCCTTCGGACAGCCGACGGTCCGGTCGCGGTCATCGCCAACTCGTTTGGCTACACAAGCGAATATGCGTTCTCGCGCGCCTTCAGCCGAGCGCGCGGACAGCCTTCCGGCCGGTATCGGACCCGAGCGCGCGCCGGATGGGCTGCCTAGCAGCGACCGTTCGACCCTGTCTGTGAATGGCTGTGATGAGTGGCCATTGCGCAAGATTGAACGATTCACAGCCGCAGTACCGGCGGTAGAGCACAATTCTGGCTGCCGATATCGGATGGTCCTCCCGTGTGCTCGGTGGTGACCAGCCACGCCCCAACGTCGTCGGCCCCGAGCTCCAGGAGCCTGGTACATGTCCCCACATGCTCGCGCGGCCCGGGGGAGCGCCCCCGCGGCGCGCACCAGCGCAGCGGAACGGTCGAGAATTCTCACCACCGATCACGTCGAACACGACGTCAACCTCGCCGGCGTCTTCCGGCTTGTCGGTCTGCAGGTGAAGCCGGACCTACCAACCCACCGCCGGCACCAAAGAGACCGGGCCGGGGGGTCGTGGGGAATCGATGGGTCGCCGGGAAAGGTGCTATTGGTGGAGATGTCGGCAGCTGAAGGACTGGATCCAGCGAGGTGCCCGATGAAGGCGATCGTGGTGACCGATGAGGCTGCGGGAACGGCCGGGATGACGCTGGTGGAGCGGCCCGAGCCGAAACCGGCGATAAACGACGTCGTTGTTCAGGTTCATGCGGCGGGATTCGTCCCGACTGAAATGGCGTGGCCCTCGACCTGGACCGATCGCGCCGACCGTCACCGCACACCGTCGATCCCTGGGCACGAGCTGGCCGGAGTAGTCACCGCTCTCGGGTACGGCACGACGGGGCTGTCGGTGGGACAGCGGGTGTTCGGCCTCGCGGACTGGCATCGCGACGGCACCCTGGCGGAGTACGTGGCCGTCGAAGCACGCAACCTCGCGCCACTTCCGGGCGACGTCGACTTCACGGTAGGCGCGAGCCTGCCGATCTCGGGCCTGACCGCATGGCAAGGGCTGTTCGAGCACGGTCGCCTTCAGGCGGGGCAGAGCGTCCTTGCGCACGGCGCGGCCGGCGCAGTCGGGACGATGGTGACGCAACTCGCACGCGAGCTCGGCGCATACGTCATCGGCACCGGACGCGCCGCCGACCGCCAAAAGGCGCTCGACTTGGGTGCGCAGCAGTTTATCGACCTCGACAACGACGTCCTGGAAGACGTCGGCAAAGTCGATCTGGTGTTCGATGTCATCGGCGGCGACAACCAGAAGCGGTCCGCACGCCTGATTCGAGCCGGAGGAACGTTGGTGTCCGTCGTCGGGCCGACCGAGGCGCGGCCCACCGACGGCCTGGCCGTCGACTTCGTTGTCGAGTCCGATCGTGGCCAACTGCGCGAGATCGTGCAGCGAGTGCGGGACGGAGGACTGCGGACGAACATCGGCAACGTCGCGACCCTCGACGACGCCGTTGCGGCCCTCAACTCGACCGAGCGGCGCAAGGGGAAGACGATCATCAGCGTTCGTCCATAAGGACTTGGGGATAGCGACGGATCCTGCCCTCGCGGTGGATCAGCGTAGCCGCGTGGCAAGGGCGGCCATCAGAGACCAGAGCGGGT
>VAWP01000003.1:0-1739 GCA_005888295.1 Actinomycetota bacterium
GAAATCGGAAGTACAACGGACACCGATCGCCGCTCCCACCAGCAATGAGTGACGGCCTGGCGCACCGTCTCTCTTTCGAGATCGTCCGCGACAACGATCACGTGCTTGGCCGCCCGGACCGCGAAATCCAAGTCCGACGGGCCACGCTCTACTCCCCCGCGGCCGTCTCTCGAGGTCGGATCGTAGCCACTGCCGAACCGCAACCCAGCCTCGGGGAACGTAGCCAGCCGGTGCTGGAGACGGGCAATCCCGCCCGTCGTTCCTACCACCAGGGCGGGCCGCAGACAGTGGCCCCTCCGGCGAGCGACTGCCAGGACGTTCCAGAGGACGACTCTGAGAAGGATCAACGCGGAGCCAATCGCGCCAGCGATCGCGGCCGACCTAGCCGCGTCTGTGTGAGTGATGGGAAGCGCCCACAGGAGGAGACCAGTCACCAAGGAGGGAGCAGTCACAGCACGGGCGTACCAGGTCACGCCCTGGCACTCAACGGGCGTCCGCGGACGGTACAGCCCGACGGTGAGGGCCGCCACGAGATACGCGACAACGGTTGCGGCCACTGCGGATGGGCGTGACCAGAGGAACCTTGCGACGACAGCGACCACGACGGCGTCAATGAAAGGGGGCAATGGGCGCGAAGCGCTGGCCTGGAAAGCGTCCGCGATCGTC
This sequence comes from Actinomycetota bacterium, assembly GCA_005888295.1. GTDB lineage: Bacteria > Actinomycetota > Acidimicrobiia > Acidimicrobiales > AC-9 > AC-9. Next base: position 667 of record VAWP01000003.1, read on the forward strand.
GACCAGATCCGAGGAGCCCAAGCCGCGCTGGGGGCACCCACCTCTGCAGAACCACCTGACGGCGCCGGTATCTCCACGCGGGTGATCTCGTCGGGTGCCGATACGTCGACCGCTGCCGCGACGTCGACGATCGGGCCTCCGCCACCAGCAGCTATCTCCGTGCCCCGCAACCTCTCCATCGTCCCCCAGCCTCGAACCAGCGGGCCCGCCCCCGGCCTACCGAGCGACTGCTCCAATGAATGAGCGGACAGCCAAGGGCGCTCTTGCGATCAATCGTGAGACCGTGATGCTGACGCCGTCATCTTCGCCTCCTGACGGCTCTTTTCCTTCTGCCCCGGGCAGGTGGGAACGCAATCACCACAGCGGGGGGTGAGGTCTACTCGACCCGCCGGTCGGCTACGCCTCCGCTGGAGCTCGAGGCGCGCAGCCACGAACGGGAAACCGTCGAGGCCAGGGACCGCTCAGCCCCGGAAGGGGCGAGACCGGTTGGCCCGCAACGGCCGGTTGGGCCGGCGGCGATCGTCGATCGGTCCCTCATCCGAGGGATCGTCGCCGTACTCGTCCTCGACCGGCGGCTGCTGCGGGGGCGCCGGCGCGCGACCCGGCGGCGGGCCGGCGCGACGAACCTCCTGCGTCCTCGGTGCCGGATCCCGCTCGAAGTCGTCCTCCTCGACGGGCGGGCGAGGTCTGGGAATGGCGCGGGCGGGCAGCTCGCCCCGGCTGGCCGGCTGCCTCGGGTCGAGGGCTCGGCCGTACTGCGGGACCCGCCTGGGCGCGACGGGCCGAGGGGTGCGCCCAGCCTCGGGACTGGCGGCGGGGGCGGGGGGGCGGGAGGACTTCACGGCCTCGGCCACGGCCTCGGCGATGGCTTCCGCCTGGGCGGGCCTGAGGGCGTTGGCGACGGCACCGGCGATGGCGTCGAGCTGGTCGGACGCCAAGGCATCTGAGACCGCGTTGGCGACAGCATCGGCCTGAGAGGGCCGGAGCGCCTCGGCCACGGCCACGGCGATGGCGTCGAGCTGGTCCGACTCGAGCGCATCGGCGACGGCGCCGGCGACGGCATCGGCCTGGGA
>VAWP01000003.1:1827-6889 GCA_005888295.1 Actinomycetota bacterium
TGGGACGACCTGAGGGCCTCGGCCACGGCCGCGGCGACGGCCTCCACCTGCTCCGGGCCGATACCCGGCGGCCTGGCAGCCTGCAGCGGGATTCGGCGCCGGAGAGCCTGGACCTCCCTCGTCAACTGGGCCAGCTGGGCCTCGAGACGCTCGTTGCTCTCATTGACGGTTGCGTCCAGCCCATCGACGGCGTGCCGCAGCTCTTCGGTCACCTTGTGCAGCTCCTCCATCTCTCGTTCTAGGGCATGCGACTCTCGACGAAGGTCCTGCATGTCCCGTGCCAAGCGTCCCTCCCGATCGCGCAGCTCGTCGAATGTCGTGAAGACATCGGCGGACAGGGGGCTCCGGGCAGCGGCAGCCGTCCGATCCTCGTCCCCCGGCACGGCGCTCTGCGCTCCGGCAGCCGCCGGACGGCGGGGCCCCATCGGTCTGCCCTCTCGCTCGCCCGGCCATTCGAGCTGGGCATCGAACCCTGCAGGCTGGTCAGGTTCGGCGTCCCTCTCAGCGAAGGTATCCGATTGGAAGCGCTCAACCATTCTCGACCCCTATCCGGGCGGCCACCCGAGGCGCCGCCCTCCGAGGAGATGAAGGTGGAGGTGAGGAACCGAGTTCTGCGCGTCCTCGCCCACGTTGAGCACGAGCCGGTAGCCCCGCTCGGCAACTCCCTCACTCTCCGCCACCCGCTGGGCCAACTGGACCATCTCCGTCACCATCTCCGCATGCTCGGGCCGGATGACGCTGGCGTCCGCGATGTGCTGACGGGGCACGACGAGGACATGGGTCGGCGCCCCTGGATTGATGTCCCTGAACGCGTATGTCCCATTCGTCGATGCCACCTCCTCCGACGGGAGCTCGCCGGCCACGATCTTGCAGAAGATGCAATCGCTCACATCCAGGGAGTCTATTTCTGCGCTCCCATACCACCCACCTCCCGGGGGAGGCAACCGGTGGGCGCCGGGTCGGGCAGGTAGGCCCAAATCAGCTGTAGAACAACGAGGCACGTGCTCCCTGTCATGCTCAGCGTTACAGCTACCCCAGTCGGGTCCACCGGAACCACCTCCGCCCTCGACCTCGGCTGAGGGTGGTCATCGAGGTGGCGACTGACAACGAGCCGCACGGCGTCGACCGGCTCATCGGCGACCTTCGCCGGTGGGCAGCCGATGCCCGGGCGTCGGACGCAGCCCGCGCTCGCTCACGGCAGCGGTGGCTCCGGCGTCAGGCTGAAGAGGAGTCGACCCTGGCGGGGATCGCCCTCAACCTTGCCGAGCGCGGCACGGCCGTGGTCCTCGAGACGACCTCCGGGCACACCCATCGAGGACGGCTGCTCGGGCTGGCACGCGACGTCTGGCTGCTGCGCTCGGGCGGTTCCTCGGTGACGTTCGTGGCCGCGGACGCCATCGCCGCCTTCCAGGCACAGCCACGAGGAGACGGCACGCCCATCTCCGAGGCCACAGGGGCGCGACCGGTGCCGCTCGCCGCCTCTCTGGCGGAGATGCTCGGCGACCTGGCGGCCGAACGGCCGCGCCTGCGAATCGTCGTCCGAGGGAGGTCCGACGCCCTCACCGGACAGCTCCGTGCGGTGGGGATGGATGTGGCGACCGTGAGGCTGGCGGGCGATCCGCCGACCACGGTCTACGTGCGACTGGACTCGGTCAGTGAGGTGTCGGTCTTGGGCTCGGGGTAGAGGTGCTCCAGGCTGCCGGGGGCGATGCGGGCGGCGTCGATGAAGTCGTCGACATCCGACTCCTTGAGCCGGATCACGCGCCCGAACTTGTACGCCGCGAGCTGACCTTCGTCGATGAAGCGATAGAGGGTCCGCAAGGTCACCCCGAGCCGCTCCGAGGCCTCCTTGGTGCTCATCCACCGTATGGACTCGGTCATCGTGGCCCGATTTTAGCAGAGGACCGGGAGTCTGGCGCGGTTTCATGGGCTTTCCTTCTCGAGGCGGGCGGCGGTCCCCTCACCTGGACACACGGCCGGGCCTCGCCACCACGACCCGATCGCAACCCTTGGCGTCGGGGATGACGCGGGGGACGCCCTCGGCGATCTTGGTCGGCTCTTGGCGACTCGGGGCGAGCCCCAGGCCGGGCTCGGCCCACCCCTCGTAGTAGAAGACCTCGCCGGTGACCGGCCGGTAGAGCGCGGGCCTCGCCCTCCCACGGCAGTCCCAGTCACCCAGCAGCAGCTGATCACCCGCCCGCCCGAGAGCGAAGCGAACCGGTTCGGTCCTCGACGGCATCGAGACGGTGACCACGCCCGACGACCACACGACCGGTACCGGGCATCCGGTGCCGGCGACGTCGGCGAGAAGCGTCACGCCCTCGCCGGCCGGCCCGTGCTGGCCTCGCCCGCCTGTCGGCCTCGTGCCACATGAGCTGCTCGCGCCGCCTCTCGATCCGTGTCCGAACGCCCATCCGCTCGATGCCAGGGCGACGAGCAGCGCGGCGACGCCGACGAAAACCACCAGGGGCGCTGCTGGGCGACGACCTGGCGCGGGTCTCTCAGGCCTTGGTTCGCTGGAGCGACGCCGAGGGCGAATCATCCGTGGTCCGGTCGCCCTGGCGACTCCTCCGGCGGCCCCGTTGTTCATCGGTCCGCCCGACCTGGCCGTGGCGGCGTCGGTCGTGCGGTGCCCGTTCATCTCGGCACGAAGAGCGTCCGCCAGCAGCCGGGCAGACGCCGGACGATCCTCCGGCCGTCGGGACATGGCCTGCTCGACCACGGCGGCCAGCCCCGCCGGCACGCCAGGAGCCGATTCGACGAGCGGCTTCGCCCGTCCCCGATCGGCGGCTCGCAGCGTGGCCACCGGCGTGACGCCGCGATATGGCAGCGTCCCGGCCAGCACCTCGTAGCAGACGATCCCGAGCGAGTAGATATCGCTTGCCGGGCCCTGCGACGCACCACGGACCACCGCCGGGTCGAGGTACTCAGCCGTGCCCATGGTGGCGCCGTCCAGCGGGGATCGTGCCGCCAACGAGCGGGCCAGCCCGAAATCCGAGAGGAGCGGCTCGCCCGCGCCGTCCATCAGGACGTTCGACGGCTTGACGTCTCCATGGACGACCTCGAGCGAGTGAGCGGCGGCGAGCGCATCGGCGACCTTGGCTCCCAGCGCCGCGCCCTCCTCAGGTGACAGCCGACCGCGCCGATCCAGGGTCTCGGCGAGGGAGCCGCCTCGGGCGAGATCCATGGCGATGGCAATGCCGTTCTCGTCAGCCAGCACCTCGATGACCGTGAGGACGCGGGGATGACCGAGCCTGGCGAGGCCGGCCAACTCCGCTCGCAGGCGATCGACCACGCGGTCCTCACCACCCCAGGGCACCCGCTTGAGGGCGATCACGTGGTCACCAGTTCTCGGACGCGCCCGGTACACCACGCCCACCGAGCCCCGGCCGACCACCTCGTCGATCTCGTAGTCATCCAGCCCGGCCACTGCAGCACAGAATAGTATGAAACTGCCTCAATAACCACAATCAGCGCTGGGCCAATTCGGGCCAAAGTTCACCCGCTGGCGGTAGGAGGCCTCCAGGGCCTGCCGAATAGATGAGAGGTGGCGTCGGGCTCACGAGCTGGGGCCGGGGCCGTGGCGCTCGCCGCCGCGGTGCTGACGGTGGGTGGGGGACTGGCCGCGCTGGCCGCGGTCGCCGGCACCGACGCACACCGAAGCCAGCACCTGACCTCGAGGGGGGGGCCAGCCGCGACCCGCGATGTGCCGCCGCAGTCGCCACTGCCACCACGACGGCCGGCCAGGGCCCGCGTGCCGCAGCTTCCTCGCATGGCACGTCAGCGGCCGCAGGACCGAGCGCCGCGGTCGCCACCGCGCCATCCCTGTCCCGGACCTTCGTGGCGCCCCTTCACACGTCGGGCAACCGGATCTACGACGCCACCAACAAACCGATCCTCCTCTCCGGCATCTTCCGGAACGGCCTCGAGGGCAACGACACCACCAATCTCACAGACGACGACATCGGCCACGCCAAGCGATGGGGGGCGAACCTCATCCGCCTCCCCCTCGGCGAGCAGCTGTGGCTGGCGAACAGCTGCAACTTCGACCCCAGCTACGCCTCCAAGGTCGACAACGCGGTGAGCTGGATCACCGGGCGCGGCATGGTGGCCCTCCTCGATCTGCACTACAACACCATCGTCCCCTGCGGACACGTCGGCCTGCACGAGATGGCCGATGCTCCCAACTCGATCAACTTCTGGGAGCAAGTGGCCGCCCGCTACAAGTCGAACCCCCTCGTGGCGTTCGACCTCTACAACGAGCCGAACAACATCCCGGATTCGGTATGGCTCAACGGCGGCCAGGCGTCCGAAGGGCGAACGGTCTTCAACGCCGCCGGCATGCAGCAGATGTACGACGCGATCCGGGGCCAGGGAGCGAACAACCTGGTGTTCGCTGGGTCGAACATCGTGTATCCCGTGCATGCCTATACCTGCCCGCATGCGCCACCACCCAACTGCGAATCCCCGACCGACCCCTACCAGCCGCCGCCCTACTTGAGCCAGTGGATCACGCCGTCCCAGTCTGTCCCGGTCGTGCTGACCGAGTTCGGCTGGCCCGATCCCAATGACGGCAGGTACAACGCCAACATCATCAACTTCGCTCAGAGCCACGGCTGGGGATGGGCGGTGTTCGAGTGGAACGGCAGAACCGGGTCGGAGTGGGACCTGGTGAAGAACGTCGGCCCAGGGGCAGCCTACGACCCCACGCCCAGCGGGATGCCGGTGGTCGCCGCCCTCCAGGGCAACCCCTGACGACCTCGCACCCACGCGTCGAGCAATCGCTTGTTCATCTACGACGCTGAGCAGCCGAGGCACGCGGAGTGCGTAGTTGAGCCGGGCTTCAGCACAGCGAGCGGTGCTGGACCGTCGTGCCACGGTCGCCAGCTGCCGTGGCCGTGGCTCGGGCCCGGACGGTGGTGGCGTGGGGCACCCCCGGGATGGCGCGGCCGAAGATGGCCTCGACATGGCCCGTCAAGGACACGCAGACCTGGCGTCCCTCGACCTGCACGTCGGCCGGACCGTCGATGGTGACGCCCGAGTGGTCCTGGGCGGCGACGGA